>CAISJD010000169.1 GCA_903885605.1 uncultured Chthonomonas sp. | reverse complement strand
GGACCAGCGGGTTCTCGAGGATCGCTTCCATGCGGTCGGAATCGGTCACGAAGTACGGTGAGATGTAGCCCTTATCGAACTGCATCCCCTCAACCACTTCGAGGGCGTCCGATGTGCCCTTGCTCTCCTCGACAGTGATGACGCCGTCCTTGCCGACCTTGTCCATGGCCTCAGCGATGAGCTCGCCGATGACTGAATTCTTCGCGGAGTTGGTGGCGACCTGAACGATGGCGTCCTTGGCGTCTACGGGGGTAGCTACGGACTTGATGCACTCGACTGCGGCCTCGACGGCGAGGTCGATGCCCTTCTTGACCATCATGGGGTTTGCGCCGGCCGCGACGGTCTTGAGGCCCTCGCGGACGATGCTCTGGGCCAGGACGGTGGCGGTAGTGGTGCCGTCGCCTGCCACGTCGTTGGTCTTCGAGGCGACTTCACGGGCCAGCTGGGCGCCCATATTCTCAAACGGATCGTCGATCTCGACTTCCTTGGCGATGGTGACGCCGTCGTCGACCAGCGACGGGGAGCCGTACTTCTTCTCGAGGACCACGAAGCGGCCGCGGGGGCCCAGGGTCACCTTCACGGCATCGGCGAGGATATTGACGCCCTTCTCGAGAGAGCGGCGCGCATCCTCGTCGAACTTCAGAACCTTGGCTGCCATATAGCGATCTCCCTACTTGTCAAGAACCGCGAGGACATCGTCCTGGCGGAGGATCACGTACTCGTTGGCCCCGAGCTTGATCTCGGTGCCACCGTACTTGGCGTAGTAGACGACGTCGCCGACTGCAACTTCGACGGTTGCGGTCTTGCCGTTGTCCAGAAGCTTGCCCGGTCCCACGGCGATCACTTCGCCCTGCTGCGGCTTCTCTTTGGCGGTGTCCGGCAGAACGATGCCGCCGGCGGTCTTCTCTTCCGCTTCGGTCGGCTTTACGATCAGACGGTCACCGAGAGGTTTCAGCGCCATTGTCTTGCCTCCTGATGAAGTGTGCTCGGCGCGGCCCGCGATGCGGGCGCCCCGTTGTCGGCCTAGAGATTAGCACTCTTGGCACTCGACTGCTAACGGTGCGGATTATACACCTAACCGAGCCGCGGAATCAAGCATTGGGGCGCCCGCAACGGCAAGCCGCGACCCCTGCGCACGAGCCCTGTCGGAGCGGCTGTCGTTGACACTCCAAATGCCGCAGGGGTAGACTGCTTCGCTTGGACTGCGTGAGAAGGCATCGAGGCGGATACGGGGCACAGCGGTCGCGGTGGCCGCAGCCTTGTATCCGCATTATTTTGAGATAGGTTGGCCGCTTCCTAGCCGGACGACCACCGGGGTGAGACACATGAAGGTCACCAGAGAGCAGTTGGATCCGTGTACCGTCAAGCTGAACATCGAAGCCGACGCCGCGGAGGTGAACGGCGCCTTTGAGCGCGCGTTCCGCCGCCTGGCGGAGCAGACGCGCGTTCCGGGCTTCAGGCCGGGCAAGGCTCCCCGCGCCGTGGTCGCGCAGTACGTGGATCAGGAAGACGTCCGGCGGGCCGCGCGGCAGTCACTGGCGCAGAAGTGCATTCGCGAGGCGCTCAAGATCGAGCAGATCCAGCCTTATGTCTCGCCGGAAGCCAACATCCCGGAGCTGACCGAGGATGAGCCCGCGTCCTTTGAGGCCGTAGTGGCGCTGGCGCCGGTGGTCGAGTTGGGTGACCTCGAGGGCCTGTCGGTCTACAAGCCCATCGTCGAGGTGACCGACATCGAGGTCGATGCCGGCGTCGAGCGCGTCCGCTCCGAGTACAGCCGCCTCGTCCCCGTGACCGACCGAACCGTCGAGGCCACCGACGTCCTCACCGGTGACCTCGGCATCACCGTCGAGGGCGACGAAGAGCCCGCCGTGCCGCGCCGTTCACTGGTCCGCATGGGCAAGACGCTCCCCGGCCTGGACGACGCCCTGCTGGGACAGGCCATCGGCGAGGAGCGCCGCTTCTCCCTTCAGTTCCCCGAGGACTACCACGAGGAAGAGCGCGCCGGCAAGAACGCGGACTTCGTCTTCGTGCTGGACAAGATCAACGAGCCCGTGCTGCCGGAGGTCACCGATGAGTGGGTCGCCACCATCAGCCCCTTCCAGAACGTCGCCGACTGGCGCGAGGGCGTCCGCGCGGACTTGATGCGGCAGGCCGCCGAGTTCAGCGAGGATATGTGCCAGCGCCGCGCCATCGAAGCGGTGATGGGGCGCTCCACCATTGAGGTTTCGAGCCTCCTCGTGCAGGACGAGGCATACCACGACATGGCTCGCCTGCACCAGGCTCTGGAGCGCACCGGCCAGACGTACGAGGCCTACCTGCAGCGCACCGGCCAGACCGAAGAGCAGCACTGGGCTCAGATGCAGGGCGTGGCATACAACCGCCTGCGGACGCGGCTCATGTTCCGGGCGCTGGCGACGAAGCTCGGACTGACCGTGACGGACGAAGAGATCAGCGGCGAGCTGGCCGAGGCCATCGCCAACGCCGATGTGGACGACAAGACCGCACGGCGCCTGAGCAAGAGCCAGGAGCAGCGCCGCCGCGTCGGCGACGCCGTCGCCCAGCGCAAGCTCCACGAGGCGCTCTTCCGCGTTGTCACGGTCACCGAAGGGCCCGCCAGCGAGGATCCGACCTACAACGCGATTGAGGCGGCAGACGCGCCCGCGGCGCCGGAGGCGTAACATGGTCCATGAGATAGGTTCTGCCGGAGCGCCCATCCGCTCCGTCATCCCCATGGTGGTCGAGCAGAGCGCCCGCGGTGAGCGGGCATACGACCTCTACTCGCGGCTCCTCAAGGATCGCGTCATCTTCCTGGGCGACGCGCTGGACGACCATCTGGCCAACCTGATCATCGCCGAATTGCTTTTCCTGGAGCGCGACGACCCTGACGGCGACATCGACGTGTACATCAATAGCCCCGGTGGCAGCGTGTCGGCGGGCCTGGCGATCTACGATACGATGCAGATCGTGAAGTGCCAGATAGCCACGATCTGCGTGGGCATGGCCGCAAGCATGTCGGCGATCCTCCTGGCGGGCGGAACCGCGGGCAAGCGCTACGCCCTGCCCCACTCCCGGGTTATGCTGCACCAGGTGAGCGGCGGGTACGAGGGCACGGTTACCGATGCGCGCATTCGCCTGGAAGAGATGAATAAGGCGCACGACACGCTCATGGGCATCCTGGCGACCCACACGGGCCACGACAAGGAGAAGCTCCGGACTGACTGCGACCGCGACTACTGGATGTCCGCCCAGGAAGCGCTGGAGTACGGCATCGTCGATCATGTAATGGAGAAGGGCTCCCGGTAGCCGCCTCCGGGTCCGCCAAGGAGCTTCGCCTCATTGAAGAGCTCAGAAGTCAACGATAAGCGCTGCGTCCTCTGTGGGAAGCGCCGCGAGCAGGTCCGGCTCATCGTCGGACTGCTCGGCGGCGTCTGCCTCGACTGCGTCGCCATGTGCGATCGGATCATCCGAGGCGAGGAGACCCCCGGCGATACCGCGCCGCCGGTTGCCGGTGTACCGAAGCCCAAGGAGATTCACAAGGTTCTGGATCAGTACGTCATCGGCCAGGAGCGCGCCAAGCGGGTCTTGGCCGTGGCGGTGTACAACCACTTCAAGCGCATCGCCGCGCCCAAGAGTGAGGTTGAGCTACAGAAGTCCAACATCCTCCTCATCGGGCCCACGGGCTGCGGCAAGACGCTCCTGGCGCAGACCCTTGCGCGGATCCTGCGTGTGCCCTTCGCCATCGCCGACGCCACGTCGCTGACCGAGGCCGGCTATGTCGGCGAAGACGTGGAGAACATCCTGCTGAAGCTGCTCCAGGCGGCTGACACCGGCTCAAGCCTGCAGGACACCGTCCGCGCCGCGCAGCAGGGCATCATCTACATCGACGAGATCGACAAGATATCGCGCAAGGCCGACAACCCGTCCATCACCCGCGACGTCTCCGGCGAAGGGGTGCAGCAGGCCCTGCTGAAGATCATCGAAGGCGCGGTCGTCAACGTCCCGCCGCAGGGCGGCCGCAAGCACCCGCAGCAGGAGTACGTGCAACTCGACACCAGCAACGTCCTCTTCATCTGCGGAGGTGCATTCGAGGGCCTAGACCAGATCATCTCGCGGCGCCTGAGCCATCGCGGCATGGGCTTCCGGGCGAAGCTGGAGGGCAAGGAGCGCAAACCGTCAGAGATCGGCGAGGCGCTGGCGCAAGTGATGCCTGAGGACCTTCTGAAGTATGGGCTGATCCCCGAGTTCATCGGCCGTATGCCGGTGGTCTCCACGCTTGACCCGCTGGATGAGGGCGACCTGGTGCGCATCCTCACCGAGCCCAAGAACGCCTTGACCAAGCAGTTCTCGCGCTTCTTCGAGATGGACAACGTCAACTTGATCTTCGAGCCCGATGCGCTCACCGCCATCGCCGCGGAGGCCATGAAACGAAGCACCGGCGCTCGCGCCCTGCGGACCATCATTGAAGAGACGATGACTAACGTGATGTACGAGATCCCCTCCCTTCAGAACGTGCACCAATGCACTGTCACGCGGGGCACCGTAGTTAACCGCGAAGACCCGCGCATCGAGTACTCGGATGATGTCCGGCAGGCCTCCTGAGCCGGCCGGACGCCTCCTGCTGAAGACGGCTGTCCCATAGGAGGCCCATCGCCATGTCCGACCCCGCCTCTCCGAAGGCCGCACGGAAGCCTCGGGCGCGCCGTGCCGCCTCGGGACGCCTGAAGCGTGATGAGGTCGTCCTGCCCCTGATCCCCATTCGCGATCAGGTCTACTTTCCGCAGGGCGTCTTCTCCATCCTGGTCGGACGCGAGCGATCCGTGCGAGCCGTCGAAGCGGCCATGGACGCGGACCGTAAGCTCGTCCTGCTTGCCCAGCGCGACCTCTCCGTGGAGGATCCCATGCCCGAGGACCTCTTCGACGTCGGCATCACAGCTACCGTGATGCAGGTGCTTCGCGTTCCGGACGGCACCCTGCGCGTGGTCCTTGAGGGTGTGGACCGCGTCAATGTCCTGAGCATCAGCGACGAGGTCATGGACCACACGCTGGCCGTCGTGACCCACCCGGATGAGCCGCCCGCCACAGGTCCCGAGACCGAGGCCTGCATGCGCCTCGTGAAGGCGCAGTTTGAGACCCTGGTACACACCAGCCACCAGATCGCACCTGAGGCCCTGCTGGCCGTGATGAACAGCACCGAGGCCGGCGAGGTGGCCGACACCATCGTCCCCTACCTGCGGCATACCGATATCGCCGTGCGTCAGGAGTTGCTGGAGACCCTGAGCCCGGACGAACGCTTGCAGAAGCTGGCCGCGGTGCTTGCCCGCGAGACCGAAGTCGCTGAACTGCAGCGCGTGATCCGCGAACGGGTCGAGCAGACCATGGGCGACAACCAGCGTGAGGTGATCCTGCGCGAGCAACTCCGAGCCATCCACTCGGAGCTCGGAGAGGTGGATGACCATGCGGCCGAGATGGCCGACTACGGCGAGAAGATCGCGGCCGCCGGCCTGCAGGGCGTCGCGCTCGACCGAGCCGAGAAGGAACTCCAGCGCCTGACGCGGATGCCCGGTCCCGCGCCCGAGGCCGGGATCATCCGTAACTACCTTGACTGGCTGGTCGGCCTGCCCTGGCAGTCGCAGACAGTGGACCAGCTGGACCTCAACGAAGCCGTCCGCGTACTGGACGACGACCACTACGGCCTCTCGAAGCCCAAGGAGCGCATCATCGAGTTCCTGGCTGTGCGGCGCCTCGCCGGAGACGCCATGCGCGGCCCCATCCTCTGCTTCGTGGGCCCTCCCGGCGTGGGCAAGACCTCCATCGGGAAGTCCATCGCCCGTGCGCTGGGCCGCAGGTTCGTGCGCATCTCGCTGGGAGGCGTGCGGGATGAAGCGGAAATCCGGGGGCATCGGCGGACCTACATAGGCGCCATGCCCGGGCGGATCCTGCAGGGCATCAAACAAGCCGGAACGAGCAACCCGGTCTTCATGCTGGACGAGATCGATAAGCTGGGCATGGACTTCCGGGGCGACCCCTCATCGGCATTGCTTGAGGCGCTTGATCCCGAGCAGAACGGCGAGTTCAGCGACCACTACCTGGAGGTCCCCTTCAGCCTTCGTGATGTCATGTTCATCACGACCGCCAACCTGCTGGACCCCATCCCGGCGGCGCTGAGGGACCGCATGGAGGTGATCTCGTTCACGGGCTACACGGAGCTGGAGAAGCTGGCCATCGCCCGAGACTTCCTCGCCCCCAAGCAGCGCCGCGAGAACGGCCTCAAGCCCACGAAGCCTGTGATCACCGACGATGCGCTACTGCAGATCATCCGTGCGTACACCCGGGAGGCTGGCGTGCGCGGATTGGAGCGCGAGATCGGCTCAGTCTGCCGCAAGGTGGCCCGCAAGGTCGCCGAAGGGAGCCGCGCCCGCCTGCGCGTAGAGCGTGAGGGCCTATCTGCCATGCTGGGCAAGCCGAAGTTCCGGTATGGAGCCCTTGAGTCCGCTGATGAGGTCGGAGCCGCCACGGGGCTGGTCTGGACCGAGTTCGGTGGAGACACCATCACGATCGAAGTGACCGTGCTGCCCGCCAAGGACGGCCGCCTGACGCTCACAGGCCAGCTCGGCGACGTGATGCGGGAGTCGGCCCAGGCGGCTCTCACCTACGTCAGGTCGCGTTCAACGGAGCTGGCGCTACCGGTAGACCTGGACCGCACGCGGGAGATTCACGTCCACGTGCCCGCGGGCGCCACCCCGAAGGATGGACCGTCAGCCGGAGTGGCCATCGCCGTCGCCGTCGCAAGCGCCCTGACGGGCAGGCCGCTACGGCGCGATATCGCCATGACCGGCGAGATCACCCTGCGCGGCAAGGTGCTGCCGGTGGGCGGCATCAAGGAGAAGGTCCTGGGCGCCCACAGGGCGGGTATCAAGATCGTGGCACTCCCGGAGGAGAACCGGCGCGATCTCGACGATGTGCCCGCCGAGATACGCGCCGAGATGACCTTCGAGTTCGTGACGGAAGCGTGGCAGGCCATGTCACTGGTACTGAGGCCCGCCGCGTCCCCCTAACCGCCCCTGCGCAAGGCCAGGGCGCGCTGGTACAGGTCAACGTAGTCCGATGCCGAGCGGCGCCACGAGAAATCCGCGTCCATGGCACGGCGGACCAGGCGCGCCCAACCGGGCTTGTCGGCGAAGGCGGCACAGGCGCGGCTGACGGCATCGGCCAGGTGGGCCGGATCGCGGGGCCAGAAGACAAAGCCCGGCCCTGAGCCGGGACGCTGGTCGCCCTCGGCCACGGTGTCCCGCAGCCCGCCGGTGGCACGAACGACAGGCAGTGTGCCGTAGCGCATGGCGATGAGCTGCCCCAGGCCGCACGGCTCGAAGTGCGAGGGCATCATGAAGAGGTCTGAGCCGGCGTAGACACGCTGCCCGAATGCCGCATCGTAGGCGAGGCGCACGTACACCCGGCCCGGGTAGCGGCCGGCGAGTTCGTGCGCGAAGAGACGCTCATAGTGCGGGTGGCCCTGGCCTAGCAGTGCGAACTGCACGGGCTCCGCCATGATCCGGTCGAACGCGCCCGCGAGCAGGTCGAACCCCTTCTGGTCGGCGATGCGCGTGACCATGCCGATAAGGCAAGCTGACGGATCGACGTGCAGGCCACACTCACGCTGAAGCTCCGCCTTGCACAGGGCCTTGCCCGACGGTTCCGACGCGCAGAAGTTGGCGGGCAGGGCCGGATCGGTGGCCGGGTCAAACGCGCCGACGTCGATCCCGTTAACGATCCCTCCGAACCTGCCCGCCGCCGCCAGGTGCCTGTAGAGGCCCTCAAGGCCGAAGCCGAACTCGGCGGTCTGCACCTCGGCGGCGTAGGTCGGGCTCACCGTATTGCACTGGTCGCATAGCGCCGAGCCGCACTTCAGGAAGTTCAGGCGATCATAGTGCGATGTGTACTCCGGACTGAACAGCCACCCGGGTAGCCCCGCGTGGCCCAGGACCTCACGGCTGAACTCGCCCTGGTGCGCCACGTTGTGGATCGTGTAGACGCCGGCGCATCGGTCCCACGGCCGGACACCGGCATGCGTCGATCGCAGGTAGGCGGGTCCCAGCCCGGTGTGCCAGTCGTTGCAGTGCAGGATGTCGGGCTGCCAGTCCGGCTCCACCTTGGGCACGGCGTCCAGCAGGGCGCGAGTGAAGACGATGTACGGGTAGGCGCCGTCGGCGTAGAGGCTCGCGCTATCCACCGAGCCCCTGAAGTAGCCGCCTGAATGGACGAGGTAGAGCGGGAAGCCGGGGTCCGGAGCGACACGGAAGAGCTGCAGCCACTCAGTCCATTGCGAGTGGATCTGCACAGGGAACCAGTCGGCGACCAGACACATCTCCACGTTTGGGTTTCGCTCTACAAACGGGTAGGACGGCATGAACACGCGCACGTCGTGCCCCAGGCCTATGAGAGCCTTCGGCAGGGCTCCGGCCACGTCGGCCAGGCCGCCGACCTTGGCAAGGGGAGCCACTTCGGCGGAACAAAACGCGATTCTGAGCGGCGTAGGCACAGGCAGACCTCCGTGGATGGGGGCGACAGGGTGCCGTGTATATACCACACCCGGCGCCTCGGTGCGCCGGCGCCGGGCAGGCGCGCGGAACTGCCAAGGTACAATCAGACCAGGGAGGAGGTGCAAGGCAATGCGCAACTGGACGGTTCGCTATTTATGCAGCGTGCTGGCCCTCTGGCTCGTCTGCTCTGTGGGCATCGGCGTCTCGGCGCGCCCAGCCACATCCCTCCTTCTGGCCGCGTTGGTGATCGGCCTCGCCAACACCTTCGTGCGCCCGATCCTGAAGCTACTCACCGCCCCGCTTAACTGCATGACGTTCGGCCTGTTCGGCTTCGTTCTGAACGCGTTCCTCTTCTTCGTTGTCCAGTTCGTTGTTCCTGGCTTCAGGGTCGAGAGCGCCGGGGCCGCGCTGATCGGCTCACTGGCCATGGGGGCGCTCAGTTCGCTGCTGAACTCGCTCTTGTCGGACAAGCCGCGGTCCGTATGACGCAGGCTCCCGGACCCGGTCGGTGGCTGCAGCCCGGCATCCGCGTCAAGCGATGGCTCCTGCTGATCGCCGCGGGAGCCGCCCTTCTGCTGCTGGGCCTCTCGCTAGTCCGACAGGCGCGACCGCTCGACCTCCTCGCTATCCCCGGACGTGCATGGCAGCAGATCGACGCCCGCGTCCCGGGCCTGCTTCAGCCGGGAGGCCCCGGCCCTGTCGCGGGTTGGGTCCTGATCTGCCTAGGTGGGGTGGCATTGGCCATCGGCATCCACAGGCTTGGCCTTGCGGCGGCAGTTGCGCTGAAGCCGGGCATCGGAGCCGCCGGCCTCGCCGACTCCTTCTACCGGACCAGGGTGCTCGCCGAAGGGCCGCGGATCGTCGTGATCGGCGGCGGCACGGGCCTCTCCACCATGCTCCGCGGCCTGAAGCACTACACCTCCAACATCACGGCGGTGGTCACGGTCACCGATGACGGCGGCAGCTCGGGTGTGCTCCATCAGGAGCTGAGGATGCTCCCGCCCGGTGACATTCGCAACTGCCTGGTGGCCCTGGCCGACTCTGAAGGCCTCATGACCGAGCTCTTCCAGCACCGTTTTCGCGGCGGAGGCGCGGCTGCGGGGCTCCGCGAGCACGCCTTCGGGAACCTGCTGATCGCCGCCCTCGCCGAACTGAGCGGCGGCGACTTCGAGCGCGCCGTCCAACTGACGAGCGAGGTGTTGAACATCCGCGGCCGGGTCCTGGCCAGCACCTTGAGCCATGTACACCTCGCCGCCGAGATGGATGACGGCAGTGTGCTGGAGGGCGAGACGCGCATTGTCCATGCACCGCAACGGATCCGCCGCATCAGCCTGGCACCGGCGGGAGCCGCCGCGCCGGATGAGGTGGTCAGTGCGATCACATCGGCCGACCTCATCGTCATCGGTCCGGGTTCCGTGTTCACGAGCATCATCCCGAACCTCCTGGTGGCAGGCATCCCGGAGGCCCTGCAGCGCGCCCGATGTCGCAAGGTCTACGTCTGCAATGTCATGACGCAGCCCGGCGAGACCGACGGGTTTTCGGCCTCCGACCATGTCCAGGCGATCCAGTCCCACGTTGCCAGGCCTGTGTTCGACAGTGTCTTCGTGAACGCCGGACGGCCGACCCCGGAACTCGTCCAGAAGTACCGACAGACCGGCTCCGTACCTGTAGAGCCCGATACCGACCGCGTACGGGCGCTCGGATACAGACCGATCACCGGTGATTTCATGAGCCAGACCGACGTTGTGCGACACGACAACGGCCGCCTGGCTGAGGCGCTCATGCGCCTCGTGTCCTGACCGCCAGGAGGCCAGCAACGCAGATGGACGCAGCAACACTCGACTTCCTCACACGCATCGTAGACGCGCCCGGTCCGTCCGGTTACGAGCAGCCGGTCATGCGGGTCTTCCGCAACCATGTGGAGGCGTTCGCCGACAGTGTGGAGACCGACGTCATGGGCAGTGTCGCGGCCTCACGGAACCTCGGCGGCTCTCCGCGGATCATGCTCGCGGGCCATGCGGACGAGATCGGCTTCCAGGTGCGCAGCATCTCCGACACCGGGATGCTCTACTTCGGCATGATCGGCGGGCACGACAACGCCATCATCGTGGGCCAGCGCGTGACCGTGCATACGGCCAACGGCCCGGTGGCCGGTGTCATCGGCCGCAAGGCGATCCACCTCCTTGAGGGAGACGAGCGCGAGAAGGCGCCGAAGGGCTCCAGCCTCTGGATCGACATCGGCGTCGGCAAGAAGGAAGAAGCCGCGGCGCTTGTGAGCATCGGCGACTGCGTCACCTATGCCGAATCGATGGTGCGCCTGCAGGGCGCCTGCTACGCGGCGCGCAGCTTCGATGACAAGATGGGGGCCTGCGTGGTGGCCGAGGCGCTACGCCGGATCGATGCGGCAAAACTGCAGGGGTGCGTCACCGCGGTCGCTACCGTTCAGGAGGAGATCGGCTTGCGCGGCGCACGAACCAGCGCCTACGGGATCGACCCCAACGTGGCGCTTGCCGTCGATGTGTGCCACGCCATGGACTTCCCCGGCGCCGACAAGAACACGGTTGGCGACATCAAGCTCGGAGCCGGTCCCGTCATCGCCCGCGGCGCCAACATTAACCCGAAGGTCTGCTCCCTGCTCGTGCAGGTAGCCCGGGAGCGGGGCATCCCTTACCAAGTGAAGGCCGTGCCGGGCGGCACAGGCACCGACGCCAACGCCATCCAGGTGAACCGCGCGGGCGTCGCAACCGGGCTCGTCTCGGCGCCGGTTCGCTATATGCACACGCCCGGCGAGGTGATGGATATCGCCGACATCGATGCCGCCGCCGACCTCGTGGCCGCGTTCTGCGAGGCCGTGACGGCTGACATCGATTGGCGTCCCATCTGAGCGGCGTGAGCGCCAGGGTGGCCTGCCAGATATCGCTGGAGAAGCTGAGCAAGACGTACCGCGTCACCGAGAGGTCGGCCGGCGCGGCTGCGGCCTTCCGCAGCCTCTTCCATCGTACGTACAAGGAGGTCCACGCGGTCCGCGACATCTCGTTTACGCTGGACGAGGGAGAGGTCGTGGGCTTCCTGGGCCCCAACGGCGCCGGCAAGACCACCACGCTCAAGATGCTGGCCGGGCTGCTGCACCCATCAGCCGGCACGGCTCGGGTGCTGGGCCATACGCCATGGCGACGGGAGCATGCCTACCTGAAGCAGATCAGCCTCGTCATGGGCAACCGGAACCAGTTGCTCTGGGACATCCCGGCCATGGACTCCTTCCTTGTGAACCAGGCCGTCTACCGCATCCCGGAGGCCGAGTTCCGCAAGACCGTCGACGAGTTGGTGGAGCTCCTCGACCTGAGCGAACTCCTGCGCAAGCCTGTGCGAAACCTCTCGTTGGGTGAGCGGATGAAGTGCGAGCTGGCCGCGTCGCTCCTCCATCGGCCACGGGTGCTGTTCCTCGATGAACCGACCCTGGGTGTGGACCTGACCATGCAGGGCCGCATCCGGTCGTTCGTGGCAGAGCACAATCGGCGCACCGGCGCCACCGTGCTGCTCACCAGCCACTACATGGCCGACGTTACCGCGCTCTGCAAGCGCGTCATCGTGATCCATCACGGCACGATGCTGTTTGATGGCAGCCTGGATGACCTTGCCCGGCGGATCGCGCCCTACAAGCTCGTGAAGATCGATGTGGAGAGCCCTGCGGCGGCGGCTCGCGCGGTGGCCTTCGGCACCGTGGTGGAGGTAGACGGCGTCCGCGTCACGCTGCAGACGCCCAAGGCCGAAGCGGCCGCCACGGTGGGCCGGCTACTGGCCGAGCTGCCTGTGGTAGACCTGACGGTTGAGGATCCGCCTATCGAGCAGGTGATCGGCCAGGTCTTCGCGACCGAGGCCGCCCAGACGACCGAACCATGCTGACCTACTGGCTGCAGGTCTACCGCGCCAACCTGCGGGCATCCTGGGCGATGATGGCCCAGTACCGCATGGTGGTGCTGATCTGGGCGCTCTGGGGCTTTGTGGGCCCGCTCGTATCGCTGGCCGTATGGGCGGCGACCACCTCGGCGCGCGGCGGTCCAGTGGGCCGGGGAGGCGCCAGTTACACAGCGGCCGACTTCGCGGCCTACTTCCTGCTCTTCATGATCTACGGCCACATCACGATGTCGTGGGATGTGTTCGAGTTCGCCTACCGCGTGCGGACCGGAAGCCTATCTCCGAAGCTGCTGCGGCCGCTGCACCCGATCCATGAGGACGCTGCGTCCAACATCGGCTTCAAGCTCTTCACCACGGCGCTGCTGATCCCCATCTGGGCGGCCATCTACCTGATGCTCCGGCCAAGCCCGCCGACCTCGTACTGGTGGATCCCGGCTTCCCTGCCGTCGTTGGCGCTGGCGGCCGTCATGCGCTATGTGCTGCAGTACGTGCTGGCGATCCTGTCGTTCTGGACCACGCGCATCGATGCCGTCAACCAGCTCTACTTCACGCTGGATAGCTTCCTCTCGGGCCGCGTGGCGCCGCTGGCCCTGCTGCCTGGCGGGTTTGCCGCAGCGGCGCAGGCCACGCCGTTCCGGTACATGGGCTCGTTCCCCGTCGAGGTCGCACTCGGAAAGCTGACCCCGCATGAGGTGCTCATCGGCATGGCGGTGCAGGTCGCCTGGCTCGCCGCAGCGCTCCTCCTGCTCCGCTGGACGTGGCGTGCGGGGGTGCGCCAGTACTCCGCGGCCGGCGCCTAGGACGGACGTGTGCCATAATCAGCCAGTAGCCTTCCGGCACTCACACCAGACCCCAGGAGACGACCGCTTTGCCCAGTCCGTCTACGCGCTTGAGCCAGATTCCGCCCTACCTGTTCGGACAGATCGCCGCGCTCAAGGCCAAGGCGATCGCCGAAGGCCGCGACCTCGTGGACCTCGGGATCGGTGACCCCGACCAGCCGACCCCCGAGGCCATCGTCGAAGCGCTCTATTCGGCTGCCAGGAACCCTGAGACGCACCGCTACGACGAATCGCCCCTGGGTGAGGCAGGGTTCATTGAGGCCGTTACGCGCTGGTTCGGCAGCCGCTTCGGCGTCGAGATCGATCCCCGCTCCGAGGCGCTGATGCTCATCGGCTCCAAAGAGGGCCTGGCGCACCTGGCCTGGACCTACATCGACGCGGGCGATGTGTCGCTGGCGCCTGACCCGGCCTACACGGTCTACCGCGTCAACACGCTCATGGCCGGCGGCGAGGTCTGCCCCATGCCGCTCCTGCGCGAACGCGGTTTCGTGCCCGACCTGACCACGATCCCCACCGATGCCGCACGACGCGCCAAGCTCATGTGGCTGAACTACCCGAACAATCCCACCGGCGCCACGGCGACCCTGGAGTTCTTCCGCGAGGCAGTGGACTTCTGCCGCCAGTACGATATCGTCCTCGTGAACGACGCGGCCTACTCCGAGGTTACCTTTGACGGCTACCGGGCGCCCTCCGTCCTGCAAGTCGAGGGCGCGAAGGACCTGGCCGTTGAGTTCCACTCCTTCTCCAAGATGTTCAACATGACAGGTTGGCGCATGGGCGTGGCGCTGGGCTGCAAGGATGTCATCTCGGCGCTCAACAAGATGAAGTCGAACATCGACAGCAAGCAATTCCCCGCCGTATCCCGCGCCGCCGCCTACGCCATCGAGCACGTGGGCAACGGCGCCTTCCTGGATGTTATCCGTGAGCGGCGCGACGTGCTGGTGGACGGCCTGGCCTCGCTCGGCTGGGACGTGCAGCGCCCGAAGGCCACCTTCTACGTCTGGGCTCCGATCCCCGGCGGCGGCTCGAGCATCGAGTTCGCCTCGCGGCTGTTGGAGGAGGCGGGCGTACTCGCCATTCCCGGCGTGGGCTATGGGGCCTACGGCGAGGGCTTCATCCGGATGTCGCTGACCGTCATGGGCGATCAGCATGGCGATCGAGCCCGTGAGGCCGTTCGGCGCATTCAGGCCGCCGGCATCGGGGCGAGGGTTTAGCGTCTCCGCCCCCGGCGGCGATAGGGCATTTGCGCCGGGGGCAGGAGGCCCGTAACGATGGCACGACAAGCACAGGAGACGGACGGCGACAGCGAGAAGGCGCTTCTCGTTTGCGTCGAGAACGACGCATCAATAGAGCCCTACGCAGTTCAGGAGTTGATGGCGCTCACCGATACGGCGGGCGCCCGCGTGCTGGAGGTGTTCCACCAGCATAGGCGCGAGCCGGACCCGGCCTTCTACATCGGGCGGGGCAAGGCCGAGGAGATCCGCGATGCGGAGACCGGCGCGGACCTGCTGATCGTCGATACCGAGCTCTCGCCGACCCAGCAGCGCAACCTGCAAGAGACGACCAACCTCCGCGTCATCGACCGTACGCAACTGATCCTCGACATTTTCGGCCAACGCGCCCGGACCCGCGAGGGCAAGCTCCAGGTGGAGCTGGCGCAGCAGATGTACCTGCTTCCCCGCCTCATGAACGTCTACACGAAGTTCGAGCGGCAGCAGGGCGGCATCGGTGTACGCGGCGGCGCGGGAGAGACCAAGCTGGAGACCGACCGGCGCAAGGTGCGCGACCACATCGGCGACCTGGAAGAGGAGATCGCTGAGGTCCGCAGCCAGCGGCGGCAGCAACGGAACCAAAGGGGGAGCCTGCCCTTCCCCACGGCCGCCCTGGTGGGCTACACGAGCGCCGGAAAGTCCACGCTCCTGAACCGCCTGACGGGCGCTGACGTGATGGCCGACGCCAAGCTCTTCGCCACGCTGGACCCCACCACGCGGCGCGTGAGCCTGCCGGAGGGCTGGGCCATCCTGCTCACGGACACGGTGGGTTTCATCCGCAACCTGCCGCACGGCCTGGTTGCCGCATTCCGCGCCACGCTGGAAGAGGTCGTAGAGGCGGACTTCCTGATCCACGTGGTGGATGCGGCGCATCCGGAGGCTGCCGTGCAGGAGCAGTCGGTGCTCTCCGTGCTGGATGAGCTGGGCGCCGCGGACAAGGCCATGATCACGGTGCTGAACAAGGCCGATGTGGCGCCCGACCGGTTCGCCCTGACCGAGCGCGTCGCCGCCACGGACAACGCGTGCACGATCTCCGCCAAGACCGGCGAGGGGATGCAGGACCTCATGGACCGGATCGCGCACACCCTCCGGTCGCTGCTGGTGCCAGTCCGGGCGCTGCTGCCCTACGACAAGCCAAACCTGCTGGCCCAGTGCTACAAGTCCGGCCGCGTGCTCAGCCTGGACTACCGTCCCGAGGGGATCGCGCTACGGGCCGAGCTCACGCGCGACCTGGCAGGCCGCCTCTCCGCCTACGCCACTCAGGTCGAAGCCGAGGCTCCGACCGAGGCATGAGGCGCGACCGGGCAGCCAGTGTCTGCCCGGTCGCGCCAGTGACCTACTCGACGGGGGCCGTTGGGTCGAGGAAGTTGGTGATCTTTGACTTCTTCATGATCCCGGAAACCGTCCCCTGTGCCTTACTCCGCATGTAGTTCTGCCACGCCTGATCGCGCTCGGCCGACGGGATGTCCTTGCCCTGGCGATCGACCCGGATCAGGTGCCAGCCAAACTGGCTACGCACGGGCGGGCCCACTTTGCCCATCTCCTGGCTGAAGGCGGCCTTCTCGAACTCGGCATCCATCTGCCCGCGCACGAAGACGTCGAGCTTGCCCTCTTTGAACTTGGTGCCGTCGTCGGAGAGGTCCGTGGCGGACTTCTCAAAGGTCTTCTTGCCGGCCGCGATGTCGGCCGCGATGGCATCGATCTTGGTCTTGGCCTCGGCGAAGAGCTTCGCCATATCAGGCGCGGGCGGCGCGGGCTGGCCCGCCTGTGGAACGGTCGGCGGCGGCGGACTCACGCGAATCAGGATGTGCCGGGCATCGACGTAGTCGGATGCGCTGAGCTTGTGGCCCATCTTGGCCTCGAGCTCCTTTCGGACCATGCCCTCGAGGCAGAGGGACGTATCGACGCCGCGCCGGATGGTCTCGCTGCGGTAGCCCAGGGTTGCCAGCACCTTGGCATCGCTCATCCCGGTGAGGTTCAATTGCTTGCGTGCCGTATCGACGGCCTTGACGAATGCGACGGTCGCCTCCGCGGGCTTCGGCGTGACGCCTGCGGCCCTGGCCGCCTGTCGGATGGCGGTCTCCCGAATCCAGTTCTGGACCGCGTCCTTAACGACAGCCGACTTGTCGGCGAAGAGGGCCGCCTCGACGCCCGCCCTCGTCACAGTCATGCTCTTCCGGGCTCCACGGCCCGCCAGTCGCTTCAGGATGACAGAGCCGACCGACGCGGCCACCGGGCGAGCCCGGTCGGCGTACCGCTCGTCCAGAGCCGAAATCCGAGCGACCTGGTCGGCGATGAGCTGCTCCGCGATGGCGCCGCGTGTGATCCGCTCGCCGTTCACGATCGCGACCACATCCGGAGCCGGCGGCTTGGGGGTCGGGGCGGGCTTTGCCTGCCCAAGGGCGACGCCGGCCGACGCCAGCGCCGCAAGGGCCAACGCCGCATAGGCCGACCCGTGCCTTCTTGACATAGGTGGTAGTTCTCCTTTCAGGGCCGCTCTCGCGGCGCATCATCGTCTGGTTCAGATGGCGCTACGCCGTGGTGGCGGCGCTGATGCTCCATTTCCGCCTCGAACGGCTCGGCGTGGAGCACCACTTCGGTGCCCGGCAGCAGGGCGCGAATTCGATCCTCAAGCTCCTCAATAGCCTGGTGGGCATCGACGAGGCTCAAGTGGTCATCAAGCATGACATGGCAGTCGATATGCCGGGACGAGCCCGATTTGCGCGTCCGAAGCTTGTGGAAGCCCAGCACCTGCGCCTCGGCCTCAAGCACTCCGCGGACGATGTCGGTCTCCGCAGTCGGCAGGCCGGAGTCGAGTAGAGGAGCTACAGCGCCCGCGAAAAGGCGCGATGCCGCCGACACGATCAGCAATGCGACAAGTACAGCGACGACCGGGTCGAGCACATGCCAGCCGGTCCAGCGGACCAGGCCCAGGCCGATCAGGACGCCCAACGAAGTCACAACATCTGTACGAAGGTGCTCGGCGTCGGCATGTAGCGCCATGGAGTCCGTCCGCTTGGCAACCGAGTACAGCCGCCGCGACACCAGGACATTCACTACTACGGACACCGCCATCACTGCCATGCCCGGGCCGGTCGCGAAATCTTCGGTGCCGTGGGTCAGCTTGCTCACGGCCTCGTAGATGATCCAGGCGGCAGCGCCGAAGATGAGGGCGGCCTCGGCCATGCCAGAGAGGCTCTCCACCTTGCCGTGGCCGTACGGGTGCCCGTCGTCGGCAGGCCGATCCGATATGCGCACAGAGACCAGTGCGATGACACTGGCCACCAGATCGTTGGCCGAGTGGGCGGCTTCCGACAGGACGCTGACGGAGCCGGTCATGAGGCCGACGACGAGTTTCAGCATCGTCAGCGTGGTGTTGGATACCACCGATAGCTGCGCTGCCCCGACCTTGCCGGCCCAAGGGCGCTCCATGTGCACGGTCACCTTCGTGTCCTGGTGGCCGCAGAGGTCGCGCCTGGAGGTCGATGCAAAGCTACCAGGTTACGGACGATGCCGGAGCCGGGCAGCGCCGCAGGAACGACCGCCTCCAACTCAAGGCTGCTTCTCCTGATGACAGGTTCAGCCGCGCGCATTTCGTCCTCAATGTCGGCGCCCTTGTACGCGACAGCCCGACCACCGGGCTTGATGTAGGGCGCCAGCCACGGCACAAGGCGGGCCATGGGAGCGACTGCACGCGCCACCACTAGGTCCGACTTGTAGACCAGCTCGCCGATGCGCTCCTCGGCACGGCCATGCACGACCCGAATGCCGCCAAGCCCGAGCTTCCCACAGGCCTCCTCGGCGAACCGCAGCTTCTTCAGCGTGCTGTCGACCAGGACTACGCGAAGGTGCGGCCACATGATCTTCAGCGGGATGCCGGGAAAGCCCGCGCCGCACCCAAGGTCCATCACCGTCCGAACACGACGCATATCTATGGCCTTGCAGACCAGCAGCGAGTCGAGGCAGTGAAGCTCGATATAATCGCCGACGGGCACCCGTGTCAGGTTCACGGCGGCGTTGGCCTCATACAGCAGTTCGCCCAGCCCAAGGAAGCGGCTGAGCGCCTCGGGTGTCAGGGGGATGCCGAGGGTCTCGCAGCCCTCAGCCAGACGCGCGCCATCACAGGTGCGGCCGTCCGTGGTTGACATCAGTCGGCCGATCCGCCCATAATCCACATGTTCGGGGTGTAGCGCAGCCTGGTAGCGCACTCGCTTTGGGAGCGAGTGGTCGCCGGTTCGAATCCGGCCACCCCGATATTGCTTGTCACAATCCCTCCACTCGGCCCATCCCGTGGCTCACGGCTTGGGCTCCCCGTTGAAGCGGTTCATCGCGATCTCGAAGCCGTCGCGAAGGGCCACCTCGACGGCGTCCGCGGCCCAGAGCACTGCGTCGTTCACGAGCAGGCGTTCCGCCGAAGTGTACCTTCCCAGCACGTGGTCGGTCAGTTCCTGCATCGCCCCGCCGCCGACGCCGATGCGGACGCGCGGGTAGCCCTGCGAGCCCAGATGCTGGGCCACCGACTTCAGGCCATTGTGACCGCCGGCAGAGCCCTGCAGGCGTAACCGCACCTTGCCGACCGGGAGAGCTACGTCATCACTGACCGCGATGATGTGGCGCGGCTCTACGCGGAACATATGCGCCACAGCCGCCACGGCCTCGCCGGATAGGTTCATGAAGGTCTGCGGCTTCACGAGGATGACACGCACATCGCCGAAGCGGTACTCGCCGAGCAACGCGCGGAACTGGCGCTTGCCGACAGCCACCTGCTGCCGCCGGGCCAGTTCATCCACCACCTCGAAGCCCACGTTGTGCCGCGTTCCGCGGTACCGGTCCCCGGGATTGCCCAGGCCGACCACCAGCCGGAACTGGACTGCATCACTCACTGTCAGCCCTCCTGGAGACGCGCTGATTATACCTAGGGCAGGAGGGCTGCTACCGACCGGCTCACTCAAGAGGCCGACGCCACCTGTAGACCGATGCGGCGAGCCAGAACGCACATAGCACCCCGATCGTCGGCGGGCTCGTGGGCAGGTCCGCCAGGAGCGCAACCACGTATCCTGCAATGGTCGCGACGATACCTAGCGCCACAGAAACCGCGAACGCCGCACCCATGCGACGTACCAGCCTGAGCGCCGTAGCCGCTGGGAATACCAGGTAGGCGAACACGGCCACCAGCCCCGCCTTGCTGATGGCAACCGAGATGACCACGGCGAGTGTGGCAAAGAAGAGCTGCTCCCATCGGCGGACACGGAAGCCCTGGGTGGCGGCCATTTCGGGATCGAAGCTGACGAACAGGATCTGACGGTAGAACGCCGCATGGGTCAGGGCGACCAGGGCGAAGACGACCACCATCTGAATCAGGTCCCCGTTCAATACCGCAACAATGTTCCCGTCCAGTAGCTCGCGCACATCGTCCAGGCCCTTGGGGCTCCGGACGATGAACACGAGGCTCAGGGCGGAGGCGGCCAGGTACGTCATGCCGATGCGCGCATCCCTCGCCGCCGCGGCGCCCATGGCCGGTTTCGCCAGTAGCGCCGCGGCCAGGACGGTCACGAGGAGCGAGACCGCCAGAGGGTCGCGGACGAGGCGCTCAAGGGCCATGCCGACATGCGGGAGCGGCCCGCTCACATGCATGAGCCGGTGGGCGACGCCAGCCAGCAATGGACCGATCAGGAACGCAAGGGCGATGCCTGCGCCGGCCACCTGCGCCAGGGCGGCCCCAACAAAGACGATGCGCCGCAGGACCACATAAACGCCGAGGAACGAGCAGGCGGCCGCGGCGGCCATCCCGGCCATGAGCCCGATCGCGTTCAGGCGCAGGCTGTCGACCACATCAATCAGCGTCATCGGACTTGCCCTCCGCCCTGCCGGCGGGCATCACGACCGTGCGGCTTCCCACCTGAGCCACCTGCACATCCATGGCATAGAGGGCGGCAAGCACTGGCTCAGACACCATCTCAGAAACAGCGCCAAAGCGGATGCGCCCCTCCCCTACCATCAGAACGCTGTCGACATGGTTCACCACGGTGTTGAGCAGATGGCTGACCATTACCACGGTGAGGCCATGCTCCCGCCTCAGGTGGTCGACCAGCAGCATCATGGAGTGCTCAGCAGGCAAGTCCATCCCGTTCGTGGGTTCATCCATCAGCAGCAGGGACGGCCTGCCTGCCAGGGCACGCGCCAGCAAGACCCGTTGCCTCTGACCCCCTGACAGTGCCCGAAACGGCCGATCGGACTGGTCAGCCAACCCTACGTGGCCGAGGGCCTCCATGCTTGCATCGTGGTCGGCCCTCGAAATCCGGCGCAGGGCCCCTACGCGGCAGTAGAGGCCCATAAGCACGATATCGAGAACGGTCAGCGGGTACGTGGGGTCCACAGTATCGCGCTGGGGGACATAGCCTACAGAGACGCCGGCGAAGCGGGTCACCACGCCGGAGACCGGTCTTAGCAGGCCAAGGACCGAACGGAGCAGCGTGGTCTTGCCGCTACCGTTCGGTCCGACGATCCCGACATAGTCGCCTTGCCGGATATCGAGGTTGATATCGGTGAGTACCGGCCTGCCGGCATAGCCCAGCGAGGCAGAGCGAACCTGAACCAGCAGGGCAGGCCTCTCGCCGTTGGATCCCACAGACTATCCGGCCGCGCCGACGAGGCGCTCAATGATGGTGTCAAACATTGCGATGTAGCTACCGGCCTGCGGGTCCGCTCCCACGGCAACCGGGACGAAGGCCGGCACGGCGCCGCACTGGCCCGCCAACAGGTCAGGCCACCGTTTGGATCGGAAGGACTCACATAGGACGACCTTGACCCCGGCCTGCTTCATTAGCCGGGCAAGCGCCCCCACATGGCCGGGCGACGGCTCAATGCCCGGCCTCGGTTCCAGCACCCCGAATTCGCGCAGCCCGAACCGCGCGAGGAAGTAGGCCCAGCTCCTGTGGAACGGCACCACATCGCGGTTGGGGAGGCCCTTCAGCGCAGTCGACCAGCGTTGCAGGCCGGCCTTAACGCGCTCGCCGAACTGCACGAAGCGCGAATGGTAATAGGGCTGACCGGAAGGGTCGACCCGGATCAGGGCGGCGGCGATGTTGCCGGCGGCCAGGATGCCCTGAGCCGGGTCCAGCAGATAGTGCGGATTGCCCTCGGGATGCAGATCGCCCATCGACGGGTCGATCTTGCCCGAGGGCACATCCAGCGCCTTCAGACCTCGCGAGCAGTCGACATACCCCTTGCCGCCGGGCTGGACTGACGCGTTCCCTGAGCGGTCAAGCAGGGCGTCGGCCCACATGTCGAGGCCCATGCCGATCCGCGCGAACACATCGGCGCGGGAGAGCTTCACGATCATGCTGGGTCGGGCAACCACGTGGTGCGGGTCGTCTGATGGGCGTGCGAGCGACTCCACGGAGGCCCTATCTCCCGCCACCTGCCTGGCGATATCGGCGAGGCTTGTGTCAACCGTGATGATGCGGAGCTCGGCGGCGGCCCGGCTCATGCATAGGGACGCGGCGGCAGCGGCGACCAGCAATGCCAATGGTGTCTTCACGGCGGTCTCCTCCTACTGCAACGGATGCGAGTGGGAACCCGCACCCCAGACGAACTGCAACGTCAGCTCCGTGAGGCCCCGCCGCGACGGCAGCAAGGCATCGGTGGTCCGGTCTCCATGCGCCAACTGCAGGCGCCAGAGCGAGCTCTCGGTCAGGCGATTGGACCAGATCAGCGAGAGCAGCCGTTCGCCGCCCTCCAACGGCCAGGGAAGGCGGCTGTCGTCGTAGCGCAGGCCGAACTCACGGTACTGGTCCGGAGCATAGAGGGCCGCGAGGTAGGCGCCGGAGCGAGTGTGGGATAGGCGGGAGCCGGCGTCCCTACGCGTGTGCCACAGCGCCTCGCCCTGAAGCTGCCATCGGCTAAACGCCCCGAGCGCCTGCTTGAGCGTCACATCGGCGCCGACCAGACGAACCGAGTCGCCGCTGTCCGCCTTTCCCGCAAGGGCGCTCGAGCCCATCTCGAGTTCGGTGCTCGGGTTCAGCGCCTTCGATAGCCAGAGCCGCCCCATGGGGACCGTGCCGGTGGCTCCAAGCCCGAGCGGGAGCGTCGCGCCGGTGAGGTCCGGCCGAGCGACCTCCGCGTCCGATGCTCCGACCTGCACGGCTCCCAGCTCCAGATTGGCGTAGAGGGACGGTATCGGGAGTAGCCAGTTCAGCGCCGCGCCATTGCCGGAGAGGCCGTCGGGATCGGCGAGATAGCGGAGCGCGGCCGGTGTCTCGGCGTACGGGGCGGCGTGGGGATGGATGGGGTTCAGCTTGCCGAACGGCAATCGCCGCTTGCCCAGCGTTCCCCCGAGGCCCGGCACGCCGAGCCTGGTGAAGGTGACGTAGCCTTCCTCCAGCCCCATGGCGAAGTCCGCTTCCTCACCCGCCGCCAGCGTGGAGCGGAAGAGCACTCCGTCGGCCACACGCTGCTGCAAGGCGAGCTCTAGCTCCGATATGCGGAACTGGCTCCGGGACGGCTCGCCCTTGGCGGCGAGCAAGCGGCCGAGGTTGTTGCCGAAGACCGCGATGTCGGGCAGCGCGGACGCCGAGCCGCCCTGCCCGACCGACCGCGACGGACTCGCGGGCATGGGCAGCGTCACTGCGGGCACCGGCGGCTCATCGCTGGACTGCGCCTTGCCCGCAGCAGACGCACCCTCAAGCTTGCTCAGGCGCTCCTGCAGTTCGCGGATCATCTCGGCCTGCTTGGCAACGACGGCCTTCAGTTGTTCGACATCGGCGGGAGCACTGGCCTGCGCGGCGGCCGGAGAGACAGGCGCAGCAAGGCCATGGACAAGGGCGACGAGCGCCCATAGGTTGCGCATCGGTGGTTCCTCTCGTGTGTTAGTAAGCGACACCGCGGCCTGCACTGATGCGCGACCGTGGCGGCGGAACTAGGCTGTAGCGGGCTGAGAGGAGACGCAGGGAGGAGCGCGTGAGCCGTGAAGGCCGAGGGGTCGGGAATGGGAGCAGGAAGCTGCAAAGGGCGGTCCGGCCAGACCCGTCGCCGCGACAATGAGGCCGGGACGTGCTGGAGAGGCGGCCGATGTGCCGCCCACGGATGACCATGCGCAGGCGACGCACGAGTGGCCTGCCTGACAAGCCACGCTCCACGAGGCCTGCTCACGTTCATGCCGATGCACCATCGGGGCGCCGTACGCAAACCAGACCCAGGCCGCGAGGGCCAAGAGGGTCAGGGCGCGCAGGTGCCGGTGTCTGCTGATCGCTTGGGTCATGGTGCTTCGGGTCGCCAGGGCGCGCATATGCCCACCCATCATGGTCAGTATACGCCGCCGCGGCTCGATTGTCTCCTTCCAGCCTTGCAGCAGCGATGATGCTGTGCCAGAATCATCCCTATGCTAAGGGAGCGCACCGGCAATGGTCGGTGGCGGCCCTATTGGAGGGTGTGTTCTGTCTCTCTTCGTCAGGCGCTTCGCGTGGGTCTGTCTGGTCGTCGGCGTCGCCGCATCGAGCTGGCTGGGCCTCCAGCGCCACCGCACCGAGGCGCGAAACCGACGCGTTGAGCTGTGCATCGACCTGAACCAGGTCAGGGCCTTGGCCGCCACGCAGGGCATCTCGACCGTAGCGCTCCTAAAACGCTTCAAGTCCCAGGGCGTCTCCTCCGTCGGTGTCAGCGAGCTCACGGTCGCCGAGCTCTGCCAGGCAGGTCTGGTCCGCATCACATCTACCGGCACCGCATCCATGCTGCTCTGCTCGACGCGCGGATTGGCCACGCAAGTGGCGTCCGCCCTGGAGGACCGGGGCCTCGCCGGGCTGGCGTCCCAGGCGCCGCCCCTGAACGCGCCGGTTGCCCTGGTGCGGTACGAACCCGTCGCTCCCGACGATCGGGGCGAGCCGGTCACCGTCGCGGCCTTCGTGGCCGACGCCGAGACGCTGCTTACCATCGGCACGGGCCTCTCCAACCAGGACTGCACCGAGGTACAACGGGCAGGGCTTCGCGTCGTGGCGCGGCTCGGTAACTTCCCGGGAGCCGATCTCGCCTCGATGACTGCCTCGCTCCGGTCGGCCCGATCCCTGGGCGCCCGCAGTATGGTCTTCACCGGCACCGAGGTGATGGGCTTCCGCGCCGGTGTGCGGGACGCGGCCGAGGCGCTCGTGGCAAGCGGACTGATCTGGGGGCAGGTCGAGTTCGGCAAACAGAAGGGCGACGAGCGGTTGGCGGAGCTACTGGAGGGCCGCTTCCTGCGTGTACACAGCATCGCCGAGGCGGAGCTGTCGCAGATCGCGCCGTCCGAGGCGGTGGAGCGCTTCGTACGCGCCGCCCGAGAGCGGAACATACGGCTCTGCTACATTCGCCTCCCGTTCCTCACGGGGCCTGACCCTGTCGGTGAGAACCTCGCCATGGTCAAGTCGATCGCGGGCGGCCTCGGCAAGCGTGGCGAGATGGCAACCGGACCCGCGAGGCTGTTGGGCGAGCCCGTAGCGCCTTTGGCTGTACGCGCCCTGGCAGGGCTGGGGGCCGGCGCGGCCGTGGTGCTTGTTGCGCTGGCCGTGCTTGGAGAGGCGAGCCTTCCGGCGGCCGTCGGCTTGCTTCTGGTGGCGCTTGCGATCGCCGCGGGCGGCGTGGCGGGGCATCTGGGCGCCAAGGCGGCGGCCCTGATCGCGGCCATCGCCTGTCCTACGCTGGCCGGACTGAGACTGCTGTCCGGCTCGAGCAACGCTGCCGGAGCCAGAAGCCCGTCCCCCATCGCCGCAGGTCTGAGAGGCCTGTTGGGAGGCGCGGCGCTGTCGGCGGCGGGCGGGTTGCTCGTGGTGGGCCTGCTCTGCAACCGAGACTTCATGCTCCATACGGAGCAGTTCGCGGGCATCAAACTGGCGCACGCCCTGCCCGTCCTGCTGGTGGCCCTGGCAGCCGTCACCGGCCTGCCCGGACCGGGCGAGAGCCTTCGCGCCGCCCTGCCGGCAACGCGAAGGCGTGTGGGCGACTTCCTGTCCAGCCCGCTCCGTGTGGGAATGGTAGGCGGCGCTATGGTCGCACTGGTCGCGCTGGCGTTCGCCGTGGCGCGAACGGGTAACGAGCCGGGCGTCGGCGTCTCGGGCTGGGAGCTTCGGGTGCGCTCGATCCTGGACGCGTGGCTCATCGTTCGCCCCCGCACGAAGGAGTTTCTGATCGGTCACCCGCTGATCTTCCTCGGAGCGGCGCTGGCGGCTTCAGGCCGCCGTACCTGGGCGCCGGCGCTGACCATCGTGGGGATGCTGGGCCTGGTCTCCATGGCCAACACGTTCTGCCATATCCACACGCCCATACACCTGTCGGTGGCGCGTGTGGCCATCGGGCTGGTGTTGGGCTGCGCCATCGGCAGCGCTGTATGGCTGGCGCTTGGGCGGCGTATGGCGACCGCGCAGGCAGGGAACACTCCGGGCGCATGAGCCTGCGCGGGTTGCTCTGCGGCTACTACGGATGCGGCAACCTGGGCGACGAGGCCGTCCTGGGTGGGATCGTCCATTCCTGGGCCCACCAGTTCGGAGACACCAAGGGACTGGTCGCCCTATCCGGCGCGCCGGCCTCCACGGAAACATGGCACGGCATCCGTGCCGTACCAAGGATGGACGTGCGTGCCGTGCGCGCGGCCATGGCCGAGACGGATGTGGCGATCTCCGGAGGCGGAAGCCTCTTCCAGGACGCCACGAGCATCCGGTCGCTGCTCTACTACGCGGGCTACCTCTGGTTGGCCCGCCGCATGGGCCTCCCGGCTGTGGTCTACGCGCAGGGCGTGGGTCCGTTGCATCGGCCGCTGTCGCGGACGATCACAGCGGCGGCGTTTCGGACCGCGGCGCTGGTGACGGTTCGAGATCCAGACTCGGCGGAGCTGGTGCGGAGAATCGGCGGCGCTACGGCGCGGCTGGAGGTGACCGCCGACCCGGCCTTCGCACTGCCGGAGCGGCCGCAGAGGGAACCCGGCGGCGAATTGGCAGTGCTGGCGCTGCGGGCGTGGGGTTCGCTTCGGACGGCGGCGGACGCGGCCGAGTTAGTGCGGGCAGTGCGGGGCGAGGGCCTTCAGCGCGTAGCATTACTGGCCATGCATGCCGGCGAGGACGTGTCACTCGCCCGCGAGGCTGCGGCTCTGGCAGGTGAAGGTTGCTTCGTGGCCAATGTGCCGGATGTCGCCTCGGCGCTGGATCTGGTGGGCGGCGCCGGTCTCGTGGTGGCTATGCGCCTCCACGCGCTGGTGTTCGCGGTAATGGCGGCTACCCCGGTGGTAGCCCTTTCGTACGACCCAAAGGTGAAGTCTTTCATGAGTTCGGCGAGGCTCTCGGCCTACTGCACCGAGGAATTCGGCAGCGCGCCCGTACAGGCACTCTGCCGGTCGGCACTGGCCGCAACGCCGGAGATTCGCCGGCTCCAGGTCGCCCGCGGCATTGAGCTTCGGCGCGAGGCCCTCCGCACGGCGGCGCTGGTCGCAGAGGTCGTCGCCCGATGATCGGCCGAGCACTCCGACTGGTGACGCTCGCCCTCGTGGTGACAGGCGCCGTTCGCGCATCGGCACAGGAGGCAACCGACAAGGCAGAGAGCCCCTGGGACATCATGCGGCGCATCCGCACACTGACGCCCTCGGAAGTCAAGCAGCAGCGGGCAGACCAATCCAAGGCCGGAGCCAAGAAGCCGAAGAAGGTCAAAGGGGGCAAGGCGCCCTTTGAAGGCGAGACGCCGAAGAAGTCCGACCGCCTCCTGGGCGGCCTGCGCAGCAAGCTACAGAGGATTGGCGAGCAGACCAAGTCCGAGGTGAAGCTGCAGGGTTCGCACAACCTCGGGTTCCATATGGAGCAGGTTAACGGTAGCCGCGACGCCTACGACAGCTCCCAGTACCTGGGCCGCAAAGCACTGGGTGGAGGCTACACCAGCACCGACCTGGCGGTGCGCGGCAAGCTCTTCGGCATCCTGAACTTCGAGACACACTACAGCGATTACCTGTACGGTAGCCCGTACGACAACCGCCTTTCCCTGGACTACGTCACCCGCGACTACAAGGTAAATGCCGGCGATATCCAGGCGGGCCTGACCGGCAACTCGCTCATCGGCTTCTCCAAGTCGCTGAAGGGCATACAGGTCACGGCCAACCTGGCGCGCAACCTGCGGCTCACGTCACTGGTGAGCAAGTCGAAGGCACAGACGCGCACGGTCACCCTCAACGGCGCCAACCGGTCCGGCCCCTACTACGTCTTCGCGGGCCAGATCGTAGACGGAAGCGAACGGGTGCGCGTCAACAACCGCGAACTCGTGAAGGGCACGGACTACACGCTGGACCCGTATACAGGCGAACTCAACTTCCTGAATGGCCTGATCGTCCACGAACTGGACACGATCGCGGTCACCTTCGAGGTTTACAACTACGGCCAGAGCGGCGGCGCCATCATGGGCTGGCGTGCCGACTACGGCGGCACGAGCGGCCCCAAGGTCGGTTTCAGCATGCTGTCGCAGGTATCGGGTTCGAACAAGGGCGTCATCAGCCGCACCGAGCAGTTCTACGGCTACAACAGCGCCACCACGCCCTATACCCTGGAGCTACCCGTTGATGTGACCCTGGTCTACGACACCGCCGGCAAGCTGACTGGATGCACGCCCAAGTATCCGATGACCGTCACCGTGGGAACGCTTCCCCAGGCCTATGGCACGGACTTCGTCGTTGATCCCCTGCTGCCTAACCGCGTCTACTTTCAGCTGCCCATTCCAAGCACACAGATCATCCGCATCACCTACACCCCGGTCACCTCGACCGAGACGCAAGGCGATCGGCAGGTAATGGGCTTCGACGCGCAGATGGCGATGGGCAAGTCGGGCACCATCACTGCAGAGATGGCCTCCAGCAAGCTCTCGCTGTCGGGCGGCCCGTCCAGCGGCACTGCGGTGCAGATCCGCGGCGAGAACCGCCTGGCCGGCGAGAAGCTCCGGCTCAACTGGGTCTACAAGAACATCTCTCCCGCGTTCACGGCCGTGGAGAGCCCAGGCTTCAACCGCAACGAGCGCGGCATCCAGACCGATATCGCTTACACGCCATCCAAGCGCGTGAGCATCACGGCCAACTACCAGCGCTCGCGGCGCCCTCAGTACTCCTACTCCACCTCGAGCACCGGTGGCCTGGCCGCTTCAACCGGGATGGACGACTACAACCAGAACGGCATCACCGGCAAGTGGGAACTGGGCAAAGGGAGCCTCAGCGTCAGCCACAACTCCATGAACACCACCTATAGCGGCGGCACCGGCAACAGCGTCATGCAATCGGACACGCTGGCCTACACAACGAACACCGGGCCGTGGGGCATCGACCTGTCGCTCGGTCGCAACGTGAACCGGTCATCCGGCTCCTACTCATCGAGTGTGGGCGCCACGGCCACGAGCTACAACACCGACGCGTTGACCTCCCGGCTCGGCCTGCGATGGAAGCCCGGCGAACGCTACTCGGTGGACGCCCAAATATCGGACAGCATCATGAAGAGCGGGACCGGCGGCAGCAACAACGCGCTGGACCTGCAGCTCACAGGGCGGGTCGTCCCCATGAAGGCCCTCCAACTGACCCTAAACCTCCAGAAGCAGGATAGCGGAGGCTACTCGATCTTCAACAACACGACGGGTTCCACCGCCACCGCCCCCGGCCTGATGCAGCGGCTCCAGTCCTACTACACCGGGGGCGGAACCTACGGCGGAGGAGGCTTCAACACCGGACTGGGCGGATCGGGCAACTACAGCGGCGGGTTCAACTCGGGGTACTACGGCATGGGGAGCGGCTCCTTCGGCGGCAACTCCCGCATGATGGGGCTGACGGCGAGCTATCAGCCTGCCGGCGCCCTGTCGATTGAGGCGCAGGTCCGCACCAGCGCCAGCGCCGGCGACTACATGTACAACAGCAAGCGCAATGACCTCTCCATGAGCGCTACATACAACGCAGGGGAGCGGCTCTCGCTCAGCAGCGGCCTCATGCTGCAGAAGGTCACCTACCTGGGTACCGAGGGCGGCAGCAACAACATGGGCGTGTTCATCAATGCTCGCGGCAAGCCCTGGGGCAAGCTCGTCACCGACCTCAGCGTCTCCGTCCAGAACACCACCAGCACGGCCACTACGGACACAACCGGGACCGGAGGCTACACGGGTGGGTACGGCACCTACTTCGGCTCCGGCGGCACCAACCTGGCCTCGGTCCGGACTCGGCTGGAGTACCCGGTTTGGCACGCCACCAACGTCTTCGCCGAGTACGAGCACTCCAACAGTACCGGCTACCTGGCCGCGCTGGCCCGGCGCTTCAACATGGGCCTCGTGTTCGACATGGGCCGCCAGCTGCGGCTTCAGGTGGGCATGCGGCACCAGCAGTCGATCAGCCATGACACCTCTACGAGCGGCAACTACAGCTATTCCGTCAGCTCCTTCGACGCCGATCTCGGCCTGAACTTCTAGCGCGGAGGCCAGAACGCCGGGCGCCGGACGCGGACAAGGCTGCGCCACGTCTCGTCGCCCACATGCGAGATCGCGACGCCGAGGCGTCCGGATGAGTGGATGTACCTGCCGCCCGCCATGGCGATGGCCACGTGCGTGATGGCCCGGCCGGTTGCGGGCTGCGCCGGGCCGAAGAAGAGCAGGTCCCCTGCCATCGGCGCGCCGAGGGGCCTCTCGGCGAGCAGTGGCGAGTCGGCCTGCAGGTCGGCGTCGCGCGGGAGCAGCAGGCCGCAAAGGCCGAAGGCGAGTTGGACGAAGCCGGAGCAATCCAGGCCGAAGGCGCTCGATCCGCCCCACAGGTACGGCACGCCCAGGAACCGCCGCGCTACGGCCAGGACGGCCGACGGCGTCGGCACGGCATCGGTGGGCGTGCGCAGTCCGGAAGCCGCCAGCCGCACCGTGGAGCCGTCAGCCAGGCGGACCACATCGCCACACTCCACCAGGCTTCCTGCCGACAGCAGGTACGGAGGCGCCACGCCGGAGGGCGCGCACCCGGCGGCATGGACCCGAAGCAGCGGCCGGCTGACCACCCTCAGGCGTTCGAGGTCCGGGTACTCCTCGCCCCGCGCGAGCCGCCGCAGGGCGGCGCTGTGCATCCAACCCTCATACTGGTCGGCCGTGCGGACGCGGCAGAAGGCGCCTTGCTCCTCGAGGACCCGCACCGTATGCCCGTGCAGGGCCTGGCTCACCCTCTCGGATCGGTCCGAAGGCTCTGCGCGCATGGAGGCGACATTGCTCGTCACAACCGCTCTGCTTCCTGTGTCCACTGTCCCTGCTCCTCCCGGCCGCGGCCCCGTGCATGTGCCGAAGGTAGAATAGTGCATTCCCGATCGCCGCCACACACCAATGGGGGTTCGCACGTGCTCGTCGCTCGATATACCCGCAGAACCAGGCTGCGCGCCGCGCTCACGGCCGCTCTGATCGGTCCGGCCGTCCTGGCAGCCCTGGGAGGCTGCCGTCGAAGCGCCGCTCCCGAGCCGGTCAACCTCGTGGTCTGGGGCCTGCAATACGGCGCCGAAAGCAAGGGGCTTGAGGCACGCGTCAAGACGTTCGAGGCGCGTAACAAGGGCATCAAGGTCACGGTGCTCTCCATGGGCGCCGGCCAGATGAACCCGCAGAAGCTGATGACCGCCATCGTGGGCCGCGTCCCGCCGGACGTGATCCATCAGGACCGGTTCACCATCGGCGACTGGGCATCGCGGGACACGTTCGGCAGCCTGGACGACCTGATCGCCCGAGACCAGAAGCAGTCCGACGGCATCCGCGAGAGCGACTACTACCACGCCTGCTGGGCCGAGGCGGTGTACAACGGCAAGGTCTACGCTGTCCCATCGGGCACCGACGACCGCGCGCTCTATTACAATCGCTCCCTGCTCCGCGACGCCGGCCTGGACCCGGACAAGCCGCCGCGCACCTGGTCGGAGTTGAGGGAGTTCGCCAAGAAGCTGACCAAAGAGGCGCCGGGCGGCTCCTTCGACCGGATCGGGTTCATCCCGAACTACGGCAACTCGTTCCTCTACCTCTACAGCTGGCAGAACGGCGGCGAGTTCATGAGTCCGGACGGCCGCAAGTGCACCATGAACAACCCGGAGAGCGTGGCCTCGCTGGACTTCATGGTCAGCGTCTACGATGCCCTTGGCGGCGTGACGCGGATCGACTCCTACGCCTCGGGCTTCCAGGCGCAGGAACTCGACCCGTTCCTCACCGGCAAGGTCGCCATGAAGGTGGACGGCAACTGGGTGTTGGAGAGCATCGGCCGCTACCGCCCTGATCTCGACTTCGCCGTGGCTCCGGCGCCCGTGCCCGATGACCGCCTCGCACAGACCGAGGGCGGCAAGCCCGGGCGCTTCGCGGGTCAGGACCCGTTCCTCACCTGGTCCGGCGGCTTCAGCTACGCGATCCCCCGCGGCGCGGCGCATCGCGAGGAGGCGTGGCGGTTCATCAAGTGGATGTGCAGCCCCGAGGCGGCGCTCATCGACTCGGCGGCCCAGAAGCAGTACTGCCTATCGAAGTCACGCCCGTACATCCCCACGATCTCCGCCAACAAGCGCGTGAACGAGGCGGTGATGGCGGCCTTCGCGCCAAGTTCCGAGCGGTACCGCAAGCCTCTCAAGCTCTTCATGGACATGATGCCCTACGCCAAGTTCCGCCCAGTGACCTTCGTTGGGCAACGGCTCTGGGATGAGCATGTTCGAGCCTTCGACCAGGCCACGCACCACAAGGAGACCAAGCTGACGGCGCAGGCCGCCATGGATGAGGCGACCCGAGTGGTCCAATCGGAACTGGACCGCTCCCACAGCCGCGACCGGTTCCCGTTGCTGGGCACTACCGCCCCCATCGTGGTGGGATCGCTGATCGTGCTCGCCCTGCTGGGCGCCGTGTTCGTCGGCGTCCGCCGGGTCCGCGGTATGGGGCGCGTGGTCCGTTCTGAGGCATGGGCGGGCTACCTCTTCGCCGCGCCGTGGATCCTCGGCTTCCTGGCGCTGACGGCGGGGCCCATCGTGGCGTCGATGTTCCTCAGCTTCTGTGACTACGATGTGCTCCACGCACCGCGCTACGTGGGCTTCCAGAACTACATCGACCTCTTCACCACCGACAGCTACTACCTGAAGACGTCGCTCTACAACGTCGGCTACCTGGCGCTCATCGGTATACCGCTGGGCATGGCCACGGGGCTGGCCATCGCCATGCTGCTCAACTCGAAGGTGGGCGGCATGAGCATCTACCGCACCTGCTTCTACCTGCCCTCCATCGTGCCTGTGGTGGCCAGCGCGGTGCTCTGGGCCTGGGTGCTGAACGGCGATCCGAACCGTGGCCTGCTGAACGCGGCGTGGAAGGCGACCCTCACCCCCTGGTTCGGATGGACGCCGCCCGGATGGTTCGGCGCTGCCGAATGGGCCAAGCCCGGGCTGATCGTCCAGGGCCTGTGGGGTGCCGGCGGAGGCATGATCCTCTGGCTGGCCGGCCTGCAGGGCATCCCGCAGCACCTGTATGAGGCTGCCGACCTGGACGGCGCCGGCCCGCTGGTGAAGTTCCGCCACGTGACACTGCCGATGCTCTCGCCCTATGTCTTCTTCAACCTGATCATGGGCACCATCGGAGCCCTGCAGGAGTTCGACCGGGTCTACGTCCTCAGCGGACAGGGCGCGGGGGGAAGCTCCGTGGGTCCCGTTGACAGCCTGCTGGTGCCGGTGATGTACCTCTTCAACAATGCGTTCAAGTACTTCAAGATGGGGTATGCCTCCGCCCTGGCTTGGGTGCTGTTCACCATCATCCTGGCCCTGACTCTGGTGCAGCTCAAGTCCGCGCCGCGGTGGGTCCACTACGAGGCGGAGAAGAAATGAGGCCCCTAACGGCTCAGATGCGGCGCAGGGCGGTGCGTGAGTTCCGACGCAAAGCAGTCCTCCACCTGCTGCTGGTGGCGGGCTCGCTGGTCTTCCTGGTCCCCTTCGCGTGGCTTGTGGTCACGTCTCTGAAGGAGGACGAGGACATGAGCCAGTTCCCGCCGGTGTGGGTGCCGCGGCAACAGGTGAAGGTGCTGATCGACGGCAAGGAGGCCGGGCTAGCCGAGGCTACCTATGCCGGCACGAAGGTGAAGGCCGCCGTCATTCAGGAGCGCGACACCGGTGAGCGCATCCTGAAGGTGCTCGAGCCCGCCGAGCTGAAGGGCAAGGTGTTCGAGGCGCCCAGGTCGGCGGTCACCAAGATCAAGCAGTTCGCCCCGGTCTGGAAGAACTACCCGGACGCCCTGGCATTCCTGCCGCCGGAGACGAACAACGGCCTCGTCTACGTGATGAACACGCTGGTCCTCTGCGCGCTGACCATCGTGGGCACGCTGCTCTCCTCGTCGCTGGTTGCGTTCAGCTTCGCCAGACTCAAATGGCCCGGACGCGACCCGCTCTTCATGGTCCTGTTGGCCACGATGATGCTTCCCGGCGCGGTCACGATGATGCCGGTCTTCCTGATCTTCCGCGCCCTGGGCTGGATCGACACGCTGAAGCCACTCTGGGCGCCGGCCTTCCTTGGCTCCGCGTTCAACGTCTTCCTGCTGCGGCAGTTCTTCCTGACGATCCCGAACGACCTGGAGGACGCCGCGAAGATCGACGGCTGCTCCTACTTCGGCATCTACTGGCGCATCATGCTGCCGCTGATCAAGCCCGCCATGGCCGCGCTCACCATCATGACCTTCATGGGCTCATGGAACAACTTCATGGGGCCGCTCATCTACATCAGCTCGCCGCTGAAGATGCCGCTGGCCTACGCGCTGCAGCTATTCCAGACCGCGCATGGCGGTGAGCCCGGCCTGCTGATGGCGGCATCGACCATGATGATGCTGCCTGTCCTGCTGCTCTTCTTCATGACGCAGCGGTACTTCATCCAGGGCGTGACGCTGACGGGCATCAAGGGATGAAGCGCCGGCAGTTCAACATGCCGCTTGCGAAGGCGGCGGTCATGTTCCTGCTGTCCGGCGTGCTGGGCCTGATGAGCGGCGCCTCGGGGATATCCAACCAGATCGCCGCAGACCCGCTGATCGGCTTCATGCTGGGCTTCACGCCGGAGAGGCGGGCAGGTACGGCGCTCATGGCGGCCGTAGCGGCGGCGGTGGCGGCGGTCGGCGGCGCCATGCTCACCGGCCAGGCATCGGTGTCCGTTGAGCTGGTCGCGTTGCTCACCGCCTCGGCGTTCATCGGCGTAGTGATCGGCGGGGTCATTCGGCAGCGTTTCCCTGCGCGCATCGTGCCGCGCATCGCCTACACGCTCTGCGCCCTGCTTGCCGTGTACGTCATGTCTCAGGGCTGGCACACGCGTCTGGGCGGTCCGTCCGCGCTGACCTTCGATTGGGCCGGCACCTCCATGGGCATCGCCGTCTTCGGCGCCCTGGTTGGGGTGGCCAGCGCCGCCACGGCGGTGCCCATCGGCATCCTGCTGGTGCCTGCCTGTGTCCTGCTGATGGGGCTACGGCCCGGCACCGCCCTGCTGGCGTCGTTGCTGGTGGCTGTGGCGGGCGCCCTGCTGCCCCTGCTCGCCTATGCCGTCCGCGGGGCGATCGACCGCACCATCGGCTGGGCCATGTGCCTCGGCGGCGCTGTGGGCGGCGCGGCCGCGGGCGCCCTGGTGGGTATGGCCACGCTCGGCGGCGATGGGTCTGTCGTGCTGCTCTCATACGGCTTCGTAGCGGTGCTCGTCTGCGCATGGAGCGCATCCAAGGCGCTGTAGGCGCGCCGACGTACCCTCAGGGAGGTGACCGACCAATGCGGTTCGGCTTCGTCAAGAGCATCCTACAACGCGTCGACACCCTCATCACGGGTCGAGGCCGCATCGACGAGGAGCTGTTCGAGGATCTGGAGGCGCTGCTGCTGCAGGCCGATGTGAACGTGGCTACCACGACGGCCGCCCTGGACGCCTTGCGCACGGAGGTCCGGGAGTCTCGCATCGCTTCGCAGGACGACGTCCGCGCTACGTTGCGCTGCGCGTTGACCCAGGTGATGGAGCGCTCGTCGCAGCAGGGGCTGCCGCTTGCGCAGGCCGAGACCAAGCCGACCCTCTACCTGGTGGTCGGCGTGAACGGCGTGGGCAAGACAACCACCATCGCCAAGATCGCCCGCCGCATCCGAGCCGAGGGCCGGTCGGTCATGATGGCCGCGGGCGATACCTTCCGTGCGGCGGCCATCGACCAGCTCGAGATCTGGGCGGACCGCGTAGGCGCTTCCGTGCTGAAGCACCGCGAGGGCTCCGATCCCTCCGCCGTGGTGTTCGACTCCATCCGGGCGGCGCGCAACCGCGGCATCGACACCGTGATCGCCGACACGGCCGGGCGCCTCCACACCAAGGACAACCTGATGGAGGAGCTCCGCAAGGTGGTGCGAGTGGCCGAGCGCGAGCTGGGTCGGCCGCCGGACGAGACGCTGCTGGTGCTGGACGCAACCACCGGCCAGAATGGCCTGAACCAGGCCAAGCAGTTCCGCGACGCCGTGGGCATCACCGGGATCGTGCTGACAAAGCTGGACGGCACCGCCCGAGGCGGCATCGTACTCACGATCGCGGACGAGGTGGGCGTCCCGATCCGGCTCGTGGGGACGGGCGAGAAGTCCGATGACCTGGAGGACTTCGAGGCCGGAGCCTTCATCGAAGCCCTCCTCCGGTAGCCCCGCTACGACACGACCGCGATGGCCTCGATCTCCACGTCGGTGCCCATGGGCAGGCGGCACACCTGGATGCAGCTTCTCGCAGGTCGCACTTCGCCGAAGTGCTCTTTGTAGACGGCGTTCATGCGGGCGAACTGGTCCAGGTCCGTGAGGAAGACCGTGGTCTTCACGACGCTGGACAGGTCCGCCCCGGCTTCCTTAAGCACGGCGGCCACGTTGGCGAGGCACTGCCGCACGCGGTCCTCAAACTCCCCGGCCACGAGTTGCTTCGTCGCGGGATCCAGCGGAACCTGGCCCGAGACGAAGACCATACCACCAACCTGCACTCCCGGCGTGTAGGGGGCTTCCGCCACCTTCGCGCCGGTCCATAGCGCCTTCTTCATCGGTTCTACCTCCTTGATGCGTCTACGGCTTGGGTCCGATCCGGAACGCCCGGGTCTCCCCCGCCTTGAGCTTCACTTTGAACTGCATCACCTTGCCTGCCGGTCCGGCAGGCACGACCTCACCGGACACCAGGTCGTGCGCCGCAACCGGTCCGGTTTCGCGCTCGAACCGCACGTCGGCGTCGGCGTCGGTACCCGACGTGTTGGTGACGGCGAGGCATTCAGCGCCATACCGCTCAAGCCAGACTGTCGACGGCGTGGCAGTGGCCCCGGTGATCGGCCGCCAGCCCGCCGCGGAGAGGGCCTTGATCGCCGGCATGTAGCGGACGAAGAGGTCACGGTCGCGGTTGTGCCACTGCGGCTGGGTCCAGTAGTTGCGCGACGACGCGTCCACGCTGAACATGCTCGGGAAGACCGCGTAGAACATGCAGCGCTGAATATACCGCTCCACCTCGGCGCGGCCGAACTTCTCGAAGTCCGTGTTCTGCAGCAGCAGGTAGGGCTTCGTGCCGCTGAGCACGCGGCGCAGACTGAAGATCGCGTGCGTGTCGGGCCGCCACTCCCCGCCCGGTAGCCAGTTCGTCTCGGTGCCCATGACGTCGAGCCACGGTGAGAAGCAGTGGATGCGCCACGGCGTGGCGTTGGCCATCAGCAGTTTGTTCATGGACCGAAGCCGTCCGCTGAGCCAGCGGGTCATCTCGGCCACGTTGAACCAGGTCGGCGCTACCGGTTCCAGGCTGTCCGATGCGAACGCCGGCGGCGATGCCAGGGCAGCGAGGCCCCGGTCCGAATAGTCCAGCACGTCCGCCCACCCCTCAAGCGAGTCGAGGTACTCACCATCCAGCGATCCCGATGCGTAGATGCGCCGCAGCACATCGTCGCTGAACGCCATCTGCGCGCGGCTCAGTTCGCCCATAGGCGGCTTAAGGGCCGGGTTGGGGTTCAGGGCCCAGACGGCGCCATTGGTCCACGGCGCGTCGATGAAGTCGACGTGCGGACGTCCGTCAGCCTCCAGGCATCCGCTGTTGAGGGTCGCCTGGGCCATCTGCTTCTGCTCGCCGGTGGCCTCGCGAGCCTGCCGGCGCACCTCGGCGAGACCTGCTTCAAGGGTCCGCGGCATCGTCTTGGGCATCGCCATCCAGTAGGTCATCGGCTCCGTGTATCGGAAGCTGAGGACGCCCAGCTGGTCGTCGGACTGCAGGCTATCGTCTCCCTCGTGGTATGCGAACCCGAAGTCGGCGCTCCGCTCCACCTTGGCGGGTGGCACGAAGGGTATCCAGAGGCCGTCGGCCTTGGCGCGGCGCTCGAAGGCGGCGGGATCGTGCTTGTAGTACTGCGCCGCCACGGACCGGAAGCCCCACCGGGCGTCGGCTTCGAAGGAGAGCGCGGTCACTGCCGCAGTCGCTCGCCCAGCTTTGTCCAAGCTTCGGACTGCGCGGCGGCTCAAGGCCACATCGAACGAAGCGTAGAGCAGCTTCGACGACCCGTTGAACCCGAAGCGGACCACGCGCGGCCCCAGCGAGGCGGGCACCCCAATGGCAACGACCCTCTTGCCGGACCCCACGGCCCCGAACGGGTAGATCGACATCTGCCCGGCCGCGCCCAGGTTGGTCCGCGTGACGTTGCACGCGTCGCTGTTGGCGTCTACCTGCCGGGTCTCACGGAGGTCGTGGAGCCAGAGGCAGGGCCCGCCCGCCACCCGGCGCACGTAGGTGAGTGTCAGGGCCCGGTCGCGCGCCTTCATGTCGACGACGCGGAGGCTTTGTGCGACGCCAACGCGCGCCTTCGCGGACGTGCAGGCCAGGCGCAACCCAAGCGCCGACGCGGTCGCCGCATTGGCCGGAAGCAGCTTGCCTCCCGCCGCCACGTCGCGCACGAACCATCCGGAGGTAGCTCCTGCCGGCAGGACCGGCGGCGCCAATGGCTGCGAGTCGAAGAAGTCCGCGTGGTCAGGGGTCTTGAACGTGAAGCCGTCGAACCACGCTGTGCCCGTATGGTTGCGGAACAGGGCGTGGACGAACACCTTGGCGATGGGCTTTGCCGGGATCACCGTGACCTGACGTTGCTGCCAACCGTGGGAGCCGACCGCAAACGGGGCGGTCTGGCCCCATAGAGGCGTCCCATCGGTGTAGGTAATATCGATGTAGATCGCGTAATCGTTATCCGCATTGCCGGACACGCCCTCGCAGCGGCTCCAGCCCGTGACCACTACCGGCCTGGCGACACGCTGGTTCAGGTCGGCGGTGAACGTGGCACCGTGGGCTTCGCCGGACCTCGGCGCCGCACAGCGTATCGAGGCGGCGCCCTCCCTGGGCTGGTCACGTTCAATCTCGTAGCCTGCGCCGAACGGACCCCAGCCGACGCAGCGCGTCCCGTCGTGCTGCTCAAATCCGAGTACGGCAGGCGTCGGCGCCGTCTGCGCCTGCGAACCCACGCTCGCGAGCAACGCTGACGCCACCAGAGAGAGCAGGCGCAGCATCAGGACGCACTCGCCAAATGCCGGGTGCCCGGCGCGGTCAGCGGAGCTCCCGCAGCGCACTGAGGGCAAAGGCCGGGCTCGAAGGCAGCCACCTTGACGCAGAGCACGGATCGTGTGGGAGCGCCGAACGTGAGCTCGCCACCGGTGCGGTCAGCCAGCACGCCCACTCCGGCAAGCACGGCGCCATGGCTTTCCAGCACGCCGAGGCACTCGCGGATCGAGCCGCCGGTGGTGAGGATGTCATCCACCACCAGGACCCGTGCGCCGGGTTCCAGTACCTGTCCGCGCCTGAGCCTCCGCTCGTCGCCTTCGCGCTCTGCGTAGCGGGCCTCAACACCCAGGTGGAGCGCCACAGCATAGGCAAGGATGATGCCCGCGGTGGTGGGACCGAGCACCACATCGATCCGGTCGTCCGCGAACCGCGCGGCGAGGTCGGCCGCCAGCCGGTCCAGTGTGCGCGGATCCTCGAAGAGCCGGAACTTCTCAAGGTATTGGTCGCTGTGCAGACCGCTCGACAGCTTGAAGTGCCCCGTCAGCAGGGCGCCGGCGCCGGCGAAGAGGGCCAGGGCCTCGTGGTTCTCCATTGTGCGTTCTCCTATCTCAGTCGCGACGCCAGTAGGCGCAGCAACGGGCGCAGATCGGGAAGTCGCCCTCCACGCTCAGCCTGCGGCGGTGCTCCGCGAAGACCGGACCGTTCCATATCTCACGGAATCCCTGCTGGGCGATGTTTCCGCAGACCATGCCGAAGCATGGCGAGACATCGCCGTTTGGCAGCACATCGGTGTTGAGCCAGGCACAGGCGGCACGGCGCCGCTTCACGAAGCGCTCCGGCTCGGCGTAGTAGAGCCCGACCTCACTCTCGGTGAGGTCCGGCTGGAACAGGACAGGTATCCGCGGCGATGCCCGCCTGACCACGCTGATCGCCTGGAGCAGCCGGTCGACATCAACCTGCTGCGGCTGTGCCCCGAGTTCCGGAACCGGCAACCGATGTGCACGCCCCCACTTCTGGTTGTGCTCCGCCACCATGGCGGGCGTCGTCTGCCAGAGGTGCTGGAAGCTCAGGGCATCCGCCCCGAACTCCTCCGCCACGTCTAGCAGGTCGCCTAGCCGGTCGTAGTTGTCCGGCGTGATGGCGCAGCTCAGTACGAGCGTCGGCCGGGAACTGCGCGAGGCGCCCTTCAGCCGCCGGATCGCGGCCACGCCCTCGGCCATGCGCTCAAACGAGCTGTCACGGCCGCGCACCACGTTGTGCACATCGGCGACACCGTCGACCGAGACGACCATGATGTCCATCGGGCATCGCATGATCGCATCGGCCACTGTCGCCAGCATGGTGCCGTTGGTCGTAACGCCGGTAAGCAACCCACGTGTCCGACAGTGCGCCAGCAGTTCGGCAAGGCCGGGCCAAAGGGTCGGCTCGCCGCCGGTGAGCCAGATGTAGGGCCGCCACGGCGCGACATCGTCGACGAGGCCCTTCCAGACCTTCATGGGCAGCGAGTCGCGCGGGTTCGCCTGTACTGAGCCGTCGGCGGCGAACGAGCACATCCGGCATCGCAGGTTGCAGGCGAGCGTCGGCTTGAGTGTGATCCCTATGGGCGGTCGGCTACGCCCCCGACGCGACCGCTGCTCCAGCGCAAGGCCCATCATTCGCGGGCGGCTGCGCAGGTACCAGGCCACCAGTTCGGGATGACCCAGTGCAAGCCGCCACCAGGCGAAGGTTGAAGCGCGCCCCACGCGGACTAGAGCCTTCGATGCGGCACGTCAATAGTCCACGGGGCGCAGGTAGTAATCATTGATGCTGGTGGTCGAGAGCATGGCGCTGGTCGGCAGGTGGCGCTTCCAGTGTGTTGAGCTGAGCCGCCCCACTACCAGGCCGACCTCCGTGGCAGGGAAGCCGATCTCCACCAGCTTCTCCGGGGTGTATCCCCGAAGAAGGTAGTAGAGGACCCGGTCGGCCCTTCCATAGGAGATGCCGAAGTCGCCTTCGTCCGTCTGGCCCACCACCAGGTCGGCCGAGGCGGGTTTCCGGACGATCACCTCGGGTACGCCGACCGCCGATGCGAGTTGCCAGACCTGGGTCTTGTAGAGGTCGCCCAGAGGGTTCACAGGCGGCGAGTCGTCGGCATGCCAGGTGAAGTACCCGAAGAGGCGCTCCGTCTTGTTGCCGGTGCCCACCGGCAGGGCGGAGAGCTTGGCGCTCTGGTCGAACAGGACCACCATCCGCGTCCTAGCCATCACGTTGCCGCGCCGCCGTCCGTCCGCGTCCGGCTCAAGGCTCAGGTAGCCGTCGACAGCGCCGGTGATCTCCACGGTACTCATGGGCAGCCCGAGAGCCTCGGCGACCATGGCGGCATGGTCCAGGCTGTCCTGGCTGCTGGTGCGGTACGGCATTCGGACGCCGAAGACGTTCTCGGCGCCGAGGGCCAGAGCGCAGAGGTAGGCAGTGAGCGACGAGTCGACGCCGCCGGAGAGACCTACCACCGCGCGGCGGAAGCCCCGGCGCCGGACGATCTCATCGCGCAGGAACTCGACCAGCCAATCGACGGTGAGCGTTGGGTTCAGCTCCAGCGGGGTTGCGTCCTCCGGGTCGAACGGCCTCGCGGCGATCAAAGGCAGCTCGAGGTCGTGTGCGCTCACAGGCTGCCTCCAAGGAGCTCGTGCGGGCCGCGGACCAAGCGGTCCAGCATAAGGCTTAAGTCGCCGAGGTTCGACTCCAGGTCCATCAAGAGCGGCGTCCCGGCTCGGGCCGCGGCGAGCAGGTCGAGATCGACCGAACCCGTCAGCAAGCACTCGCCGGCCACCGGGCCACGCACGACCTCGGCGCCCCAGGGATCCACGATGCGCGACGAGCCGGTGAAGCCCTTGCCGCCCTCGAAGCCGACCAGCCCTGCGTAGACCACGAACACGTTATGCTCCTCGGCGATCCCCGGGAGGAGCCTATCCCAGCGCTGCAGGTTGCCTGTGGTGGCGCCTTCGAAGCCCCGACCCGGCGAAGCGCTGAGGACGTACAGCGAGAGCGCACCTTGCAGGGCGGCTACCGCGCTGGAGACCGAGTGCCACGCGTCCTCGCAGATGAGCATGGCGGCCGGCCCAAGGCGCGTGGAGAAGGCCGCGATCGTCCGGCCTCGGGCCACAAACCGCTTCTCGTCGAACACGCCGTAGGTCGGCAGGAAGAACTTGCGATGCACGTGGACGATGCGGGCCTGCTCCGGGCACTCGGTCCCGCTCAGCGTGGCATAAAGTGCGGAGTTGTAGTATCGCCCCTCGGCTGCCTCGTAGAAGCCGACCACCACATCCAGCGCCGCATCAGGGGGGAAACAGCCCCGAAACCGGGCCAGCAGATCGGTGAAGAGCTCCTGCGCCGTGCGGGAGGACTCACGAACGCCGCCCTCGAGGAAGTAGCCGCTCATGGCCGTCTCAGGCAGGACCAGCACGTCGGGCCTTGGCGCGAGGTGCGCCACCTGCTCGAAAGCGCCGGCCACGCGGGCGAGATTGTGCTGGTAGTCCGCCTTCTTGGGCTTAAGCTGCGCCACAGCCACGGTATAGGACACGCCACTAGCTCCTCTAGCCGGCCCGAGGCACCTCGGACGACTGAACCAAGCGGTTTCGCCGCACACCCTGGCGGCGTGGTCGTCGTGCAAGTATACCGCCGGGGCCGACGCCACGCCCTTCTGCCCCGCCGAGGATGGCGTCTGGTACACTTCCCGCATGGTCCTTCTGCGGGCATCGCGCCGCGCTTCCGGGTGGCCGCCTCCGGTCGATCACCTGTGGGTAGCGGTCGTTACGTTGTGCCTCATGGGCACACTGGCCGCCGTGGACTCGTAGCGCCTCTTGGAGGCGACCAATGGATCGGTCCCCGCATCGTGGCGCACGGGGGCCTGCCGTCGGTCCGACCCACAACTGCTGCACCCATTTGGCCCGGCCGAGGCACGCAGACGGCACGCTGCACCCGGCGCAGGCGCCACCCCAAGGCGGAGGCACAACGGTGAAGTTAGGCATCCCAAGAGAGGCTTACCCCGGCGAGCGACGCGTCGCCATGGCTCCAGCCGCAGTGGCTGCGGCGAAGAAGGCGGGCTTTGAGATCCTGGTCGAGTCCGGCGCCGGATCGGCCGCCGGGTTCCCGGACGCCGACTACAGCGCGGCCGGCTGCGCCGTCGTCGGATCTCGAGCAGAGGTCTTTGCACAGTCCGACGCGGTAGCCATGGTCAGGTCACTTGGTGCAGACCCGGCGTCCTGGGCAACCGACAGCGCGCTGGTGCGTCCCGGCCAGATGCTGGTGGGGCACCTCGAGCCCCTGAGCGAGGCATCGGCAGCCGCTTTGGCGGCTCCATCCGGGGTCAAGGCGTTCGCGTTGGAGTTGCTGCCGCGCATCACCCGCGCGCAGACAATGGACGTGCTCTCATCGCAGGCCAGCCTGGCGGGCTACAAGGCCGTGCTGATGGCCGCGAACCATCTTCCCAAGCTCTTCCCCATGATGATGACCGCCGCCGGCACCATCACCCCGAGCAAGGTCTTCGTCGTCGGAGCCGGTGTCGCGGGCCTGCAGGCCATCGCAACCGCCAAGCGGCTCGGAGCCATCGTGACCGCCTACGATGTCCGCGCGGCCGTGAAGGAGCAGGTGGAGAGCCTGGGCGCCAAGTTCCTCGAGCTACCCATGGAGACCGCCGACGGCCAGGGCGGATACGCCAAGGCCATGGACGAGGCCTTCTACCGCCGCCAGGCAGAACTGATGGCAGGCGTGGTTGCCGACATGGACGTGGTGGTGACCACCGCCGCCGTGCCGGGCCGAACTGCCCCGGTGCTGATCTCGCGCGACATGGTTCTGGCCATGCGGCCCGGCTCCGTGATCGTCGACCTGGCCGCTGAACGGGGCGGAAACTGCGAGGCCACCGTGGCCGGGCAGAGCGTGGAGTGCGGCGGCGCCACCGTCATCGGGCCGCTGAACGTGCCGGCCTCCCTGCCCTTCCACAGCAGCCAGCTCTATGCCCGAAATGTCGTGGCGTTCCTCACGCACATCAAGGGCCTGAACGCTGAGAGCTTTGGCGGCGATGAGATCGCGCAGGGCACCCTAGTGATCGATCAGGGTGAGGTCGTACACCCCCTCGTGCGCGAGCGGCTGGGGCTTGAGCCCCGCGCCGCCGCCATACAGGCATAGGACACGGAGCACTCCATGGAAACCAGCTCGCTCGTCTCGAACCTCTACGTCTTCGTACTCGCTACCTTCCTGGGCTTCGAGGTGATCCGCCGCGTCTCCCCGCTGCTGCACACGCCTCTGATGTCCCTCACGAACGCCATCTCGGCCATCAGCCTGGTGGGTTCGCTGGTGATCCTCGGCAAGCAGGGCGGGGAGATCAACCTCTTCTCGATCCTCGGCGCCCTGGCCGTCACGGCCTCCATGATTAACGTCGTCAGCGGCTTCCTCATCACGGACCGCATGCTGAAGATGTTCAAGTCGCGCACCGGCGGCAAGACTGAGGGCGGCGCCCGATGAGCAACCCGATCCTGACGCAGACCTCGTACCTGATTGCCGCCGCACTCTTCATCCTGGCCCTGAAGTGGCTGAACGCGCCCAAGACGGCCCGCAAGGGTGTCTGGGCAGGCGAGATCGGCATGGCCGCGGCCATCGTCGGCACGCTGCTCCTGCCCGAGATCAAGGCGTTCCACTGGATCGTCCTCACCCTCCTGGTGGGCGCCGGTATCGGCATCCCGATCGCGCTGCTGATGCCCATGACGGCAGTGCCGCAGCGGACCGCGTTGTCGCACTGCTTCGGCGGACTGGCAGCAGGCCTTGTGGGCACCGCCGAGTACTACCTGGCGCGATCCCAGCACGGCGGCCATCTGGACCATTTCACCAGCGGAGTACTGGCGCTGGAGGTGCTGCTGGGGTACCTGACCTTCACGGGTAGCCTCATGGCGTTCGGCAAGCTGCAAGGCATCCTGCCCAGCCGGCCGATCACGTACAAAGGCCAGAACTTCGTCAACCTCGGCATCCTGGCTATGGCCGCCCTCATCGGCATCGCCCTTGCGATCGATCCGACGCAGGCGGGCCTGGCAGGCGGAGTAGTCGGGCAACTGATGTTCCCGCTGCTGATCCTCCTTGCCCTGCTCTTCGGCGTCTTCCTGATCATCCCCATCGGCGGCGCCGACATGCCGACGGTCATCTCGCTGCTCAACTCGTACGCGGGCCTGTCGGCTTCGGCCATGGGCTTCGTGCTGGACAACAAGCTGCTGATCATCGCCGGCGCCCTGGACGGCTCCAGCGGCTTCATCCTCTCGGTCATCATGTGCAAGGCCATGAACCGCTCGTTCACCAACGTGCTGTTCGGAGCCTTCGGGCAGGTCCAGACGGCAGTGGCCGGCAAGGTCGAGGCGAAGCCCGTGCGCAGCGCCCAGCCCGACGAAGCAGCTGCGATCCTCGGCATGGCACAGAGCGTGGTCATCATCCCCGGCTATGGTATGGCCGTGGCCCAGGCACAGCACAAGGTCCGCGACCTTTGCGATCAGCTGACCAAGCGCGGCGTCGACGTGCGATTTGGCATCCATCCGGTGGCCGGACGTATGCCGGGCCACATGAACGTCCTGCTGGCCGAGGCCGATATCCCCTATGAGCGGCTGCTGGAAATGGACGAGATCAACCCGGACATGCCGCAGGTCGACGTGGCGCTGGTGATCGGCGCCAACGACGTGACCAACCCTGCCGCACGGCACGACAAGTCGAGCCCGATCTACGGCATGCCGATCATCGACGTGGACAAGGCCCGCACCGTGATGGTGATCAAGCGAGGAATGTCTGCCGGGTTCGCCGGGATCGAGAACGAGCTGTACCACATGGAGAAGACCCTGATGCTCTTCGGCGACGCCAAGCAGTATGTCGGCGAAATGGTCAAGGAGCTGGCATCCGGCGACTGATGATGCCCTCGTCCTGGCGGAGGCCGGCCCGCATCCTTGCGGCGCTGGCCTTCGCCTTCCTGCTGTCCGGCTGCGCCCGCCCAATTAACCGGCACGCCGAACGCCTGATCCGAGAGCAGCTCAACGGCTACATCGGCCCGGCCGGCGCATGGACGGTGCGGGTGGACGGCGCTCCCCTGAACACCCTCCGGGGCGATCTTGCGCGCGTAGCCATCCGCGGCTCGGGAGTGGCGCTCCGGGATGCCATCGAACTCGCAGAGCTCGAGGTGACGCTGACCCGGCTGAAGATCGACATCGGCCGGCGAAAGGTGCGCTCAGTGGGCGCCGCAGGCTTTCGTGCCATCATCGCCGAGGCGGCCATCAACCGCTATCTGAAGCAGGACGCCGGCGGAGACCCGAACTACCGCGTGCGGGTGCTCAGGCTCCAGCAGGGCAAGTTGATCCTCTATGGCCAGAGGCGGATGCTTGGCAGGTGGTGGGACTTCACGGTACGAGCCGAACCCCGCCTTGTCTCACCCACGCGGCTGGCCTACGACCCCGACAGGATGACCGTAGTCGGCGTGAGGCTGCCCATCCCGCGCTCAGTCCTGCGCCGTTACGCACGGCGGCTGGCGTCGGGGTTCGACTTCAGCGTACTCCCCTTCCCTGTTCGGATCACCAGCGTTGCCGTGGACCAGGCGGCCGTGTCGATCACCGGCGATGTGGAGGTGACTGACGGCCTTCGCGATCAGCTGGACGAGATGGCCCGGCTGGCAGCTCCTAAGGACACGACGGCGCCTCCGCCGTAGGGCGTTCCAGCGCCAGTTCCAGCACGGCGGCGGCGTCCTCCATGAAGTGGAAGTCCACGGCATCGCGCACCTCGGCGGGCACATCCTCCAGGTAGTCCTTACGGTTCCGCTTGGGCAGGAGGATGGTGCGGATTCCCGCACGATGTGACGCCAGCACCTTCTCCTTCACGCCGCCGATGGGAAGCACCTTGCCGCTGAGGGTGATCTCGCCCGTCATGGCCAAGCGGCTGCGCACGAGGCGACCCGTCATCAGCGACGCCAGCGCCGTCGCGATCGTAATGCCCGCTGATGGGCCGTCCTTGGGCGTGGCGCCGGCGGGGACATGGATATGGATGTCATGAATGTCGGCAAAGGCCGGGTCGACGCCGATCTGGCCCGACCTCGAGCGTACATACGTCAGGGCGGCCTGGGCCGACTCGCGCATCACATCTCCCAACTGCCCCGTGAGGACCAGCGTGCCGGGCCGACCATTGGTCTTCATGGCTGCCGCCTCGATGAAGATGATATCGCCGCCCACCGGCGTCCAGACCATGCCCACTGCCACGCCGGGCCGCCGCTGCCGCTCGTCCAGCTCCTCGCGCTCGAACCGCGGCGCGCCGAGGTACTCGGTGACCTGCGCCAGGCCGACGCTGAGCAGCTTCTCGCGTCCCTCAGCGAAGGAGCGGGTCGCCTTCCGACAGACGGACGCGATCTCGCGCTCGAGGTTGCGCACGCCGGCCTCGCGGGTATGGCCTCGGATCACCGAGACCACCGCGGGCGTCGTGAACTTGAGCTTCCCCTTCATGCCGTGCTCGCCGATCTGCTTGGGGATGAGGTGCCTCCGTGCGATGGCAACCTTCTCCTCCTCGGTGTAGCCTGCCAGCTCAATCACCTCCATGCGGTCGCGCAGCGGCGGCAAGATCGTGTCCAGCATGTTGGCTGTAGTGATGAAGAGCACGCGCGACAGGTCGAACGGAACCTCAAGGTAGTGGTCGCGGAACGT
>CAISJD010000168.1 GCA_903885605.1 uncultured Chthonomonas sp. | reverse complement strand
GACCAAGGGCTTCGGCCTGCTCGCCGACATGGGCGCCGACAAGGACGCCTACGAGGCGAACGACACCGTTATCGACTTCCCGTCGCCCCAGTCGCCCCAGCACAACGCCACACTGGCACAGGGCATGGGCTACGGCCGCCGCGCCGACTACACCGACGGCCACTCGCTCTGTGGTGGCGTGGGAGTGCTTGCCGACGATGGAGGCGCGAACAGCTACGCCTGCGGCATCTTCGGCCAGGGCGTCGGCTACTGGTACGGCCTGGGGATGATCCTCTCCGGCGCCGGGAATGACACCTACACCGGCGCCTGGTACGTGCAGGGCTCTGAGGCGCACTTCGCCGTGGGGGTGCTTGACGACGCCGGCGGCAACGACACCTACAAGGCGACGATGAACATGGCGCAGGGGGCGGGACACGACTTCGGCATCGGCTTCCTGCTGGACCGGGGCGGCAACGACCGCTACGAGGCCCCGAACCTCTCGCTGGGCGGCGGCAACGCCAACGGCATCGGCCTCTTCTGGGACGTGTCAGGCGACGACGTCTACGTCGTGGCGCCCTCGGTGACGCTCGGCTCGGGCACCAAGGACGCCACGGTGAAGGGCACCCTCCGTGAGCGCGCCGTCACGCTGGGCCTCTTCCTGGACACGGGCGGCCGGGACACCTATCCGGCCGCCATTCCCGCGGCGCGCAACAACGCCCAGTGGTCGATGCAGGACGCGCCGCTACCCGCCATTCGAGGGGCGGGGCTGGACATCGACGCGCCCAACACGCCGGAGCCGTAGCCGGAACGCCTAACCCTTGGACCGGTGGAAGTGGACCATCTTCCAGACCCCTTCCACCTGTCCGAAGACGCGGGTCTCATTGAAGACCGTCCAGCGAGCCGCGCCGTCGCCGTCGTAGGTGGTCAGCCGCGTGTAGGTCACCACGGCGGCCCCGGGCAGCATCTGCACACGCGGCTCCAGGATGTCGACCCGCAGCGGCGAGTCGGTGGACTGCGCCATCTGGCGGATCAGGGCGGTATGGAACTCCACGCCGTCGATGCGGTGCGGGCAGACATCCTCGAAGCAAGACATGTCCGCCGCGCAGAGTTCCTTGTAGGCGTGCGCGTCGCCCTTGTTGATGGCCTCCAGGATGCGGTAGGTGAGGCTGAGCAGCTCCTTCTCCTCCGGCGTCAGCCTGGCGATGTTCGGGATCGATGCGTCCATGGTGGTTGCCTCCTGCGAGTATTACGGCTTCGGAGGGCGTTGTCGGTTGCGCCCGGCGACGCCGCGCCAGAGCGCCTTGTACTCGGCGGCTTCGGCGGCCGTGATGGTGCGCCGCTTCATGCGGATCCGGTCGTACAAATAGCCGCCGAACGGTTGCGCGCCGTAGGTGAGGAAGATCGTGCTGCCCTCGACGTAGGCGGCCGGCACCTGGTCGGCCTGCATGTCGGCGTCCCGCTCGATGAAGCCCAGCGGAACCCAGCGCAGGCCGTCCAGCGAGATCAGCTCCACGATCTTGCGCGAGGCCCAGGCGCGGTCCATCTTCGCCTTCTGGTCGGGGTCCGTCGGCTCCAGCGGCGTCAGGCCGCCCGGGTCGCCATAGGCGAAGAGGACGCCGCGAACCTCCACGATGTCCGGGTTCGGGTAGTTGGGCTCTACCGGGTTGGCCGGTCCGCGCAGGACCCGGAACCCGTCCGGCGCGCCGAACTCACCGGGGTTCTCCGCGTATCCCATGGGCATGTCGGTCCCGGTGTAGCAGTCGAACCAGAGCCGCCACTTGCCGCGCTCCCTCCGCAGCGACGGCCGGTGGAAGAGGCCCGTCGGGTGCATGTAGCTTCCCGGCTCCACGGGCGCCTGGCCGATGTTTGCGGGCTCGATGAGCAGCGGCGCGGCGGTTCGGGTCCAGGTGAGGCCGTCCTCCGATGTGGCGCCCATGACGCAGTTCAGGTCCGAGTCGGTGTCGCCCGGCGCGCCGAAGGGGATGCCGTCCTTGTTGTGCCCCGTGGCGCTGTAGGCCATGTAGTAGCGCTTGCCGAGCCTCACGATGGATGGGTCGCCGTTGTGCCATGAGTCGTAGATCGCGTTGCCCGCAGCGAGGCAGGGCTTCCAGCGCGCCACATCCGTGCCTGCGTCCCATCGGTCGTCGCCGCACCAGACCTCCCAGGGCCCCTCGAGCCGTGGAGCCCTTGCGGCGAAGATCATGTCGCACCCGTGGCCCTGCGCCCGGTTGCAGGTCTCGGCAGCCCATCCGAAGAACCAGCCGCGGTAGGGGTAGTCCCGTCGGGCCGGCTCCTTCAGGATCGTCAGGTGGTACATGTTGACGAACCCGCGGATCAGGTCGCCGCCCACCTGCTCCCACGCGGCCGTGCGGTCCACCGTGCGGGCGTAGGTCTTGCCCTTCCAGACGATGGGCTCGGCGGCCCGCGCCGATGGTCCGGCCAGGGCGGCGGCCGCGCAGGCGGCGACCCAGACTGAAGCTGTCATGCGTTCCCTCCCGTTACCCGGCTCGGCCGCGCCGCACGGGTATACTCCGCGCGACTAATGCTACGACCGTAAGAAGGATGACCTATGCACAAGGGTTTTGTACTCTGGTTCACCGGCCTCTCCGGCGCGGGGAAGTCCACGCTGGCCGACGCGCTGGTGCTCGAGTTCCGGCAGCGCGGCTACAAGGTGGAGTTGCTGGACGGCGATGAGGTCCGCACCAACCTCTCCAAAGGCCTCGGCTTCTCGAAGGAAGACCGCGATACCAACATCCGCCGCATCGGCTACGTCGCCCGGCTGTTGGCCCGCAACGGCGCCATCGCCATCACGGCGGCGATCTCCCCGTACACCGCGATCCGCGATGAGAACCGTGCCGCCACGCTGGCCGACGGCGCGGGGTTCATTGAGGTCTACGCCGAGGCATCGCTCGATGCCCTGGTCGCCCGCGACGTGAAAGGGCTCTACAAGAAGGCGCTGGCCGGCGAGATCGCCTACTTCACCGGCGTCTCGGACCCCTACGAGGCTCCCGAGAACCCCGAAATCCGCTGCAAGACCGACACGGACACCCCTGAGCAGTCGGTAGCGCAGATCCTGGCGTACCTGACCGCCAACGGATGGATCGGCTGAGCCTGTGAGTGGCGCGCCCCGGTACGGCATCGACCTGCACACGCACTCCGCTGCCTCCGACGGCGCGCTGCGCCCCTCCGAGCTTGTGGCCGCCGCCGCGGCGCTGGGCCTGGAGGCCGTTGCTGTGACCGACCACGATACGCTGGCCGGGCAGGCCGAGGCCGCCTCCGCCGCGGCGGAGCACGGCATCGAGGTGATCCGCGGCGTGGAGAT
>CAISJD010000167.1 GCA_903885605.1 uncultured Chthonomonas sp. | reverse complement strand
GTCCGTGGAGGTCCGTGCTCGTCCGTGCTCGTCCGTGCCGCCGTAAGGCCCACACGGACCCACACGGACTTCCACGGACGAACACGGACGCGCAGCCCCCCGGCCGTCGGTCGAGCGCCGCCCTGCCGCCAGGCGGGCAGGCGTATCGAGACCACGGCGTGCGGCAGCACCGCGCCTGCCGTGGCGAGGGTACGCCGGTGGGGTGCGGAGCGAACGGCGGCGGGGCGCCAGGGGCCGTCGGCGGTATGCGGAGGCAATCCCGGAGCGGCGCCGCTCAGGCAGGCGATACACACCGAAACCCTAGAGTGCTGTACCTACTGTCAGGGTCGGACCTGACGCGATAGTGCGCGCGGAAGTTGACCGTATCGCCGTTGCTCCACGAGCCGCCCCGCAGGACACGGCGTGTGCGCTCACGATCGTACCGGTCGGCGCACCACTCCCAGACGTTTCCGGCCATGTCCAGACACCCGCAGGGGCTTGCGCCCGATGGGATGCTCCCCACCGGAGCGGTAGACACTGCCCTGCCCGGATACATGGAACAGACGCACCGTCGCTGGTCCCAAGCGTCCCCCCACGGGTACTCACGTCCATCGGCGCCTCGGGCCGCCTTCTCCCACTGCTCTTCTGTGGGCAGTGCCAGACCAGCCCAAGTGCAGAAGGCCTCGGCATCGCGCCACGAGACGTTGACCATGGGGTGGTCATCCCTCCAACCCCAAGGGGGCGCAGACCCCATGGCAACACCGGCCGCGCAGTACGCCCGGTACATCGCCAAAGTGACAGGCGTCTGCATGATGCGGAAGGCGGGCAGCATTCGGCGTTCCTTCCTATCGCCGTAGAGGAACGGCCCTCCGGGCACCTCGCACCAGCGGATCGAGGCCAGAAGCTGCGACCTTGGGTCGACGGCACATGGCGGTGCGGGCGCGACGGGCCTCGGTACGGCCACCGGCGGCGTGACGACCGCCTGCCGCTCGAAGCGAAGGCCGAGCGCCAGGGCCCAGCTCTCCACGGCCCAGAGCGCCGTCTCGTCCGCCAGGCCCACATCGTCGACCAGGCGCTGCGCCAGTTGGCCGATCAGGGGCGTCATGGGGGTGGCCTGCCCGGCGCCGGCGAGGCGGTCCGGGATGCCCTCGCGGAGGGCCGCGAGTAGCAGGTTCGCCTCGCGCTTGCCCTCGCCCATGCGCAGGTCGTTCAGGATCGAGGCGAAGCGGCTCGGTTCCTCAAGGACCGACGTGCCGTAGCGCTGGAGAGTCTGCTGGAGGATATCGCGCATGTCCATGGGTGGTCTGGCTCCTTTGAACGGTGCGGGCGTCGGACTGGTCGGGCTTGTCAGACCCGATTAGTCGGGCACTTGCATCGGAAGTGCAGCCACAGCGCAGGCCGGCGGCTGCGGCGGGGCCATGGCCCGGCCTGGGCCACCACCGCCGCGGTCACGTCGTCGCCGCTGCCCTGGCTGGAGGCGTCGGTGAGCCAGCCTTCGAGGCCCGTCGCCACCTCGGCCCACTTGCCGCGCGCCACCATGGCGTGGATGTCGGAGGCCACCTGCAGGAACCCGGCGTCCTCGGCGAAGGAGTTGGCGTAGCCGTCGGTGGCCAGCAGGAGCAGCGCGGGCAGGGACGGCGGCAGGGCGTGGGCCCTCCGGAAGTCGCGCCAGGCGTCCTTGCGCGCCAGCGACGTCGTGGCGTTGGCCAGCAGCCGGGCGTCGCCGGGCACGGGCCGCCACGCCGCGCCGTCGGCGCCCACGGCCACGATGTCGCCGTCGCCTATCTGAAGGTAGAGGTGGAGGTTGCCCAGCAGCAACGCCGCCAGCAGCGTCGCGCCGTACGCGTGGTAGGGGTTCTCCTCCACGGTCCGCCGGGCGGAAGCCCCTTCGCGGGAGCAGAGGCGCTCCCACTCGCCGTCGTCGATGGGGCGGGCCGCCAGGTCCTCGTCCACCAGGCGCCGCCACTCGCGGACGATCTCACGAGGAAACCTCGCCTCGGCCATGTCGCGGAGGGCCGACGGCTCGGGGCGCTCGCAGCCCGGCTCGAGCAGGGCGCCCAGAACCGCCTGCGCCGCCTGCACCGCCAGCCGCGACCCCGTCTCGCTGCGGAAGCTCTTGGCGCTCCCGTGGCCGTCGGCGAGGGCGACCAGCAACCCGTCGCCCAGGCCCGGCGCAGGGAAGAGGCCGAACGCGTCCTGGTTCGGCATGCCCGACCGCTGGTGCGCCGCGCCCCGCACTGAAGCCGCGGCCGACAGCCGGCAGGGCTCAGGGCCGACCCGGACCGGCCGCCGCATCGGCTACCAGACGTCCGCGGCGGAGGATGGGCCGGCGGCCGATGGGTCGGAGGGCGGGATCACCACATTGGAGGAGATCGGCGACCCGTCGGCCTGCTGCGTGCCCGGCGCCGAGGCCGACTGGACCACGACGGTGGAGACCCACCGGATATGCCGGACCAGCGCCTCGGGGTTGTTGGCCTGCAGGGGTCGCAGCTCCGGGTTGCCGATGAACCGCGACAGCACCTCGTGGTCGGCGTCGGCGCCGATCGCGATGGCGATGCGGACCGCCTTCTTGCCCCAGGGCTGCGCCATCAGCTCGGCCAGGCCGTTCTGCCAGTCATCACTCGGCTGGCCGTCGGAGAGGAGCGCCAGCACGGGAGGCAGGGCGCGCTCGGACATGGGCGGGACGCGCAGCTGCTCGGCCACGGTCCGGAAGGCCTTGCCCATATCGGTGATCCCGCTCGCCTCGACATCCTCCCAGCGGAACTCCTCAACGGGTGTCGGGTTCGCCACGTGCCACCGGGCGCCGTTGGAGAAGGCGACGGCCCGCAGCAGGAGCTCGGCGTTGGGGTTCTCGCGCGCCACATCCGCCATGTGCGGCAAGGCCTCGCGGATGGCGCTGTTGAGCGACTGGACCTTGCCGTCGGCCGCCATGGAGCCGGAGCAGTCGACCAGCCAGATGAAGTGCAGGGGCCGCGACGCCATCGCGCCGCCGGGTCGGTTAGCCATTGGTGGGCCTCCATGAGCCAGTGAGTGGGTGCATCTGATCGCCTACCCTTCGATTACGCCCTCGACGCTCCCGAACGAGACACGGGCGCCCAGGGCCAGCTTCAGGCTCCGGCCCGGCGCCACCTCCAGCACATCGCCGGACGCCGTGGTGGTGGTCCAGGCGACCGAGGAGGTGTTCTTCAGCCCCCAGGTGTTCGGGTCGGTGGGGTGCTGCGACACCTCAGCCATCGGCGCTGAGAAGTCGTAGGTGGGCGTGGCCTGCAAGTGGTGCGGGTAGAGCCTGGTGTCGCCGTTCAGCACGACCGCCTGTCCGCCGATGGTGATGCGCCAGGGGTTGTGCAGCGGGGCGCGGCACGACCAGCAGCGGCGTCCGGCCGCCTCGGCGGGGTCAGCCTCGTAGAAGAGCTCAGAGCCGCAGCGGTCGCAGTGCATGATGGCGTCGCGCAGACGGACGAGGGCCTTGCGCCACTGGCTGTCCGTGACCCGCCGCTGGGGATCGGCCAGGCCCTGGGTGAAGGAGTGCACGAAGAGCGCCCGCAGGAACGAGGGGTAGAGGGGCCAGAACTCGATGGCATTGTCGTGGAGGCCCGGCACCGGAGCATTCGACGGGTTGCCCGGATCGAAAATGAAGCGGGGCTCCTTGCCGTAGAGCTTGGTCATGGCGGGCACGTCCATGCAGCGGATCGCGGCCTCGTGCGCGCCTTCCAGCGGGTGGTGCATCACGAGCATGTAGAAGAGCAGGACGGCCAGCGAGTACTGGTCGGTCTCGCGGCAGGGCTTCTGCTCGCACCGCACGATCTCCGGCGCCATGAACCGCGGCGTGCCGCCCACCGCCGCATCGGTAGCGCGGTCGATACCCACATTGTCGTTGTCGCAGATACGGATATCACCTGCATTCGGATCGATAAACACGTTGGTGAAGCTGATATCGCGATAGCAGAGGCCCTTGGCGTGCAGCTCGAGGAAGGCGGAGGCCAGTCCGAAGCAGGCCGTGGCGACGCACCGGAAGGTGGGCTCGATGCGCCGCGTCATCAGGTCGCTGGTGCTCTTGAAGCGCTGCTCACGGAGGGCCATGAGGTAGCCGAAGCCGGGGACGCCGCGCTCCTCGGCGAGGAAAAGGGGCCAGAGGAACTGCTCGGTGGGCGAGCCCTTGGTGATGAGCGGCTCCAGGGCCCTGCGCTGCTGGGCTGTGGCGGTATGCGCGAAGTACCACTTCAGCGCCACGGGCCGGCCGCCCAGGTCGGCTTCGTAAACCTCGCCCTGCCCACCGCCGCCCAGAAGCCGAACCACCTTGCACTTCGACGGCGAGCCCACCGTACCCACCGTCTGCCCGGGACGCAGTAACCCTGTCATCATCATCCCCCACTGCCGGAGAGCATCCGCCGGAAGGTCAGCTTGCCACGGATTATGCTACCCGAAAGGCCGGGGCACGAACCAACGAGCGGCCGATGCGGCGGGTCCGACGACAGCACTACGCGGGCGCGACGCAGCGGAAGCCTTGGAAGCTGTACCTATAGTCGGGGCTACAGGTGCCGCGAAAGTGCGACCGGAAGACGTCAGCACTGCTGACGATCCACGCGCCGCCCCGAAGCACACGGCCTGTGCGCGAACTATCAAACCAGTCGATGCACAACTCCCAGATGTTGCCGGCCATGTCCAAACATCCGCATGGGCTTGCGCCCCATGGAATCCCTCCGACAGGGGCAGTGAACTCCGCCTTGGCCGGACTCACGGAGCAGACACAGAGACGCGGGTCCCAGCCGTTGCCCCACGGGTACTCGCGCCCGTCGGTACCGCGCGCCGCCTTCTCCCACTGCTCCTCGGTCGGCAGCGCCAGTCCGGCCCAGCGGCAGTACGCGTTTGCCTCGACCCACGAGACGTTGACCATCGGATGGCCTTCCCGCCAGCCCCAACCCGGCGCTTGGGGCATGGCCACACCACCGGCCGCGCAGTAGGCCCGATACATCGCCACCGTGACAGGCGTCTGCATGATGCGGAAGGCGGGCAGCATTCGGCGTTCCTTCCTATCGCCGTAGAGGAAGGGCCCTGCGGGCACCTCGCACCAGCGGATCGAGGCCAGAAGCTGCGACCTTGGGTCGACGGCAGGTGGCGGCGCGGGCGTGACGGGCCTCGGTACGACCACTGGCGGCGTGACGACCGCCTGCCGGTCGAAGCGAAGGCCGAGAGCCAGGGCCCAGCTCTCCACGGCCCAGAGGGCGGCATCGTCGGTCAAGCCATTGTCATCGGCCAGGCGCTGCGCCAGTTGGCCGATGAAGGGCGTCATGGGCGTAGCGGGCCCGGCGCCGGCGAGGCGGTCCGGGATGCCCTCGCGGAGGGCCGCGAGTAGCAGGTTCGCCTCGCGCTTGCCCTCGCCCATGCGCAGGTCGTTCAGGATCGAGGCGAAGCGGCTCGGCTCCTCAAGGACCGACGTGCCGTAGCGCTGAAGAATCTGCTGGAGGATGTCGCGCATGTCCATGGGTGCCGGGCTACCTCCGTGTGTGGCAGTGCATGATGCGGGTCTGCTCTGCACACATATTCCACCTGATGCGCGCCCAAACCTGCATGGTGGGGCAGCTACCTGAGGAAGCGCATGGAGCGCATCATCGCGCTGGCGGCGTGACGGCGCGGGCTACGCCCCCAGACGCGGCACGTTTGCGCCTGGGTCGGGGCCCTTCGTTAAACTCAGGGCGACGTCAAGGGCGGCCGCGCGCGGCAACGCCCGGGGGCACGTCCCCGGTTGTCCGTGTGGGTCCGTGGCGGTCCGTGCTCGTCCGTGTTGCCGTGAAGACCAGAGCACGGACCCACACGGACGAACACGGACTTACACGGATGCGACGCCACTCAGCCGTCGGTCGAGTGCCTGCCTGCCGACAGGCGGGCAGGCGTATAGAGACCACGGCGGGCGGAGTACGAACCCGGTACGACGCCCTGCTCGCCGACGGCCTCGCCCTCCAAGCCCGCTGGAGCCAACCAGAGGACGTGGGCAAGGTGGTAGCCGCCATCGCCCGAGGCGACCTCCCCTACTCCACCGGCGCGATCATCCCGGTGGACGGCGGGATGGGGGTGCCGAGGCTGTAACGGGACGGGAGGGCCCAAGCCGGCGATCTGGTCCATGCGCGCGCGAGCACGGTGGGTGGCAAGGGTCCGGCCAAGCGGGCCCCACTACCATCACAGAGATCGTCTGATCCGCACCCCTCTTGGCGTGGCAACGACCAAGGCGCCGGCGAAGAGAGCCAGCCCGTGGTTCTCCAGGACGCAACCGAGCAACTCCAGGAGTGGGGCAATGCCGTCCGCATCAGGGCGCAGGAGCAACACACCATGGTGCCCGCCGGGCGGGTAGCTACGCAGATCTCCAAAGCCCTTGTCGGCGGTTACGAGAAGCCGCTGCTCGCTTTGTGCCGCTTGCCAAATCGCCTGGTCCTTGGAACCGCCCATCCCCTCGTCAAGGACTGTCTCAGCGTCGTACCCGTGGTTCCGGAGTAGCGCGGCCGTAGCGGCCGGTAGGTCTTCGTCAACCTTGACACGCATCCCCGGTGGCTTCACGCGCTGAGCGGCAGCAGCACGTCCTGGCTCAGGACATCGGCCGCATACGCGAGCGCAACCCGCACATCTGCGGGAGTGAGTTGCGGATAGGCGGACAACACTTCGTGTTCCGCCAGACCGTCGGCAAGGCTGCCTACAATGGTCGCAACGGGTACGCGCGTCCCGGCGATGCATGGATCGCCATGGTGGATGTCCGATTGGACGGTTACCCGGCCATGCCAGTCAGTTCGAGCCATACCCCACGCTCCTCAAGATCACCGTAGCGCAACCAAGGCCGGCCGGCAAAGAAAGAACACCCGCGATGCCGCGGCCCTGAGACGCTGGTAGGTTACCCGGTGCAGGCACACATCGTAGGTGCCGCCCGACGTCAAGGGCGGCCGCGTGCGGCAGCGCCCGGGGGCACGTCCCCGGTTGTCCGTGTGGGTCCGTGGCGGTCCGTGCTCGTCCGTGTTACCGTGGGGCCTGCGCACGGACCCACACGGACGAACACGGACTTACACGGACGCGGCGCCGCTCAGAGCCCCGCCCTGCTCAGTAGAGCGGGGGCAGGAGGTCGGCTTGCAGGCGGATCATTTCGTCCATCATGGCCACGGCGTTGCGGTACGAAGTGCAGGTCGGCTCAAGGAGGATGGCCTGCAGCAGCTTCTCGCGCGACTGCTCGGAGTAGGCCTCTACCAGCAGGCGCTGGATGGCTCCCTGGGTGCGCAGAAGGGCTGAGACGGGCTCGGGGAGCGGGTCCATCTGCATTCGGGCCAGGCCATGGTGCGAGGCGTCCACCGGCATCTCGACGACCATCTCCGGCGGCAGGTTGGGGATGCTGCCGTGGTTGGGGATGTTGACGGCGTCGATGACGCGGCTGCCGGCGCCCTGGAGCGCCTCCATGATCGGCACGGCGTACTCGCCGGAGGGAGCCAGGGGCCGCTCGTCAAGGCCGGGCTCGCACTGCTCGGGCCGGACCCAGGGGCGGCGCGTGGTGTCGCCGCTCAGGGAGTAGATGAACTCCGGTGTCGAGCCGGAGGCCCACGGGTCGCCGGCCATGGGGTCGTAGAAGTACTGCAGCTCGGACGCCACGAACTCGTCCGCCCAGCCGATGTACTCGCCGATGTGGTTGGCGCCGGGCGACGGCCAGAGCCCGAAGCGGCGGAAGAGGACGCGGGAGAGGCCGATCTCGTGCCAATCGGCCAACTCATCGCCTGCCGCCTCGGCGTGGCGCAGGGCCGGGTAGAGGTCTTCGCCCGTGCGCCGATCGCGGATGGCCTGGAACCAGGTGCAGTGGTTGATGCCGCAGGCGACGGCATCGATCTCGTCAGGCTTCACGCCCAGCATGGCCGCCACCTGCCCGAGGCCCATGGCGAAGCCGTGGCATAGCCCCACGGCCTCCACGCCGGTGAGGCGCGATACGGCCTCCATGAGCTTGTGCTCGGGGTTGGTGTAGCTGAACAGCAGGGCGTCGGGGCAGCGGCGCTCCATGGCCCGCGCCACCTCCACCGTTGGCCCCATGTTGCGCAGGGCGTGGAAGATGCCGCCGGGGCCGCCGTTCTCGCCGTAGACCTGCCGGAACCCGTGACGGCGCGGCACGTGGAAATCCTGCGACCAGTAGTGGTACCGACGGCGCTCGATGGCCTTGATGACGAAGTCGGCTCCGTCGAGCGCCGCCGCCAGGTCGTCGCCGGCCGTGGCGGCGGCGTTGCGCTTGAGCCGGGAGGCCACGGCGCGGGCGTCCGCGGCCGCGGCCTCGGCGGCCGGCAGGTCGACATCCATGAGCCGTAGCTCCACGCCCTCGGCGCAGAGCGGCTCGCTGAGAATGATGTCACGGACCGTGGCGGGGCCGAAGGAGCGGCTTCCGGCCCCCACCAGGGCGATCTTGAGTGCAGGCATGGACGGCCCTCCTAGCGGCGCACCATCAGCGAGACCACCTGCCACGGGCGAAGGGCGAGCTCGACGCTGCCGTCCACCACGGTAGCCGGGCCGACGACGTCCTCCGTGACGGTAACCACGGTGACGCTCGCGCCCGAGGGCAGGCCGGAGAGGCGGACCAGGCCCGCCGCGCCGGTGGACTCGTAGAGCCGGATGACGACGCCGTCGGCGCGCTGGGCGCGCTTCATGGAGGCGGCCACGACGCCCGGCGAGCCGGAGAGGGTCGGACGGAAGGAGCCGTCCTCGCCCAGCGCCGCGCAACCCGACTTCAGGCGTGCCAGCAGCGGCTGGTTGTAGCTGAGGCCCGCCTGAACCACGCCGGCGGCCTGCCAGGAGCCCACATGCGGCAGGAGGGCATAGCGGACGCTATGCTTGCCCAGGTCCGAGGCGTAGTCGGGGTCGTAGCCGGTGCGGACCAGCGTCAGGCGCAGGCGGCAGCCCATGGCGTCGTAGGCGTACTTGCTGTCGTTCAGGACCGCCACGCCGTAGGCCGGGCCACCGATGTCGGCCCAGCGGAGGGCCGGCACTTCCTGACCGTCGCTGGGGCGCGTCACGGCGCCGAAGGGCGTCTCGAACCAGGGCTCGCTGTCGGGCATGGAGGCCGTGAAAGCCACCTTCAGGTTCGGAATGCCCTTCTCCGAGCTCCCCACCTCCTGCCAGTCCACATCGGTCTCGAAGTCGATGCGGTCGAGGTCACGATAGAAGACGATCCTCTGCTCGATCTTCGTGTCACGGTGGCTCTGCTTCACGCCGATGACGACGCGTGCGGGGCCAGTCTCCAGCACCTCGGTCTCGGCGCCGCGGATGAGGCTGACCTGGCTGTAGACCTCCTGGATTTGCCATGAGGTCATGGGGTGGGGCCACTCATCGACGAACTGCAGGACGTTGAGCGCCAGGTCGGGCCGCGCCGTGTCCATGTAGTCGCTGGGACGCCGAACGCCGAAGGCGACCAACTCGCGGCCCACCCGCTTGTCGGTCAGCGAAACGATGACGCCGCAGTCACGGCGCACCAGAGCGGTGAAGACCGGGGTCTCCACGCGCCAGTAGAGCATTCCCGCCTCGGCCTGATCGGGCGCGACCTGGTGCGGGTTGCTGGGACCGTAGGTCGCCGTGACCGTGAGCCCCGGCGCACCGGCGGCCGTGTTGGCGACGCGGTAGCCCGCGGTGGCGAAGGCGCCCACCTCGGCCACGAACCCGAGCCCCTCGGCGGTGTACTGGCCCACGGCGGAGCGGCCCTGGCCGTCGATCAGCGTGGCGCACCCCTCGGCGCTGAGGCCGGGGATCGACACCCACTCCTTGCGGGCGAAGCCCAGCGGGTTCGTCACGGCGATGCATCCCGGATCGACGGCCATCTCGACCAGGTCCAGCGCGTCGTTGGTCACCGAGGCCGCCACGTCGCGGGCCTCCTCATACTCCTCGCGGTTCAGCTCATACACCTCGTGGATGGCAGAGCCGTCGAAGATGTCGTGGAACTGGTTGAAGAGCACCTTGCGCCACGCCTGGGAGAGCGGCTCCACGCGGTCGATGCCCGCCATGGCCGCGGCGGTGTCGGCGCTGGTCAGCAGGTTCTCACCGGAGCGGTTGTAGAACTTGGTGTCGGCGTGCGTGGTGTAGCAGCCCTCGAAGATCGTCGCGGTCTCGCCCTTGTGCGTGGGCAGCGCTGCGTTGGAGCGGAGGATGCCGTCGGTGTAGGCGGCGACGGTGCTGCAGTAAGCGTTGGGCATGAGCCGGTTGGGGCCGAAGCGGCGGAGGCCCTGCAGGTTCTGCCGCGACGGGCCGCCGCCGTGGTCGCCGATGCCGTGGAAGTGGAGCCCCTCGGGCAGGCCGGATCGGATGGCCCGGATGGCGGCGTCCGCCACGTCGCGCGGGTAAATCTCGCCGTTGTATGAGCCGGTGGAGATCGCCAGCACGCGGGTACCGTCGTCGCCCTCCCACCAGTAGGCGGGCCACTGCGTGTAGCCGCCTGGATTGGCTCGGTGGTGGTAGTAGCTCATGGCGCCGCCCTGCACGGCCAACTGCGGCAGGTTGCCGGCGTGGCCGAAGGTGTCGGGGCAGTGGAAGGCGCGGGGATGGTAGGAGAGCACGTCGCGCGAGTATCCCACGGCTTCGAGGATCTGCCGCACCTGCCCCTCGCCGGAGGCCATGTTCACGTCGCCCTCGACCCACTGGAGCGTCATGGGCTCCCAGCGGCCCGCCGCGATATGCTGCAGCACCTTCTCGAAGAGCGCGGGCTCCTGCTCTCGGATGACCTCGTAGGTCGCCGGCTGGCTATGCGAGAAGGTGAGCTCCGGGAACTCGTCCATCAGGTTCAGGACGCTGCGGAAGTCGCGCTTGATGACCTCCACGGTGTCCGGCATCGTCCACATCCAATTCATGTCGATGTGGCTGTGGCCGACCAGGTGGACGGGGATGGACTTCGCCCGCTGCGCGAAGGGCGCGAGTGCGGCCTCCACGGCGGCGCACATGGCCGCGACATCGGCGCCGGCCTCGGGAATGGCGGCGGGCACGGCACCGGCGGCGGCGGCGAGAGCGACCTCATCCGCGCGCGAGGCGCACAACGCCTGCGCCAAGGCGATCTGCGCCCAGCAGAGGTCCAGCGCCTCGAAGCGAGCGCGCAGGCCGGGCGTGGTCAGCCGGAACTGGAACCAGGGCGTCGTCTGGAAGCCGGGGACGCGGATGTGGAGCTCCATGGGGCCGTTGGCGCCGGCCTTCAGTTCCGGGGTCACGACGAAGAGCGCCGGACCGGAAGCCACGGGCGCCATATGGTCCGAGAAGATGGGTTCGCCCGCCACGGTGATGTCGGCCGGGTAGAGCGAGAAGAGGACGCCCTCCAGCGTATCTCCGGCCAGGGTTACGCCGAGCGCCTCGGTCGGAACCTCCAGGTCGGTACGGAGGACGACATCCTGCCCCGAGATGATCTGCAGGCCGGGCATGCCGCCGTTGCCGTGCTGCTCCACCACGTCGGCGCCTGGGCCGCTCACCTTGGTCCATCGCACCATTGGAAAGCCGTTGAGGACCGTATCGGCTGCGGCGCGGAGCCTGCCGAGCGCCGGGGCTACGTCTGTTATCGCCATGTGGAGCACTCCCTTGTTGCTTTTGGTTCGGCCGCAAACGGCGGCGGCGTTCGCCGTTAGGTTCGTCCCACGGTCCCCGGTTTCCTCTGCGTTGCGGCGGGCCGCACGCCGTCTCTTCACTCGCGCGGCCGGGTCCGTTGACTTGCGGAACGATACCGCCGTATAATCCGGTATCCAATCCGTGCAACCGCGGCAGACCGCGGAGCCCGATTGTGGGAGGACCAACGCCAACTATGTCGCGCACCATGACCGTCGCCAGCCTGCTGGTACTGATACTGGGCCTCGTGGCCGTATCCTTCGCCATCCAAAAGACGATGACGCCGGAGAAGCCTCAGCCGCCGGATCCCAAGAAGATGGCCGAGGCCCAAAAGGCCCAGATGGAAGCCCAGACGAAGATGCGCATGCAGGCCGCGCAGGACCAGCAGAAGAAGATCAAAGAGGCGCTGGCGGCCAAGGACAAGGCGCAGGCGCCGAAGACCACCGCTCCCGCCGCGGCCGCAGCCTCCGGCCACATGGATATCGCGTCGGACTGGTTCAAGAAGCGCTCCGACGGCGCGACCGGCATCGACCAGGCCACCAAAGAGGCCGCCGCCGAGGCCGCCAAGCCCGCAGTGAAGATGCAGGCCCCGCCGAACCTCTCGCTTTCGGGCGGAGGTCCCAAGGCCAAAGAGTAGACTGAATCGATGAGCCGGGCCCGAGGCACGGCCAGGCTCAAAGCCACGGGGTGCGGCGGCCACCGCCGACCGCGGAAGGGAGGGGCGCGTGCAGCGACTGCGAGGCGTTCCATGCGTACCCGGTATCGCCCTCGGCGTTGCCGTCTGTGTGCGCGACGGTACAGTGCCGTCCGAGCCCCCTCCCGGCCTCATCCAGGGCTTCCGGCGCAACGCCGCCGGCGAGCCCTCAACGACGTTCGACGTCATCCTCGTCCTGCCGGCGGCCGAGCCCACGGTCCGGGACTTTCCGGATTGGCTACGCCTCGTGGGCGTCGTCAGCGAGAATGTGGATCGCCCCATCGGCCGGCCGTGGGTACCCATGGTCCTGGGCGCGGCCGGAGTGGGCGACTCGGTGGACGGCTCGGGCCTCATGCTGGTGGACGGCACGCGCGGGGTGGTGGTGGTCGACCCCACTGCGGAGACCGTCGCGGCGTTCCAGGCCGATCATGAGCGGATCGCCCCGCGCAAGCGCTACTACATCGACCGCATCCACCAACCCGCCCGAACCCTGGACAACCGCACCGTCCGCGTCTCAGGCCTCGCGTGGTCGGTGGAGGATGTGGCTCCGGCCATCGATGCCGGCGCCGATGCCGTCTGCCTTATCTCCGGCCTGAGCCTGCTCCACTCGGGCGAGGAGGCGCAGTACCAGTCCGGCGATATCTCGGCCGTGCTCTCGGACATGCCCGGCAAGCCGCTCACCATCGTGGCCGACCCCGCCGCTCCAGATATGGCGGTGCTCCTTGAGTGGGCCGCCAGGTCGGATATTACGTTGGTGGCCTCCGGCGTTCAGGACGCCATGCCCGCGCGCGAGGCCCTGGCGCGGCTCGCCCCGGCTCAGGAGGCCTGCATGGCCGGCTGCCGTCCTTGCGGCGAAGTCCGCATCGGCTGCCTGGCACAGCCGGGCATGCCGGCGCCGCCCGACCTCATGATGGGCAGGGCGGCGCGCGTGCTGGTCGACCCCGGTCCCGGCGCCGACATCACGCATCCAGACTTCATCGACTGGCTGGGACAGCTCGTGAGAACCGCCAACGTGATGCTGGTGCCCGTCGAGCTCATGCTCCACGGCGACACCGGCGCGGGTATTGACGTGGCGGTATCCCAGCGCGTGGCGGGGATCGTGACGGTCCCGGCCTCGGTTGAGGCCGCCAAGGAACGCATCGGCCAGACCGACACCGAGGAGTGCCGGGCCCACCTGGCCGAGGCATGACCCGCGCCATGGACCACGACAGGTCCGCCGCCCACATGGAGGTTGCTCCCGTGCGCCCTGCCCTGATGCTCCCCCTCATCCTTGCGGCAATCGGCATGGCCGTTGCAGCTACCGGCGCGCCGTTTCCGGGGCGCCCCGCGTTGGGGCCGAAGGAGGCTTCGATGGCACAGACACCCGATACCAGCAAGCTGCCGCGGGGCGCTGAACCCCTGCCGGTGAAGGCCCCGCACTTCCCCTCCGCGGCACACGCCGTCATCTGGCGCAACTGGATGCTCGTACCCATCTCACGGATCGCCGCCACGGTCGGCGCCACGCCGGCCGAGGTGCGCCGGATGGGTCGGGCCATGGGCCTTGCCGGTCCTCCGGCCGTCACATCCGACCAGCAGCGCAGATCCTACATCACCGTCATCCGCCGCAACTGGCACCTGCTGCCCTATGAGCAACTCCTGCAGTTGCTCGGATGGACGCAGGAGCATCTTTCGTTCACTCTCCGCGAGGACGACTTCCTCTACATCAAGCTCGGAAGCTCCAAGCCCAGGTGCGCACCGGTCCAGTGGCGGGCGACCACGCCCGAGGTCCGCCGGGCGGAGGCGGCCATGGCCGAAACGGTTCGCCGCTGGTTCCCGCGCGGCGTCGGCGCGCCGGAGGACCCCCTCTTCGCCTTCGTCGGGCGGCTAGCCGGCAAGACAGCCGAGGCCCCTGCGGCCACGGACCGGATGCCGCGCTATTGCTACTCCTACTTCGCCCCCTACGGCGACCCGCTCCTCGATAGCCAGTGCGACCCCTATCCCGAGGGCTACCTGAAGAAGCTGGCCTCCGCCGGAGTGACCGGCGTCTGGCTCCAGGGCGTCCTGCGCAAGCTGGCCCCGTTCCCCTGGGATGCCCAGGAGAGCGAGCACTGGCAGGAGCGACTGGAGGGCCTGAAGCGGCTCGTCAAACGCGCACATCGCCACGGCATCGGCGTCTACCTCTACATGAACGAGCCGCGAGCCATGCCCGAGGGCTTCTTCGAGACGCACAAGGAGTTGCGAGGCGTGTCGGGAGGCGACCACGCCACGCTCTGCGTCAGCGCCGAACCCGTGAGCCGGTACATCACCGACTCCATAGCGACGATCTGCCGGGCGGCGCCCGAACTCGCAGGCATCTTCACGATCACCGCATCCGAGAACCTGACCAATTGCTGGTCGCATGGTGGCGGCGCCGCCTGCCCCCGTTGCTCTAAGCTGGGTCCGGCGCCAGTCATCGCCTCGGTAGCACAGGCCGTCGCAAAGGGCATCGGCGCCGCGGGGACGAAAACCAAGCTCATCAGCTGGGACTGGGGCTGGCCCGAGGACAAGTGCGCGGAGATCACCCGCCTGCTGCCGGAGGGCTGCGCCCAGATGAGCGTCAGCGAGTGGTCCATGCCGATCGTGCGGGGCGGCGTGGCCAGCGAGGTTGGCGAGTACAGCCTGGGCGTTGTGGGGCCGGGCCCAAGGGCCAGGCGGAACTGGGCCGAGGCTCGGGGTCGCGGCCTCGACGTCTTTGCCAAGATTCAGGCGGCCAACAGCTGGGAGATGTCCGCCGTACCCTACACGCCCACGGTGCGGACGGCGGCCCGGCACGCGGCCTCACTAGTTCAGTCAGGCGTCGGCGGCATCATGCTGGGCTGGACGCTGGGCGGCTATCCTTCGCCGAACCTGCGCGCCGTCGCCCTGGCATCGGCCTATGCCCGCGAGCCGGGAGTGACGGCCGATGCCGCAGCGGACAGGGCGATCGGCGAAGTGGCGGCAGAGCGCTTTGGGCCACGCCTTGCCGAGGCCGGAGCAGCCGCATGGGCCGCCGCATCGGACGCCATGGCGCAGTTCCCGTTCCACATCGGCACCGCCTACAGCGGCCCGCAGCACGGAGGGCCCGCGAACCTGCTCTGGCTGGAACGGACCGGCTACGCGGCCACCATGGTGGGCTTCGCCTACGACGACTTGACCAGTTGGAGGTCGATCTACCCGCCGGAGGTCTTCGCGCACCAGATGGAATTGGCCGCCGAGGGCTTCGCCAAGGGCTCCGCATCGCTTAGAGCGGCTACGCAGGAGCCGGGGCTGAACCCGAAGCATCTGGCGGCGGCGCTGGACGAGGCGCAGATCATGGAGGCCTGCTCGCTCCACCTCCGCAGTTCGGCGAACCAGGCGCGCTTTGTCATGGCCCGGGACGCGGCCAATGCGGGCGGATCAGGAGCGGCCCAGGCTCGAGCAGCGATGCGGAGCCTGCTGGAGGCCGAGCGCGACCTGGCCATTCGGCTGGCCAAGCTGCAGGGCCTCGATAGCCGGCTGGGCTTCGAGGCCTCGAACCACTACTACTACGTGGGCACGGACCTGGCCGAGAAGGTGCTGAACTGCGAGGAGCTGCTGGAGCGTCTGGCGCCCTGACCCTCCGCCCAGGTTAGTCCTCGATCACGTCAACCTTGATGCCGATGCTGCGGATAATGCCCGCGGCGCGTTCGCACTCGTCCTGGCGCCCGTGATGGACCACCGACTTGCCGAGGTTGTGGATTTCCCATGTCTCGATCTCAGCCTGCTCCTCGGTGCATCCCGTTGCCCGACGCAGCACGGAGATCACCTCGTCCCAGGTGTTGACGTCGTTGTTGTAGACGACCACCACCCATCCGCCTGCGCCCGTGTCAGGGCCCTGAACCTCGGTCTCGTTCTCCAGCTGAATGGTCATGCGGCCCTCCCCGTCGATCCCGCCCGACACTACCGGCACCAAGACGATGGCGATTCTACCCGTAATGGGGTCGCCCCTGCCCGCTACCTGCCCGCCCGCAGCGACGCCTGAACGGCGCCCCAGCGCTCCCGCATCTGCGGTCCGTCGATGATCGGCTCCCATCCGAGCTGCAGGTAGCAGGCGATGGCCGGAAGGCGCCAGTCGTCCGTCAGCAGGTAGATGTCGCGGTAGCCACGCTGGACGAGCAGCCGCGTCACTGCTGCTGTGACGGCGCGCCCCAGACCGCGGCCTGAGTGCAACGGATCTGCGGCGACCCAGTCCAACGCACCGCCGTTGGGGTGGCTCACCGTGGGAGCGTGGCTCCCGAAGGCGGTGGCGACCATGGCGCCCGTCGGTTCGTGCTCAACGACGAAGAACGCGCCGGGAAGCGCACGCCGGACGCGGTCCAGCGCGGCGTCCGGTGAGACGCCACCGAACCCGGCGCACTCCATGAGCGCACCATAGGCCTCCTCCTCGCCGGGCCGGATCTGCCGGAGGATGTAGCCCGGCGGCACGCAGGGCTCGGGCGGCGAGGAGTGACGCCACTCCGGGTAGCGCATCCGTAGCTGCGGCATCGCAACGCCTTCGCCGATCCACGAGCGCGAATCGGGCACGGAGAGCCAAACGGAGCCCTGCGCGATGGACGCCTGGCTCACGAGGCCGGGGATGGTCATGTCCATCGCCTCGTGGATGCCGATCTCTGCCGGCCTGCCGTCGCGGATGGCCTCCACGAAATCGGCCAGCGTGTAGTAGTCGCCGCCGCCGTGTCCCGCCTTACGCGCCTCCTCCTGCGCCTGGAGCCATCCTGCCGGGTAGTGCTCCGGCGCCAGGTCGGCCAGGTCCCTCCACTCGCCGTCGGCGCAGGCCGAGCGAAGCCAAATACGGTCGCGCTCGCCGGCGGACCGTGCGGACTCGTAGGCTCCGTCCATGCCCTGCAGCTGGTAGTTGGTCATGGCGTGCGGACGGTCGGAGAGCATGTCCAGCCGTAGCTTCACGAGGCCGCCTGAACGCATCCGGCAGAGCGTGACGGTGCTTGCCTGGTTTTCGTAGGTGGCGCCGCGCGGGTCCCGGTGCCTGCGGCCGGACCCGGCGCACGAGACGCTCTCGACGCGGTCACCGGGCATCCATTGCATGATCGGACCGAGGCTGTGGGTGGGATACGTATTGCCGTCGATGCCGGTCTGCCACCGCCGCCGCCACGGGGTAGCCTCGTTCAACTGCTTCAGCTCATGCAGGTACTCGCCCTCGGCGTAGTAGACCTGGCCGAAGACGCCCGCCCGGACCATGGCGCGTATGGCCACGTTCTGCGGCGAGTAGAGGTAGTTCTCCGCCATGGCGTAGAGGGCCTGGGACCGCCCCGCGGCCAGCGTGAGGGCGCGGCACTCGTCAAGGGACACGGCGGCGGGTACTTCGGAGAGGACGTGGACGCCGGCCTCCAGCGCCTGGATCGCCTGGGAGGCATGGCAGGGCATCGGCGTGGCGATGACGACGGCGTCGACGATCGACGCGGCCAGCATCGCGCCTAGGTCCGTGAACGCGACGGCGCCGTGCTCCTGCGCGGCCCGAGGCAGGTCGGTCTCGTTCGTGTCGCAGACAGCTGTCACCTCCACGCCCGGCAACGCCCGGCAGACAGCGCTGAAACTGCCGCCTCGCCCGCACGCACCCACCACACCCAGCCGCAAGCCCATCCGCACGCACCTCTCGCATGGCCCTGCCTTCGTGTGACCTTCAAGGCGACGACGGGGCATGATATAGGGTTCTTGTGATATACTTGTGTCAACGGCAGAGGAGGCCGAACCAGATGCCCGAAGCGGACATCGAACTGATCGACATGAGCGTCCTGGAGCAGGTGGCCCCCATCATCCGCAACGCCGCCCATCCTCTTCGGCTCCGCATCCTGGATTTCCTGCGCCAGAGCGACGCTCCGCGCAACGTTACAGATATCGTGGCGGCCTGCGAGGCCGAACAGGCGTTTGTGAGCCAGCAGCTCCGGATCCTGAAGGACCAGGGCATCCTGGTGAGCAAGCGCACCGGCTCGTTCGTCTACTACCAGGTCGCGAACCGGGCCATCTTCCACCTGATTGACTGCATTCGCTCGCAGCAGCGCTGCGGGTAGGCGCCCGACCGCCGGAAAGGTGACAGCATGTCTTCAAAGCGGGTTGTGATCATCGGAGGCGTGGCC
>CAISJD010000166.1 GCA_903885605.1 uncultured Chthonomonas sp. | reverse complement strand
GGCATGAGCGCTGTCAGGCGCCGTTTCGGCGGCTGGAGGCCGGCATTCGGGGGGTGGATTGACGGGCCGGGGCGCAGCGTGCCACAATCGAGGGGTGGCGGGGGCGCGATCCTCGGGCGGTTGGGGGAGAATGGGCGGTTGGTTTTCTTATCCGCGTACTACCTTGGCGCTCAATTGGTCTTGTGCAGCGGCGAAGTCGACGAGGTCCTGCAGGTCCGCTTTGATGACCGGGCGCCCCCCGCGGGCCGTGCTCACCTTCCGGGTCTGACTCAGGTCAACATCAATGCGCCCAACTTCTTCGGCGGTGAGGAATCCGAGGGTGGGATCGCCGGGAGCATCTACGTCTACCATGGGACGCCCACCCAGCCTGTGGATAGCTACCTCCAGGGTCGGCTGGGTAACGACCTCCCGGCCTGGCGGCACGTTTGTTACGCCGTGTTCCGGCACATCTACCTGGGGACGAGCCCGTACATCAAAGCCGTCTCGTTTGTCGTACGCCGTTGCCCAAACGGCCTGGGCCTGACCGATGGCGCCGAGAACATCGACGGCGACGCGAACCCGGCGGCCATGATCTACGACATCCTGATTTCGCCGGCCTCAGGCAACGGTCTCGGGCTGCCGGTGGGCTTCCTGGACGTGGCCGCGTTCCGTTCCGTGGGGCAGACCCTGGCTGACGAGCGCCTCGGGCTCTCCATGCTCCAAGACCGAGGGACCACCGCGAAGGACCTCGTTCTGGAGATCCTGCGCCACATCGACGGCGTCATGTACGTCGAGCCCACGACCGGGCTGCTCACGATCCGCCTGGTTCGGTACGACTACGACGCCGAGGCGATCCCGGTGCTCGACGCGGACTCGTGCACGGTGAAGTCTTTCGCGCGCCCGTCATGGGGCGACCTCAAGAACACCGTGCGGATCGGCTACGTCAGCCGCGATGCGGGGTTCATTGAAATGACCGCCCAGGCCCAAGACCTCGCGGGGATCGAGGTCCAAGGCGGGGAGGTATCGCTTCAGGAACTCACCTTGCGCGGTCTTTCCAATCCCACCACGGCGCAGCAGGCAGCCGCGCGCGCACTGGCGGCTCTGGCCTATCCACTGGCCACGATCACGATCGAGGCCGACCGCTCGGCCTGGGCCTTCAGACCTGGAGCCGCGTTCAAGCTGGTCTGGGACCCCCTCGGAATCGACGGGATGGTGTGCCGAGCGGTGCGGGTCGGCACCGGCCGCCTCGATTCCGGGATGATCGAGATCGAGGCCATGGAGGACATCTTCGCCGTCGACTGGACGGGATACTCCACCCCGCCTGCCTCGGGCTGGGAAGACCCGTCCGGTGATGTGCCGGCGTTGACCGATCAAGCCGTTCTGGCCGCTCCCTACGAGGCTGCCAAGGACTACGGCCATGTGGGAGCCGACGTGCAACTAGCCGTGACGATGGCAGCGCGTAGCGTGACCGGGATCTCCCTGGGGTACAAGGCCTACGTGGCCGATGGCGATGGCGGCTGGTCGCCGCCAGTGGACGTCCGCTACTTCACCCCGTCAGGTGCCCTTAGCGCGGCAATCGACGAACTCTCGGGCGAGATCGTTGTCGCCTCCGGCCTCGATGCCGACCT
>CAISJD010000165.1 GCA_903885605.1 uncultured Chthonomonas sp. | reverse complement strand
GACCGGTCCGTCGGGTCGTGCGTCTCGGGCACATCGAACGTGCGGCTCTTGTAGAACTCCTCGGTCTGCTCCTGGTTGAACGTGGGGCAGGGCGAGAAGGTATCGACAAGCGAGAAGCCCTTGTGCCGGATGGCCTGTGCGAAGATATCGGCCAGCTGGTTGGGCTTATACGAGAATCCCCGGGCCACGAAGGAGATATCCCACGCGATGGCCTGGGCAATCGGGTCGATGGAGTCTTCCGTGGTGCCGTAGGGCGTGGTCTTCCATCGCTTCGGGTCCATCTTCTGCCCGCTGGAGACCAGAGGCAGCATGGAGGTAGGCGATACCTGTCCCTTGGTGAGGCCGTAGGTGTTGTTGTTCATCACAAGGTAGGTGATGTCCGGGTTGCGGCGTGCGGCGTGCGGCAGGTGCCCGCCGCCGATGGAGTAGCCGTCTCCGTCGCCGCCGACGCCGATGACCGTCAGGTCGGGCCTGGCAGCCTTGAGCCCGGTCGCGATGGGAAGGACGCGGCCATGGACGCTATGGAAGCCGTACGTGGCCACGAAGCCCGGTAGCCTGGACGAGCAACCGATGCCTGAGACGATGACCATCTTCGTCGGGTCGACGCCGCAGGCGCTCAGGGCCTTGAAGAGGGCGCTGAGCACTCCGAAGTCGCCGCATCCAGGACACCAGATGGGGGCCAGGTCGCTCTTATAGTCCTTGGGCGTGAACTGCACGGGTGCGGTTGTGGACATGCGTTTTCCTCCTGGTACCGCCTAGTCGCTCAGGATCCGGAGCATCTCATCCTCGATGTCGTGGGAGCTGAATGGGCGCCCGTCGTCGCGGTGGAATGCCTCGAACGTCATGTCGGTGTTGACGCGGAGCCAGCCTGCCAGCTGGCCCGAGTAGTTCAACTCGACCACCAGGAGCCGCTTGCAGCGCACGGCGAACTCATTGATGGGCGCGACCGGCAACGGCCGGATCAGGCGCAGGTGCAGGTGCGCCACCAGGTGGCCCGCGTAGCGCAGGCGTTCGGTGGCTTCCCGGACGACGCCCTCGGTGGCGCCGAACGCGATGACGCCGAGCTCCACCTTGCCCGCGTCGCCCCAGGTCCGGACGAACTCGTGTCCGCGCTCGGCCAGGAGGGTATCCATCTTGCGGAAGCGCTTGTTCCGAGCCTTTGTCGCGGTGTCCGGCGTGTAGGTCGGGTCGCCGAACTCGTTGTGCTCGATGCCCGTCGTCGTGTACATTCCGCCCGGCGTGCCCGGGATCGCCATGGGCGAGACGCCGGAGGGCGTATCCAGGTACCGCTTGAACTCGGCGCCGAGGTCCGCTTCGACGGGCTTCAGGCGCTCCTTCAGTGTCACGCGCTCAACCATGGGTGGCGGAACAGTGGAGCGCCGCGTGGCCAGCGCCTGTTCGGAGAGCAGGATCACCGGGCACTGGTAGGTCTCGGCCAGGTTGACCGCCTCGACGGTGGTCCAGAAGACGTCGCCGACGCTGGACGCCGCCAGGACGATGCGCGGCGACTCGTTGTGGACGCCGTAGACGGCCAGGTTCAGGTCGCCCTGGCTCGTCTTGGTGGGCAGGCCCGTGCTGGCGCCGCCACGCTGGACATCCACGATCACGACGGGGATCTCCGCCTGGCCGGCCAGGTTGATCTGCTCGACCATCAGCGAGAGGCCGGGCCCCGACGTCGCCGTCATGGACGGTACGCCGCCGAAGCTGGCTCCGAGGCACATGCCGAGAGCGGCGATCTCGTCCTCGGCTTGGATCACGTTGCCGCCGAAGGCCGGAAGCTCCTTGGCGAGGAACTCCATGATCTCCGAAGCAGGTGTTATGGGGTAGCCGCCGAAGAACTTGAGCCCGGCGGCGATGGCGCCCATGCAGAGCATCTGATTGCCCGTGACCATGATGCGGTCGCGGTGGTCGGGCCGTGAGCCGACGTGGGGCGTCTCGCGGTCGCCGATCTGCTCGGCCACGCACGTGGCGCCGGTGTGGAGGGCGCTGATGTTCATGCGCACAATGGCCTCGCCCTTGCGGGCGAAGACGCGGCCGAGGTACTCTTCCGCCGGCTCCAGGGGAGCGTTCACCAGCCGAAGCAGGGCGCCCAATCCAACCGTATTGACGGGCGCCGGCAACCGCTTGAGCTGTTCGCCGGAGACCTCGTGCCGGACCTTGTCCTTCTCGGCGCGAGCGAGGGTCGTGATGGGCAGCGCGTAGTCGGTGCGCGTCGGATCTACCGGGGGCGAAAACGCATCCGAGTTGTACAGCAGTATCCCGCCGGACCGCAGGTTGTCGCCGAACAGCCCGAACCCCTGGTTGTTCAGCGCAACCAGCACGTCTGAGACATCGCCGGGAGAGAGCGTGACCCCGCTCTTGGTGCGGAGCTGGTACATGACCGTACCGCCCTTGATCTCTGCAGGGAATGTCTGGAACGTGTAGATATCGAGGCCCAGACCTGTAAACAGTTCGACAAGTACATCACCGAGTGTTACCGTGCCTTCACCCGACTCGCCAACGATGCGGAGCACCACATCGGTGGGGCGGACTGTAGGTTTCTTCTGAGGCATGTCGCCGGTTCCTCCTAGGTGTACTACGGGTCTACCTCCGCGCGTGTTCGTATCGGTCCGGTCCGGACGGCGAACATCAGAAAACTAGCTTACCCCACGCCCGAATGGGAGGGCTGGAGGACACTCTTGCGGACTAGAGCGGGACGATCTGCGTGGATTGGGGGCTGGGCGACCGTGGCCCTGGCCGCCCTCGTCGTCTATGGGCCGGCGCTGGTGCGGGGGCGGGTGCTGCTTCCCGGCGACCTCGTGCAGTTGATGCGCCCCTGGTCGGTCAACTACCGGAGCCGGTTCCCGGACCTTCGTTTCGCACAGAACCAGATGCACGGTCCCATCTTCGAGTACACGCCCTGGCGGAGCTTCGCACGGCGCTCGTTGCGCGAAGGGCGTGTGCCGCTCTGGAACCCATATGAGCTCACCGGGAACGTGCTCTTGGCCAACAACCAGAGCGCGGTGCTCTATCCGCCCAACGCCCTCCTCACGCTTCTCCCCCTGGCCGCCGGCTTCAACATGGTGGCCCTGTTCCACACGCTGGCTACGGGCCTGCTGATGTTCGGACTGCTGCGAGCGTGGCGGCTCACGCCGGCGGCCTCGGCCTGCGGGAGCGTGGTCTGGATGCTCTGCGGGGTGCAGACCGTATGGCTGGAGTTCCAGACGCCCACGGCGGCGCTCTGCTGGCTACCGGGCGCGCTGTGGGGTTGGTCGGCCTGGATGGAGCGCCGCGGGCCTCTGGCATTGGCCGGATCGGCGGCGTGCCTTGCGCTCTCGCTGCTGGCCGGGCACCTGCAGTTCTCTTTCTATGTTGCGCTGGGATTCGTGCTCTTCGCCGTGGTCACGTCGGCGGTACGGCAGGGGTTGCGCGGGCTGGGCGCCGCCGGTTGGGCGCTCGCGCCGCTGGCCGCCGCGGTCGCGCTGGCGGGTCCCGCGCTGCTTCCCGTGACCGAAATGGCCCGGACCAACTATCGTTCGAAGGCCCCCTCCTACGCCGAGTCGGTCGGACTGGCCCTGCCGCCTGTGCATCTGCTCACGCTCGTGCAGCCGGACCTGTTCGGCAACCCCCGCGACTATGTCTCCGTCGCCCCGGACGGCTCGGCCCGCCCGGGCCACCCCTACTGGGGGAAGTACGACTACATCGAGTACACGATCACCATGGGCGTGCCCGCACTCCTGCTGGCCCTGCTGGGTGTCGCGGGGCTTCGGCGGCGAGGATCGGCGGACGCCGACGAGCTGTCGGCTCGGGGCCTGGCGGCAGGGGCTGCCGCCCTGGCTGCGGCCGGGCTGCTGCTGGGCCTCGGCACGCCGGTGGGCGCGGTCCTGTACGCGCTTGTGCCGGGCTACGCGCAGTTCCACGCCCCCGCACGGGCCATGGCGCTGGCCTCCTTTGCGCTTGCCCTGCTTGCCGCCGTCGGCGTGGACCGCGCGCAGGACGTCCAGGGCCCATCACGCAGGACGTTGGGCATCGCTGTCGCCGTGGTCGTCGTGGCGCTCTTGGTCGCGTTCCCGGGCCTCGGGCCGGCCTTCCCGCAGCTACTCTCCGACCAGTGGCTGCCCTATGTCGGCGGCGCGGCGGTTCGGGCCTTCGGCTTCGTTGCCCTGACGGCGGGCGCCCTCTGGGTCCTGCGCCGTCGGCGCGCTGCGGCCGCCGCCTGGTCGCTGCCGGTGATCGCCGCGCTGGACCTCTGCCTCTGGGGCGCTGGGTTCAACCCGGCCGTCGATCCCGCGATGCTGGGCGGCTCCACCCGGGTGACGGAGGTGCTCAAGGCCAACGGCGCGGCCCGCACGCTCTCGCTGGAGGCGCCGGAGCAGGGGATCAAAAGCTTCATCGTCCCCAACTTCAACGCGGTGGTGGGCTACCGCGAGGTGCAGGGCGCCGACTCGATGCACTCCAGCCGTGTGCATGCGTTCCTCACGGACGCCGCAGTGCGTATGGGCGCCGACCCGGCCGCGCCGTTCGCCGATCCCAACACCGTGCGGCTCCGCGGCGCCAGGGATGTGGCGCTGGACATGCTCAACGTCTCACTCGTCACCTCACCCGCCGAGGCGCCGCTGGACGGCCTCGGGCTCGTGCGGCAAGAGGACGCCGAACTGACCGTCTGGCGCAACCCGCGAGCGCTGGGGCCCGCGTGGCTGGTGCGCTCGGCGCGGGCCGTCGGATCGGCCGAGGAGGCCCGTCGGCAGGTCGGCGCGCAGGGCTTCGACCCGAGGGCCGTCGCCTATGTCGAGGGCCTTGGCTCAGATCTCACCGGGTTGGGGCAGGGCGCCGTGAGGCTGATCGAGCATTCGCCTCACCGGCAGGCCTTCGAGGTGCGGACCGACGCGCCGGGCCTGCTGGTCATATCCGAGCCGGCCATGGCGGGGTGGCGCGCCACGGTCCAGGCCGACGGCGCCGCGGCTGCCCCTGCGCAGATGCTCATCGCCGACGGGTTGCTCCGGGCCGTGCAGGTGCCGGCAGGCCGGTCGGTGGTGCGCCTGGCCTATGAGCCCGCGTCGTACCGTGTGGGTCTCTATGTGGGCCTCGCTGCGCTGGCGGCGGCGCTGGCCCTGGTCGCCGCCGTGGTGAGCGCCCAGCCGCGTCCACCCGCCGCCTGAGGGTCCGTTTACCCCGGCGGCCGGGCGGTGCTACAATGGGAACCGCCCACAGGCGAGAAGCAATTCGAGGCGTCCGTGTCTCCTCTACGAGTCCACGTCGGCATCAAGACCGATCCTATCCAGTACCGCTACTCCTATGGCTGGCTCTTCCGCTTGCTGGCGGAGGAGGGCGTTCAGCGTGTGCAGTTGGGCACGTTCCCCGAAATCTACCTCCTGCCGGATGAGTGGTTCCGCACGCTCCGCGGCGAGGCGGAGGATCTCGGCCTGACCATCAGCAGCGTCTTCACGGCCCACCGTGAACTGGGCGGCTTCTTCCGCGAGGAGGCCGGCTGGCCTGAGACGGCCCGGCGTAGCTTCGAGCGCCTCATCGAGGTGGCCGCGCTAGTGGGCGCAAGCGCGGTGGGTTCCAACCCCGGCGCCATTGTCCGCGACCGGATGCACCACAAGGCGGCGGGCATTGCCTGCTACCTGCGGCATATGCGCGGCCTGCTGCGGCGGTGCAAGGATGCGGGCGTCGACTGGCTCACCATGGAGCCCATGAGCTGCCTGGCCGAGCCGCCCACGCTGCCCGGCGAGATTGCCGACATGATGGAGAACCTGCTGGAGGCGCACCGCTCGGACCCCGCCGGCACGGCTCGCCCCGGCCTCTGCGCCGATGTCTCGCACGGATACGCCGACGCCTCCCGCGCCGTGTTGCATGGTCACATGGAGCTGCTGCAGGCCTGCATGCCCTATGCGTGCGAACTCCACCTTAAGAACACCGACGCCGTCTACAACTCCACCTTCGGCTTCAGCGCCGCCGAGAGGGAGCGGGGCGTGGTCGACCTGGCCGCCGTCCGGGCGATGCTCAATGCGTCCGAGGCCACGCTGCCGTGCCGCGACCTGACGGCTTACCTCGAGATCGGCGGACCTAAGACCGGGCGCGACTACACCGACTGCGGCGTCGAGGAGGCCCTGCGGACCTCCCTGCGCCACTGCCTCGAGGCCTTCCCGCCGGAGCAGGATGCGGCCCCGTGCGTGTCTGAGGCTCCGGCCGTCGCCCTGTCGGTTCGGGATCGGCGTCATGTCCTCGTGGCCCCGTCGATGATGTGCGCCGACCAGCTGAACCTCGGCGGCGCCATCGCCGAACTGGAGAGCGCGGGCGCGGACTGGCTGCATTACGACGTCATGGATAGCCGCTTCACTCCGAACCTGCCCATGGGACTGGTGCAGATCGAGCAGGCGCGCAAGGCCACGGCGTTGCCCTTCGACGTCCACCTGATGGTCTGCGACAACGACCTGCTGGTCGGCAAGCTGGCCCCGCTGGGCGTGCAGTCCGTTTCGGTCCACGTCGAGTCCTGTGTGCACCTGCACCGGACGCTGGCGCTGATCCGCGGGCATGGCATGCTGGCGGGCGCGGCGCTCAACCCCGCCACCCCCCTGTCGGCGCTGGAGCACGTGGTGGATGACCTCGACTTCGTGCTCATCATGACCGTCAACCCCGGCTTCGCCGGTCAGCCGCTGGTGCCGTCCTGCCTCCAGAAGATCGCCGATTGCCGGGCCCTGCTCGATCGCCACGGCAGCAAGGGCCTGATCCAGGTGGACGGCAACGTGAGCCTGCGGCACATCCCCGCCATGGTGGCGATGGGTGCCGATATCCTGGTGGCCGGCACCTCCAGCGTCTTCATGGCCGCGTCGACGGTTGCCGCCAACATGCGGGCCACACGCGCCGCGATCACCGACGGGCTGCGACGGCCTGCGCGAGAGGGGGCCGCATGAAAGCGATCGTCCTTGAGGCGGCGGGGCAGGTGGGCTGCCGCGACCTGCCGATGCCCGAGGTCCCCTCCGGCTGGGCTCTTATCCGCGTGGGATGGTGCGGCGTCTGCGGCAGCGACATGCCGCGGATGTTCACCAAGGGCGCGCACCGCATGCCCTTGGTCTGCGGTCACGAGATGGCCGGCGTCATCGCGGCGCTGGGGCCGGACACCGCCGGAGCGCCTGTGGGTGATCGCGCGGTGGTCTTCCCGCTGATCTGGTGCGGCGCCTGCGCGGCCTGCGAGGTGGGGGCCTACGTGCAGTGCGAGGCCTACGACTACCTGGGCAGCCGGCGCGATGGCGGCTTCGCGGAGTATGTGGCCGCGCCGGTTCGCAACCTGCTGCCCGTCCCGCCCAACGTCAGCCTTGCCTCGGCGGCCATGACGGAGCCGGCGGCCGTCGCCCTCCACGCCCTCCGCACCACGGGTCTGCCGTTGGTCGGCCGCGATGTGGCGGTCTTCGGCGCGGGGCCCATCGGCCTGCTCACGGCGCAGTGGGCTCGGATCATGGGGGCCAAGCGGGTCTTCATCTCCGACGTCGTCGCGGCCAAGCTCGAGATGGCCCTCGGCCTCGGGTTTGAGTACCTGATCGACGCCACGGAGCAGTCGGCGGTGGACGCCATACGTGAGGCCACCCACGGCGCAGGCGTCGCCGTGGCCGTGGAGGCCGCCGGTGTGCCGCAGACGCTGCTCGCGGCGATCCGGAGCGTCGGCCGCGGCGGCCGGGTCACGCTGCTGGGTAACCCGTCGGCCGATGTGACGCTGCCGGCGGAGCTCATCTCCCGCATCATGCGGCAGGAGATCGCCCTGTGCGGCGTCTGGAACTCGACCTACAGCGTGCTGGGGGGCGCCGATGATTGGCGCGCCGTCCTCAACGCCATGGCGGCCGGTACGTTGGACGCGGAGCGCCTGGTGTCGCACCGCGCCTCGCTCAGCGCCGCGCCGGACCTGCTGCGGGCGATCCATGCCCGCACGATATCGGCATCGAAGGTGCTCGTGGGCGCTCCCATTGGGCCCGAGCTTGCCGGAACGGAAGGAAGCGAACTATGAAAGCCGTGCTGCTCACCGCTCCGGGACAGCTTGTGGTCCAGGAGGCGCCGACGCCCGAGCCGGATGACTTCGGCGCGCTGATGCGCGTGGAGTCTGTGGCCATCTGCGGGTCCGATGTCCGCATCATGCACCACGGCAACCCGCGCGTGGCCCTGCCCGCCATCATCGGGCACGAGTCCGCGGGCGTCATCGTGGCGACCGGGAAGCATGTCACGCGGGTCAAGGTGGGCGACCGGGTGGCCGTCGGCGCCGATGTCCCCTGCGGCCAGTGCAAGTGGTGCCGCAACGGCATGGGCAACAACTGCAGCATCAACTACGCCATCGGCTACCAGATCCCCGGCGCCTTCGCCGAGCGCATGCTGCTCCCCAGGCTGGTGCTGGAGGAGGGGCCGGTCACTCCCTTCGGGCCGGAGTTGAGCTTCGATCAGGCCGCACTGGCCGAGCCGCTGGCCTGCGCGATCAACGGGCTGGAACTGGCCGGCATGAGCCTGGGCAAGAGCGTGGCCATCATCGGGCTGGGACCCATCGGCTGCATGATGATCGACCTGGCGCGGATCATGGGCGCCACCAAGGTGATCGCCATCCAGCGGAGCAAGCTGCGCATGGAGATCGCGCGGGCCTACGAGGCCGACTGCTATATTGCCTCCGAGGAGGAGGACGTGGTGGCCCGCTGCCTGGAGGAGACCGGCGGTGAGGGACCCGACATCGTGATGACCACCTGCGGCTCGGTGGAGGCCCACGAGCAGGCGGTCGAGATGGTGGCCCATCGCGGCGTGGTGAACCTCTTCGGCGGGCTGGCGAAGGATGCGCGGCCCATGGCGCTCCTCTCCAACCTGGTCCACTACAAGGAGTGCTTCGTCACCGGTTCGCACGGCTCCGTACCCCGGCAGCATGAGCTGGCGGTGCGGCTGCTGGAACTGGGCAAGGTGCGCGTCGAACCGCTCATCACGCACAGGTTCCCGCTGGCCGACGTGCATACCGCGTTCGACGTCATGCAGGGGCGCGAGGGAATGAAGATCGTGGTGCATCCCAATGAGTGAGCAGACCGCCGGTTCGCCGCCCCTCAGCCCACAGGTGGCGGCCAAGCTCGAGGCGCTGCGCACGCTGATGCGCGAAATGGGCTCCGTTCTGGTCGGCTACTCCGGCGGCGTGGACAGCACGGTGGTCGCCGCGGTGGCCTACCAGGAGCTGGGCGCGTCCGCTGTGGCCCTGGTGGGCGACTCCGAGGCCTTCCCGGCGGGTGAGGTGGCCGAGGCGCTCTCGGTGGCCGAGGTCATCGGTATCGAGGTGATCCGCGTGCCCACGCACGAGATGAACAACCCCGACTTCCGCATCAACAGCCCGGATCGCTGCTACCACTGCAAGTCGGAGCTGTTCGGCGTCCTCCGCAAGGCGGCCGACGAGCGCGGTATCCCGTGGATCGCCGACGGTTCACACGCCGGCGATATGGACGACTACCGCCCCGGCATGCGCGCCGCGGCCGAGCTGGAGGTACGGAGCCCGCTGAAGGAGGCCGGCCTCACGAAGCCCGAGGTCCGCGAGCTTGCCACGCATCTGGGCCTGCCGAACTGGGACAAGCCCTCGTTCGCCTGCCTTTCGTCGCGGTTCCCCTACGGCACGGAGATCACCCCGGAGCTTCTGGCCCGGCTGGACGGCTGCGAGCGCCACCTGCGTGCGGCGGGCTTCCGGCAGTTCCGGGTCCGGCACCATGGCGATGTGGCTCGCATCGAGGTGGAGCCTCAGGACATCGAGCGGCTGGTGGCTCAGCGGCAGTCGGTCCTGGAGGCGTTCCGGGCGCTCGGGTACCTCTACGTCACCGTGGACCTCGAGGGCTATCGCAGCGGCAAGATGAACGACGTGCTGCGGATCGCTCCCCGGGGATCGGTATAGCCATGGACGAGTCCGCGCTTCGCGCATTGCTCGAGGAGGTCCGGGCGGGCCACGTCAGTTCGGACGACGCGGTGGCGCGGCTTCGGGACATGCCCTACGAGAACCTGGGCTTCGCCCGCATCGACCACCACCGGAACCTGCGGACGGGCTTCCCCGAGGTGATCTACTGCCCCGGCAAGACCACGGAGCAGATCGTGGCCATCGCCGAGCGGCTCGCCTCGAAGTCGCACAAGGTGCTGGCCACGCGGATCGGTGATGAGGCAGCCCAGGCCATGGCGGCCCGGTTCCCCGGAGCCGAGCTGCGAACGCCCGCCCGCATCATGGTGATGCCCGGAGAGGCCCCCGCGCCGGAGCCGTCGGATGCCTCCCGCTACGTCCTCGTGGTATGCGCCGGCACGGCCGACATCCCCGTGGCCGAGGAGGCAGCAGTGACGGCCGCCGAGATGGGCTCCCGCGTGGAGCGCCTCTTCGACGTGGGTGTGGCGGGGCTGCATCGTCTGCTGGACCAGATGCCCCTGCTCACCGGCGCGGCCGCCATCGTGGTGGTTGCGGGCATGGAGGGTGCGCTGGCCTCGGTGGTGGGCGGGCTGGTGCGGAGCCCCGTGGTGGCTGTGCCGACGAGCGTGGGCTACGGCGCCAGCTTCGGGGGAGTGTCGGCCCTGTTGACTATGCTCAACTCCTGCGCGGCGGGCGTGGCTGTGATGAACATCGACAACGGCTTCGGAGCGGGATACTTCGCCCACGTTGTGGTTCGCGTGGCGTCCACCTGAGGCCTGAAGTCGACGGGGCCTCTTACGGCTGCTTGCGGCTGGGCGGTCGGTTGGCGGCTGCCCGGGCATCCAGCCAGCGGAACAGCTCGACCCCCGCCGCCTGCTCCCGTAGGCCTCCCTCGGCGTCGCCGCCCGTGCGCCACGCGCCGGCGATCTTGCCGCTGTAACGCGACAGCAGTCCCCACCACCGCAACGGGTAGAACCAGATCGTGCGCCACCAGGGCGCCTGTCCCAGCTGGAACTGCCGGGCGACGACGCGTACAGGTGGGAACGCGGCGCCCATGGCGGCTGCCATGCGTCCCGTGGTCGCCCCCTGCGCCAACAGGTCGACCACATGCGTCTCCTCGGTGTCGGGAGTGTCGTGCTCGCCCAGCGGGGTCGCCAGGGAGTTCCATGCTCGCAGTAGCGCTTCGCGCGAGATCGGGTCGGTGCCGCTCGCCCTCAGTGACTCCAGCGCGGTGTCGGGGATCGGAGCGTTCAGCAGGGACTTGCACATGGAGAGGATGAGCCACGCGTAGTTGCACATGCCCCAGGCGTCGGCGTCGGCCGCCAGGCGATGCCAGTCTACGGCCTGGTTCGTAACCAGCCCCGCGATGTCGCAGAGCGCCTGGACCGTGGTGACCCGGCCGTCCTCGCGAGGGTGGACGCAGAGGTCGAGCAGCGCGTGCTCCGGGCTGAGCGTCATAACGCCCGGCATGCCGATGAGGGCGGGGCGCACCGCCGTCCAGATGGCCACGTCGGGCATACGGAAGGGCGTATAGCGGCCGAGGACCGACCAGTGGAGGTCGAGGCTCAGGCCCGTCGCGGCGTGCTTGTAGGATGCCTGGTTGTCGAGCGCCATGTTGGTTGCCAGGTCGCTGGCCAACAGCCACTCCGTGGAGGTGAGCGCCAGGTGGACCGCCGGCAGGTCGGAGGCACGGATCAACAGGTCGATATCGTTCATCGGTCGCGCGCCGGGGTTCGGGTAGGCCACCGATGCCAGGTATGCGCCCTTGAGGAGCGCCACGGGGATGCCGGCCGCTGTCAGGTTGCCGAGGACCGGCCGGGTCACTGCGATCAGGCCATCGTAGTGGACCGCCGACGATGTGAAGGCGTTGCGCCAGCGGGCAACGGCCTCCGCGGGTGGTGCGGCCTTAGCCGGCAGGCGCTTGGCGCCGGCGAATGCCTGGGGTTCGACGTTGGCCGCCCGGGCAAACTCGGCAATCCGGACCCACTGCTCCGGCGAATGGATCAGGCGCTCGCGGTCATACGGCAGGCCGAGCCCGGCGGACAGGATGGCGAACAGGCCCTTGCCTGTCGGGTCGATCATCTCGCTCGTCAACCCCCGTTCGGGGCGGCGGGCAGGAGCATGGCGTCCACCAGGCGGGCAGCCTCGTGCGCCGCCGAGTAGGTGATGCGCCACGCCGGCGCCTGCGTGAGGAGGCGGCCCACGCACTCCACAGTCTCCTTCTCATGGTTCGGGAGGTCAAGGCACTGCTGCAGGAGAGCCGCCGCGGCGCGACCGGCCCCCAGCCTCTCCATGGCGGTATCCGCTCCGGCCACGTAGGTCGGGAACACCAGAGCGGCGATGCCCACGGGCGCCTGCGCTATCTGCGTGACACTCAGCTCAACGGTGGCCTTGGTCAGAAGCAGCACCTCGGGTTCGTCCAGGTGCGCCGGTCCGCCAAGGCGCATGGAGGGTGTTTCGGGGAATGGTACGGCGGACAGCGACGGCATCTCGACGGGTGTCACATCGTCGGAGAGGTACTGCCAGCCCATGGATGGGAGCAGCGCCGCAAGCGTGGACTTGCCGCTACCCCTGTTGCCCGCGAAGACGACCGCACGACTGCCACGGGCCGCGCACGCCGCGTGGAGCCAGAGCAGGCCCGCGTTGGCGTAGCGGAGGTGCATGATGACCTCGTAGGTGGCGTGGTCCGCCGCGCTCTGCTCCGTGAGGTCCGACGCTGTGGCCCACGGAGCGCCCTGGCAGGAGTAGGCGTCGCCGTCGCGGGTGAGTTCCAGATGGCCCACGACCACCTGGGCCGCGGTGCCGGGCATGTGCCTGAACGCTGTGCGCAGGTGAGTGGCGATGTAGTCGCTGTCGGTTGCCACCGAGACGGCGGTGTACCGGAAACCCACCTGTAGTGTATGCATTAGCGGCGGCGAACTCCGTCAGGCCCGTGCCGGCACTAGGATTCCCAGCCTGGCCATCTCCTGGGCGCATGCGAGGACGTCATCGGTGAGGCCGGCGACGTGTGTGCCCAGATCAGCGGCTATGAGCGCGGCGACCTCGGCCACCGATGTCGCTCCATCGCAGGAGACGAGGATGGCCAGGGCCGACGAATTCAGTGTCACAGCTTCGCTCGACTCCGGCAGGTGGATGATGGCTTCATCAAACATGGCGTGTATCCGGGCGCCGTCAACGAGATGCAGCTTGGACTGGAGTGTTACATCTGGCATGGAACCCGGCTCCGCGATCGCATCGATGCTTGTGAACGTCACAATCTCATCTTACCACAAGGCGCGGTCAGGGCGGCAGGGCGCGCGTACCGGGCCGTGGATAAGAAAAGCCGGCGGCGCCGCCGGCTCCGGGTGGGAACCTGCGAGCGCCGCCGGCCGTCTCCCTTGCGGGCTGGTCGGCACCTTCCGCGTTAGCGGTCGGCCTGACCGGCCTTGCCGCCCTTGAGGCCGCTGTCGGTATGGCTATCGACATGCGGGCCGCCGCCGGGGGCAGTCGTGTCGGTGTGCGTGTCCGTATGGGCGTCGGTGTGATCCGAGTGACCCGGGCTCGCCTTGGCCGGGGTCGAGAGGCCCACAGCCAGCACTACGGGCACAGTCCAGCCCGCCGCGATCAGCGTGCGGCGAGAGAACTCTGCAGTCCGAGTGTCCTGATTCTCGACTTCGTCCATCGTACGTCCTCCAGTTCCGATACGAAACTCAGCCTGATGCCCTATGGTATCACATGCCCGCGCAGAGCGCAAGGGCCCGCGCACACAAAATGAGCGCCTGAGAGCCCTTTCTGGTCATGCACTGGTCACATCCGCGGGTCGGCCGGCGCCCGTGGGCGCGACGCGCGAGGTATAGGGGAAGCCGAGGCCCCTGGCTCCCTCGTCGGGATAGGTTGTGCCTTCACGCTCAACCGTGTACCGAACGCCAGTGGCATCGGTCGGGGTGCTGATCTTGCAGATCGGCGTGGTGATCTCGGCAATGCCGTGCAGCGCGGACCACTTGATGGGCCACGAGAGGATCTCGCGGGTCCAGTCCATGGCCTCGCCGAGATCGTTGTCCCGTGCCACGCCGGCCAGGGCCCGGGCAAAGGAGAGTGTCCCGGGGCAGTCGAAGCGGCAGGGCAGGCTGGGCACGGGACGTACGCCTCCCCAGCGCCAGAGGATGTTGGCTTCCCAGGCGCTCTCCAGCTGGATGGTGGCCTCATCTGCCCTCTCGCCGGGAGATGCCGCGGCCATGGGCCATGTGGTGTCGATCATGTCGCCCTCGACCCAGACCGTGCGGAAGAACTCCGTGCAGCAGGGCGGGTAGCCGAGCATGAGGCCGATGGTGTCGTTGTCGCAAGCTTCGACCGCACGCACCATGCGCTTCACGTCGGCCAGCCGGCCGACGATGAGCCGCATGCCCACGGGACGCCCGGTCGTCGCGGCGTCGGAGCCGTCCTCGGGGCCCAGGTTCACGACGTCCACAAGGTGCGACGTCAGGTCATGTGAGAGCCATCGCGGCGCCAGGCGCAGCATCTCGGCCGGGGTGACTGTGGCGATACAGCAGGGCCTGATGCCCGCCTCGACGGACATCCACTCCAGGTCCAGCGAGGCTGCGCGGACGGCGTGGAGGCGTGGCTCCCAGACCTCGCGGGCGTGGTCGCTGGCCCACGCGATCCGCGTGAACGTGGGCATGGTCAACTCGTACCGATGGTCAGGGTACATGGGCATGGTCGTCGTCGCTCCCATCCTCGCCGCCCGCTACTCGTGGTGCTGCGCGGCAGCCGCAGCCCTCGCATCAAGCACGGCCTGGTAGTAGTCCGGATTGGACCCGGACAGCCATGCCGCCAGCATCCGGTCCTCAACCTGCTTCCGCACAGGGTCAAGAGAGAGGGGCGTCTGCCCTTCGGCCAGCGCCTCCTGCTCCAGCGTCTCGTACATGGTGAACCAGACGCGGCAGTCTCGGGTCCGGTTCCGCCAGTCGCCGTCGATAGCCGTGCCGGGGCATTGGCCCTTGCACATGAGGAAGAAGCGGCAGTCCTTGCAGCCGCCGTACTCGAAGGGCGTGTGGTAGAGCGAGACGTAGCGCTCGAAGCCCTCCTGCGGCGACTTCACGTAGTCCACGCCGTCCTTGTTGGTCCGTCCGCAGTTGCTGCTCTGGCCGTTGCCCTCGATGCCTCGGACGGCCCGCGTGGTGTAGGAGTCGCAGGCCTTCCAGATGCAGGTCGCCTTGGTGTCGTCGCCGGCCAGCAGGTTGCGCATGTCGTTGAAGACGTCGAGCGAGAGGTTCTTGAGCTCCTTCTCGAGGGCGGCGAAGCCCATAAAGGCGGCGATGTTCTCGTCGTCGGTCAGGGCATAGCCCCGCGCCTCGTCGTCGTCCTCGACCTCCAGGATGTGGAGGCGCGCCGACTTCACGCCCATGGCGTCGAGTTCGCGCAGCCACTCGTGCATTCGCGGCAGGTGTTCGGCGGTGGCGTTGCCCCGGTGGAGCGTGATGATGACGGTGGGGTTGAACCCCTCTTCGCAGAGGCGCTTGATGGCCGCGTGGGTCTTCGCCGTCGCCTCGCGCGTCTTGGCCAGCGAACCGGCCCAGCGTACGTCGTTAAGCTCGTCCGGCCCGTCCACCGAGACGCCGACCGCGACGTTGAACTCGCGGAACAGATCGATGTGGGCGTCCTTGATGAGCGTGCCGTTGGTCTGCATATCGGTGCGGCCGTACTTGCGCAGCCCGATCTCCAGCAGCTCGCGCAGGACGGGGATGGGGGCAAGCAACGGCTCCCCGCCGAAGAGCGTGAAGGCCCGTCCGGCCTCCTCCACCGCCTTCTTCAACTTGGGGAGGTCGTACATCATGCGGGCGTTGCCTGCATCCCGTTGAGGTTCCTGGTAGCAGTACCTGCACTGTATGTTGCACTTTACGCCCAGGGGTCGGACTTCAATTCCCATCGCTGTATACTCCCACTGGAGGTTGTGTCGATCATCTGGGGCCGCCGCCGCATCGGGAAGGCCCGCTGCAAGAGGCTCGGCCGGCGTCAGCGGGTGCGCGGCGCCTGTGCATTCTAGCTTACCGCACCGGCCCTGATGCGCACCTCGCGCACGCGCCGATGCACTCTAAGGGGGTGTACGTATGTGCCCAGCGATTCAGCGGCCTGTGGCCGGCGATGTCCTCACCCGCGCCGATCTGGTCGGCGTAGCCGGTGAGCCACGCATCCGGGTGGAGTGGCGCTCGGAGGCCGACGGCCCCGCGACGCTGAACGGGACGCCGGTCCGCACCGTCGGCGGCATCGGCGGCGCCGAGGCGGTCCTCAATCCCGGCGGGAACATGATCGTGCTGGAGGACGCCTCGGGGCGGGCGGAGGCGCCGGTGTGGCTCGACGCCGAGCCGGGCCCGCGCTACCGGGTCTCCGTGGACGACTGCGTCTGGTTCCTGCGCGACGTGGCCCGCGGCGGCTGCCGGTCGCTCTTCGACAACCCGTGGCCGGCCGGGTGGCGCAGCCTGCACGAGCGCTACGGCATGAAGGTGCATCTGAACGTCTACCTGGAGGACCCGGACAGCGGCTTCACCCTCGCCGAGATGCCGGACCGGTTCCGAGGCGAGTGGGCCGACAACGCCGACTGGCTCCGGCTTACCTGGCACGCACGGTCAGACAAGCCCGACCGGCCCTACCTCGGCGCGCCTGTGGAGGCCGTCTTGCGCGACTACCGGCAGGTGACCGACCAGATCCTCCGCTTCGCCGGCCCGCAGTCGCTCACGGGCTTCACCACCATCCACTGGGGCGAGGCCTCGCGCGAGGTCTGCGCGGCGCTACGCGACGAGGGCGTCCGGGGACTGGTGGGCTACTTCCTCGTGGAGCGGGGCCGCCCGTCCGTCGCCTACTACCTGGACGCCGAGCAGACGGAGCACCTCTCGCGGCGCGATGCCTGGGTGGACACGTCGCTGGACCTGGTCCTCGTGCGGCACGACGCCGTGCTGAACCTGCTGCCGGCCGCGGGCGTGGTTCCGCACCTCGAGGCGGTCGCGGCCAGGCCGCACGAGGCCGAGGTGCTGGAGCTGATGATCCACGAGCAGTACTTCAGCCCCGCCTATCCCGGCTTCCAGCCCGATGCGTGGCAAAAGGTGGAGGCCGCCGTGCGCTGGGCGTCTGAGCGCGGCTATGCGCCGGTCTTCTACGGCGAGGAGGGCAGGCTGGTCTAGCCCGCCGCCCCGCGCAGCAGCGGGAAGCCGGCCTCCTCGCGCTGCTTGAGGTAGGCCATGCAGCACTTGCGGGACATGGCGCGGACGCGGTTGATGAAGACCGCCCGCTCCGTGACGGAGACGCTCCCGCGCGCGTCGAGGAGGTTGAAGACGTGGGAGCACTTCAGCGCCAGGTCGAAGGCGGGGAAGACCAGCCCCTGGTCGGCGATCCGGTGGCTCTCGCCCTCGTAGGTGGCGAACATTCGGCCGAGGGCCTCCACATCGGCCTCGTCGAAGTTGTAGCTGCAGTGCTGCCGCTCGGAGTCGCGCTCCACGTCGCCGTAGGTCACGCCGTGGGCCCACTCCATGTCCCAGACGCTGTCGACGCCCTGGAGGCAGGTGCAGAGCCGCTCGGTGCCGTAGGTGATCTCGGCGCAGACGGCGGCGCACTCCACGCCGCCCATCTGCTGGAAGTAGGTGAACTGGGTGATCTCGGTGCCATCCATCCACACCTCCCAGCCCACGCCCTGCGCGCCCAGCGTCGGCGCCTCCCAATCATCCTCCACGAAGCGGATGTCGTGCTCCTCGGGCCGGATGCCCAGCGCGCGGAGGCTACCCAGGTAGAGGTCCACCACGTTGTCCGGCGAGGGCTTCAGGATGACCTGGTACTGGTAGTAGTGCTGCATCCGCATGGGGTTGTCGGCGTAGCGGCCGTCGGCGGGCCTTCGCGAGGGCTGCACGTAGGCCACGTTCCAGGGCTCCGGCCCCAGCGCCCGCAACGTGGTCGTCGGGGCGTTGGTCCCCGCGCCGACCTCCACGTCGTAGGGCTGCATCACAAGGCAACCCCTCTCGGCCCAATACCGTTCGAGGGTGATCAGCAGGTTCTGGAATGTCATGGCGCAACCTTCGCAGTCGAGTATCCCGCCCGCCGGGCGAACGGCGGTAGGGTACCGGATGGTCCCGCGCGGTGTCAACGCACGCGGCCCCGGCTCCTACGAGCCGAGACCCGGAGGGGCGGCCCACCGTGGCCACCCGCGCATCCATCTGGCGATCTTGCCGGCTTGCCACTTGCCTGCCATAGGGGAAGCGGCAAGTCGGCTAGATGGCGGGCGCCGGTCACCCTACTTCCCCAGGCACCAGACCCAGCCATCCGAGTTGCCGAAGACCAGTCGGTTCTGGGCTATGGCCGCCGAGGAGAGAATCTCCCGGCCCGCTCGGAACTGCCATAGCTTGCGCCCCGTGGCCAGGTCGATGGCGTAGAGGATGCCCTCGTCGGAGCCCACGTAGACCGTGTTGCCGGCGACCACAGGGGAGCTGTTGACCTGGCTCCTGGTGCGGAAGGTCCAGAGCGCCTGGCCGTTGGCCGGGTTCACGGCGATGACGCGGGCGCTTCGCGAGGCGAAGAGCACCTTGCCCTGCGCCGCGGCGGGCGAAGAGAAGCAGGCCGCGCCGCTCTCCTTCTCCTTGACCTGCCAGCGGATCTTCGCGTCGGCCAGGTCGACCGCTAGATAGGTCCCGTCCAGCGAGCCGACGTAGGCCGTGCCGCCGACGATGGCCGGGGCCGAGGCGAAGTTGCCCCCTACGTTGACCGAGCCGGTCTGCTTGCCGGTCTCGGCGTCGATGACCCGCACATGCCCATCGCATCCGGCGGTCACCACGCGGCCTTGGGACAGGGCCGGGGTGGCATGGACCTGCGCGTCGGCGTGGAAGGTCCAGCGGACCTTGCCCGTAGCCTGGCTCACGCGCATGAGGCGGTTGTCGTAGGAGCCGAAGAGAACGTCGTCGCCGATGGGCGTGGCCGACGAGGCGATCTTGTCGTCGGTCTGCAGCTTCCAGAGCAGCTTGCCGGTGTTGCGGTCCAGCGCACGGAAGAGGCCGCTCTCGTCGCCGATGAAGAGGCGCGCGCCGACCAGCGCGGGCGAGGCGCTGAAGGCGTCACGGCAGGCGAACTTCCAGACCTGCTTGCCGTCGGACAGCCGGAGCCGCAGCACGTTGCCGCGCATGGTCGCCACGTAGGCGCTGTCGCCGACGATGGCCGCCGTGGCCTCCACGGGGCCGTTGAGCTTCTGCGCCCAGAGCTTGCGCAGGGGAGGGGCCAGCGGCGCCGCGACGCCCCCGCCGTTGGGAGCGCCGCGGAACATGGTCCAGGCCTGCGGTGCGGGCTGGCCCAGGGCGGAGACCGCCGAGCCAGCCAGGGCCGCCGCCGCCGCCCAGCGTCGCCAGGTCACTTGCGGGCCTTCCCGGTGCTGGTCAGGACCAGGTCGTCGAGCTGGAAGGCGGTCTTCACGGTGGCCATGGAGCTGAAGCCCAGCCAGGTCAGGCTACGGAGCGGACCCGAGGCGCAGGGCAGGGCGGCGAACTCACGCTTGGCGCCGTCGGGCATCGTCACCGAGAGATCCCACTTGCCGGTGGAGGCGGCGCCCACGGTGCAGCGCATGTCGACCTTGACCCACTGCCCGGTCGGTATCTGCATCAGCTCGGCTCCGTTGGAGGAGAGGGAGCCGCCCTTGATCCAGACCATGGGTCCCGTCTTGTAGCCCGCCGGGTCCGACCAGTCGCGCCACTCGGCGTACATGTCCGTGGCGGCCTCGGTGCGGATGGCGAACGAGAAGGTGGTGACGCCGTCGCGGTGGCTCGGGTTGAAGACCAGGTGCGGGTTGAAGCCGGCCTGCAGGCCCGGCGCGTCGGTGATCTGGAGGCACCGCTTGCCCGATGCGCCCATGCCTTCGACCACGGCGATGGCGTCGCCCTTGCCCTCGGTGTTGTTCTGGCCACCCGGGCAGGGCGCGCCGACGAGGACCTTCTCGAAGTCCATCTTGAAGGCCGTGGGCGGAGCCGCCGGGGCCGGGGGAGCGAAATGGACCGGCGCGTAGGTGAAGGCGGAGGGCGTCGCCCGCCAGGCCTTGTCGCCCGTGAGGCCGGCAAGATTGAAGTCGAAGGGCTTGAATCCCATCTGCAGCGCCGGTGAGCCGGGCTTCAGGCGGAAGTCGCCTGTGTGCGGGTTCACGAAGAGCGGGTCGGCCACGCGGGAGCCCTGGTCCTTGCCCGTCGCCTGCCACTGCTCCAGCGTCATGTCGTAGAACCGGACGGGGCCGGCCTCGTTCCAGTAGAGGTTGTTGTCCAGCGCCACGTTGGCGTCGCGCCAGTTGGCCGAGAGCAGGTCGCTCTGCTTGTAGAGCACGATGTTGTGGCTGAAGGTGAAGGAGAGGTGCTGCTCGACGCGTGAGCGCTGGAGCTGGCCGTCCATGCTGTAGGCCATGATGTTGTTCCGCACCACGTTCCCTTTGCCGTAGTGCTGGTGGTAGAGGCCGGTCTTCACGTTGCTGACCAGGTTGTTCTCCAGCACGATGCCCGTGGAGCCCTCATCGTTGTAGAGCCCCCAGCCGCCGCGTCCGTAGAGGTCGTAGGAGTAGACGTCGTGGATGCGGTTGTTGCTGACCGTGGTGCCCTCGGATGGCCCCAGCGTGTAGACGCCGCCCATGTCGCTGAGGACGCCCTGGCCCAGATGGTGGATGTGGTTGAAGTCGATGGTGTTGCGCTTGGCCGGGCTCGGCCCGTATCCCCACCGCCAGCCCACGGAGATGCCGGTGTAGTAGAGGTCGCTGATGTCGTTGTGGGTGATCGTGTTGTCGCCGCTGGCGCCGATCCAGAGGCCGATGCAGCCGGGGAAGATGCGCCCGCCCTGGTGGATGATCGAGTTGGTGACCGTGATGTGGTCGGTCGCCTGCTCGGCCTCCGGGTTGTCGTTGGTCCAGCCCTCGCCGATCTTCACGCCGCCCGCGCCCAGGTCCTCGAACCAGCACCGACGGATCTCGCAACCCGAGCAGCCCTTGCGGAACCAGGCGCCGTAGATGCCGATATGCCGGACGTCGCAGTTCTGCACCATCAGGCCCCGGGCCTGGTCGGCCATGATGACGGCGGGAATGGTCACCGCCGCCTGGCCGTCGGCATGCCCCCCTGCGGGCAGGTTGAACGCCGCGTGCCGGAAGGCGAGGCCCTCCAGCGTGATGCCCTCGACCTTCTTCGCCTCGGTCCCTTCGAAGCGCACGAAGTCGACGGCCACCGGTGCATAGACCTCGGCGTTGCGCATGTTCTGACCCGGCAGCGGCTTGTAGAGGAGCGTGCCGTCGCGGCTCAGGAACCACTCGCCGGGGGCGTCCAGCGCGCCGCGGAAGTTCTCCAGGTGGTAGCGCTGCGTCGCGCCCCACTGCATGAAGGCCCAGGGCGCACCCGGTCCCGCGCAGATGATGGCGTTCGTCTCGCCGTCCACGGCCGCCACGCGATGCCGCGAGGTCTCCCACGAGTGGTAGGCCATCACGGTGACGTCGGGCAGCTCCTCCTTCGGCACGTTGAGGAGCGGCTTCAGGTCCTCCGGGCGGGCGATGAAGGCCCGGCCGCCGAGCTGCGCCTCCTTGCCGGTCACCGGGTCGATGCCGTACTCCAGCTTGCCCGCCATGTAGTGGTAGAAGGCGTTGGGGGTGCGGGCGCGGGTGGCGCGGGCGTCGTTGACGTAGAGCTGCTCGAAGCGCAGGCCCGCGGGCACGGTCGCCTGCCAGAGGCCGCCCACGGCGGGTTTCCAGCCGCCGATGCGCACGCCGCCGTCGAAGACCGGCTTCGCGCCGGGAGCGGCGGAGTAGGCCACGCGGGCGCCGTCGGTCCCACCATCTCGGGGCTCCAGTATGAGCGGCTCGCGCACCTGGTAGCGGCCGCCGGCGATGCTCGCGCGGGCCGGCGTGGCGGTATTGGTCCGGAGCTTCCTCAGGGCGTTGCGGGCGCCCAGGAGCGACGCCACGGGTCCGTCGGTCCGCGCCTTGTTGGGGCGCGCCGAAGTGCCGCTCCAGCTGTCCTTCCCGTTGGGAGCCACGTAGACGGTGACAGGACCCGCTGCAGCGATCCCGGCCGCCAGGCAGAGCGCGGCGCCCAGCGCCACTCGATGAAGCATGGTGTCAGTCCTCCAGTTGCCTGCCCGCCGTCGGGCCGCTCCCAATAGAGTGGCACGGAAGGCGGCGGCGGGGCAACAGGAAGGCCCACAACGGCCAGGGCCCTACCGCGCCGCCTCCCGGTAGTGGCGCAGGCCCTCCACGTAGGCGGCCACGTTCTCCCAGGGCGCTCCCGGCGCGAGGGAGCTGCTGTGCGCCAGGAAGAGGCCGGAGCGCGGTCCGTTCTCGACCAGGAAGCGCATCTCGTCGCGGACTTGCGCGGGCGTGCCGAAGGGCAGCGTCGTGGTCACGGAGACGCCGGCCCAGATGAGCAGGCTGCGGCCCAGGCGGTCGGTCCGGCGGCAGAGGGCCGGGTAGTCGACGCCGCACTCGTACTGGAAGCCCTGGAAGCCCGAGATGCCGCAGGCGATGAGCGGATCCACCATGGGCATGACGTTGCCGTCGCAGTGCCAGACGCAGCGGACGCCGGCCGCGAGGAGTGGCTTGATGCTCCGGGCGAAGTGGGGGTACCAGAGGCGCTCCAGCGAGGCCGGGCTCACCAGCGGCCCGCGGGCGTCGGCCATGTCGTGGTCCAGGCGCGTCACCAGCGGGAGCCCCCCGCGCCGAAACGCCTCGGCCACGGCCCGGTTGTTGCGGACGGCGACATCGGCCTGCAGGGCGAAGTGGCGCTCCATGAGCTCGGGATAGAGCGCCCAGGCCTCGAGGTAGGGGCCGTAGCCGTAGGTCCCGTAGGCCATATACGGAAACGAACCGTGGCCGTAGGGGAGCTTCAGGATATCGTCGCCCAGGCGGCGCTGGAGGTCGGCCTCGTGGGCGATGATGTCGGCGGTTCGCTGCTCCTCGTCGAACTCGTCGGCGGCGGCTCGCAGGGCTGGGAAGACGACCGCCTCCATGTGGCGCGCCACGTCGTCGGCGCCGTGGATCGCGATGCCGTCGATCTCCACTGCCTCGGCGCCCGTGGTGGCCCCGTGCTCGGCGCCTTCGTAGCCCGTGTCGCCCATGGACAGCGGGTTCTCGGCCAGGTACTGGTCCACGGAGCAGGTGTGGCACGCTCGGATCATCCGAAGGAAGATGCCGTGCGGGTCGCGTCGGTAGTCGCCCGGCGCCGCCCCGGCCAGCCGCTCGATGTGGGCGTGCTCCATGATGTTGAAGAAGTGCGCCGGCACGGGCAGCGCCTCTTCGCCCGCCAGCGTCCGCAGCGCCAGATCGCGTCCGTCCATCCCGCACCTCCATGCCCGCCGCAAGCCCAACCGCACTCGTCACCAACAACGGTACCACGGTCCGCGGCGGCAATCGGTACAATGGCGGCGTCGGTCATTCACAACGGTGGCCAGGGGGACAGGCCATGGCGATCGCTCATACCGTGAGCCTGCGGGCTCATATCACAGAGGGACGAACGGTTGAGGTGACGCTGCCGCCGGAGGTGCCGCTCGGCGACGCCGAAGTGGTGGTCGTCGTTACCCCCGCCGGAGCGGACCGCCGGTCCACGGGGGCCCAACTGCTCGACTCCGGCGTCTTCGGTATGCGGGCGGGCCGCACCGATATGCCCGACAGCCCGCAGGCCGCCCGCGAACTGCGTGAACGCGCATGGCGACGGTCGACTCGCGGCTTGCGCAGTGCCTGAACCGTGACTGCGCGCTCTGCACCTTCAATGTGAAGCACTACAGGGCCGTGGCCGGCCTCGTTGCACTACCGCCCTACGACCGCTAGCGCCGGCGCAAGCCCGACCGTGTTGAGCCGGGCTTGCGGGGCCTTGTGCCGGCGCTACTTCGCCTTGAGCGCCGCCTCGATGGCCTTCACCACCTCCGGATCGTCGGGCGAGGTGCGGGCGGCGAAGCGGGCTACGATCTCGCCCTTGCGGTTCAGGAGGAACTTGGCGAAGTTCCACTCGACCTCACCGCCGAACCTCGGGTTGGTCGCCTTGCCCGTCAGGTGCCTGTAGAGCGGCGCCTGGGTCTGGCCCTTGACCGCCACCTTGGCGAACATGGGGAAGGTGACGTGGTACTTCTCGGTGCAGAAGGCCCGGATCTCCTTCTCGGTGCCCGGCTCCTGGGCGCCGAAGTCGTTGCACGGGAAGCCCAGCACGACCAGGCCCCGCTCCTTCTGCTTCTCGTAGAGCTTCTGCAGGGCGGCGTACTGCGGCGTGTTGCCGCACTGGCTGGCGACGTTGACCAGCAGGACCACGTTGCCCGCGTACCGGGCCAGGTTCACCGGCTTGCCCTCGATGTCGCTCATGACGAAGTTGAGGGCCTCGGGCACGCTCCGTGCGGGGTAGGACTGGTTCCTGGGGACGGCGCTCCCGCCCGTGGCGGCGGGGTCAACGCCTGCCAGCTTGGCCTCGTACTGGTTGTCGAAGGCCGCGAAGGAGTGGTTGCTCGCGGCGTAGAAGAGGCCCCGGAAGTTGCGGGGGCCGCCCGGCGTGACGTGGCAGTAGGTGCACCTGGAGTTCTCACGCGAGGCGTACTGCGGACGGGCGTCGCTTCGGGTTGCGGGCAGGATGCCCAGCAGCGCGGCAGCGACAAGGGGTCGGACCATGGGGTTCATGTGGTTCTCCGGTTGGCGGTCATCGGCGCGCCGAGGCGCGCCCGTACAGTGCCCTATACGCGCCGCTCTGCCGGGTCTCACCCATTGGCAGGAACCAGGACGCCTCGTGGCGAACATGGCGCCGGCGGGCCTACTCCGCCAACCTACTACCGATTGCTCTGGAGGACTATGATGCCCGATACGATCAGCGACCTGAAGGAAGCGTTTGCCGGCGAGAGCCAGGCCAACCGCAAGTACCTGGCATTCGCCAAGAAGGCCGAGCAGGAGGGCTTCGCCAACGTGGCGCGCCTGTTCCGAGCCGCCGCCGAGGCTGAGACGATCCACGCGCTGGCCCACTTCGCCGCCATGGACGGCGTGGGCAGCACCGCGGACAACCTGAAGGCGGCAGTGGCCGGCGAGACCTTCGAGTTCACCACCATGTACCCGCCCATGCTGGAGCGCGCCACCGCCGTCGGACACAGGGCCAAGCGGATGTTCGGCCTGGCGCTGGAGGCCGAGGCGGTCCACGCCAAGCTCTACCAGCAGGCGCTGGACGCCGTGGCCGAGGGCAAGGACCTGGCCACCGACTTCTTCCTCTGCCCCGTCTGTGGCTACATCGAGCTGGGCAAGGCGCCCGAGGCCTGCCCGGTCTGCGGAGCCAAGGGCGAGAAGTTCGTCGCCATGTAGTCGGTCTGCGGCCCCGGGGCGTTCAGTGCGCCGGGGCCGCATCCCCTCTGTTCAGCCGCCTCCGCCGACGGTCTGCGGCGCGGCGGCGGCCTCTTCGGGCATGACGGGCCGAACCAGCGTCGATGTGTCGGCCGATGCACCCGCGGGAGCCGGCCGGACCAGCACCTCGGCGGGGCCGAAGGGGGCCACGGCGGGCCGCACGAGCTGCTCGGAGATGCGCTCCTTCTCCCGCCGACCCACGAGGATGGGCAGGGCGGCCAGCGCCGCCTGACGGATCGCCTGCGTCTTGCCGAACCGGGCCTGCCGGTCCATGGCATCCACCGCCCGCCCGGTGCCTGCCCGCGCAAGCGCAGCGATGAGGGCAAGGTCGCGGGCCTCGGGGCCCCGGCCCAGGACGCGGCAGAGGTCGCGCACCACGTCCGGCGAGTACTCGCCGTAGTGGACCTCGGTCACCAGGGGCAGGACGGCGTCGAGCGCAACCAGCGCGGCCTTCTTGACCTCCGGCTTGTCCGTAGCCGCCGCCGACGCCAGTGCCGGGAGGTTGTGGGGGTCGGGATGGATGGTCAGCCCTTCGACCGCCGCGGCGCGGAGCTTCGCCATTCGCCCATTCGCCTCGTTCAGCTTGCTCCAGTAGTCCATGGGGTAGGAGACCAGCGCCAGGGCGGCCCAGACGGGGAGCGCCAGCGCCCAGAGCGCGTGGACCAGGTCGGCCGCGTCGGTCCAGAGGATCACCTTGAATGTCGCCAGCGCGGCGCCGGCGCCGGCCACGAGGATGAACGCACCCCAGCCCACGGAGAGCGCGGCCGCCCGCCGTATTGGGTTCCGGTCGAAGGTGGTCTCGCCGCGCACCACCTGGCAGAGAAGCTCGTCGACGGTGGCACGGCACTTCGGGCTCGTGGCCAGCGCGCCGGCCACCCGCGCCGCGGCGGCCCGCTCGCGCCAAGCCGACACGCGGTCGCCGAGGAGGCTGTCCACCATGGCCTGGGCACAGACGTCGTCGCCGGTCTCGGCGCGGGCCTCCACGGCGCGGCGCACAGCCGACCAGCGCGGCAGCCGCTTCACCGCGTCGCGCAGCGGGTCGCGGCGCTGCATCCGCCGGAACCAGCGGACCAGCGCGCCCCCGTGCGTCTCGACGGTGTCGAGCCAGCGGTCCGGCATGGCGCGGGACCGCCGCAACTCGAAGATCAGGCGTTCGAACTCATGCATGGTGCATTCGTCGTGTGGCTTCCTAACCGGTCTTGGGTCTCATGTAGGGCACATCCACGGGAGTCGTGCCCAGCGTCGAGGCCTCGACCTGGTGTTCCCGCGGACATAGGCCCACGTCGTCAGATTGTGAGCCACGGTTGTCGCGACCGTCCTCGCCGACACTGTACAGCAGAACCGCGCTCTTGTCCACCACGTACCGTAGCGGGTCGCCCGTGAATGGGTCGGCGCTGAGCTTGCCTGTCACACCGGCCTGCTTCAGGTTGCGCGGAGCCTTGCCGGTCTCGACCGTGAAGGCATGGATGCGCAGGGCGGCCGCCATGCAGCGTGCCTGGGCCTCCAGCTTAACGGCCTCGCGCAGGGCGCCGGGTACGCTCGGCTGGTCGATGAGCCAGTCCGCCGGCCCAAGGCTGATCCTCCGGTTCCGCTGCTGGTACGGCTTGCGCATCTCTGCCCTGAGGCGGGCCACGTAGTCGGCGAAGAGAGCCGTGTTCCGGTCTGCGTTCATGAGCCACTGGTTGGCAGGCAGGCCCTCGCCTTCGATGGCAATCCTGAACTCGCCGACCATGTCGGCTTTGACGTAGACCGTGGTAAGCAGGACACGGTCGAGGTCAATGCCCTGTCTGAGCCTCGCCTCCAGCCGTCCGGCCAGATCGCGGCTCTCGCGGGCGCTGAGCTTCGGCAGCACAGCCGCCATGGCTCGGAGGCCGCCCGAGGCCTGACCTACGCCGTTGCTCAGCGTGACGCTATCGCCTGCGCCGGCCACATCATAGCCCAGGCGCACCATCTGCAGCCCCGTCTCGGCGCCGGCTGCGTAGTCCTCCTTGAGCCGCTGTGCCGTGGCCCTGTAGGCCAGCGCGTGCCCCAGGCTTCCGACCGCCGTTCGGCTTCTCTTCCCGTTGCGGCTCAGGGATGCCAGGGGGATGCGGCACGCCTCGCCCCGCGCCGACGCCAGCAAGCGGTAGGCCTCGCCGTTGGCCGCCACCGCCGCCTCGGCCGCGAGCCGTTGGTCGGTGTCGGTCTCCTGGGGCCACCTGGTCGCTCTCTCGGCGGTCACGGCGGCGTCGTCGGCGGCGCGGTAGGCGTCCCACCGGTTGGGCTTCGGCATCGGCTCGGACAGGAGGCGCTGGTAGGCGGCCTGGTCGGCCTGGCTCACCTTCGGCAGGGCGTTGCGGTCGGCCCAACGCGCCGCCTCGGGCCAGAGCGCCGTGCCGGCGGAGAATGCCAGCCCCAGGCCGCAGACGGCCAGGATCGGGCGGATCGGCGCGCGCCGCCGCTGCATGGGCTCGGCGGGCTTGACGACCTCGGTGCGGTTGCGCGCCATGAGCCCCTGGGGGACCTCAGCGGTGCGGAGCTCGCGGGCCGTCGCGGCGATCTGCTGCAGGAAGCTCCACTCAGCCGAACACGCCGCGCACTTGGCGATGTGCATCTGCAGGCGCACCTGCTGCGCCCAGGCCCGCGGCTTGCTCAGCTCGCCGGTCTGCAGCGCGATCAGGTCTTCGCGGCTCACCCTGCTGCATGTCTTTCGGCTCGTGTCGGGAATCATCTTGCAGTACCTCCCTCAGTCTCCGCACGGCTGTGGCCGTGTACCACTTGACTGTGCCCAGCGGCCGGCCCATAGCCTGGGCGGCCTCGGCATGGGTCAGCCCCTGCACCATCACAAGGTGGAACGCCTCGGCCATGGGCCGGTCCAGCGTGGCCACGGCGTCGCGCAGACGTATGGCATCCAGGCTGAGCCCGCCGGGACCGCCGGCATCGGGCATCGAAGCCGGGTCCATGGGGCTCTCCCGGGCCGAGCGCGACCGCCGGCCGTCCCGCCATCGCCGCGAGGCGATGGAGAAGAGCCACGTCAGCAGGCTCGAGCGGCCGCGGAACGAGCCGCGCCCGGCGTAGGCGGCCAGGAAGACCTCCTGCGTCAGGTCCTCGGCGTCGGTGCGGCTGCCGGTCACCTGCTGCGCGTAGGCCAGCATGCGGCCGCCGTAGGTCCGGTAAACCTCGTCGAACGCGTCCGGCTCGCTCTGCCGGAAGCTCCTCGCCAGTTGGCTCTCATCTGCCGTCATGGGACACCTCTACCCAGTTAGTAGCGCCGAGGCGGGCCTTTGGTTGGCGCCCCGCCGGATTTCCGCAGGAATGAGCGTGCGGCGCGGCGAAATGCACGGTGCGGGCGCTTCCGCTCCGCGGGCAAAGGCGCCGCAAGGAGGACCACCTCATGCATCAGGGACATCGCTGCGACTGCTGCCTGTCGCGCCGGCAATGCCTCCGGTATATCGGCAGCGCCGCCCTGGCCACAGGGCTCATCGGTGACGCCTTGGAGCCCGCCGTCGCGTCGCCCAAGGGCGCCGTGGGCCCGGCAGACGTCATCGACCCAACTACGTTGCGCCCGAGGCCGCGGGTTCGCATCGCCGCCGCAATCCTGCAGCTACCCCGGCCCTATTGGCTCGGCTGGCCAGGCACCACGTATGATCTGGACAAGCATCAGGCCGAGTACCTGGGCATGCTCCGCAAGTCCGCCGAGACGGTGGGCTTTGATCTCGGACTTGAGGCGAAGCCGATCCAGGACGAGGCGGGCATGACCGCGTTGCTCAACCGCGTGAAGGAGCAGAAGCCCGACGGCCTGCTCGTCATCCTCCAACACATGGGATGCTGGGGCTGGGCCGAGCGGCTGGCCAACGAGGCCGGAGTGCCGCTCATCGTCTTCTCGCCCGTGGGCACCTCGTTCACCGGGCACGTGCTGGGCATCTCCCGCCGGCAGGGCGTCCACGTCGTCTCCTCGCTGGAGTGGAGCGCCGTGGAGGATGCCCTCCGGATGGTGCGCGCCAAGCGCCTCTTCGAGGAGAGCCGCATCCTCTGGATCCAGGGCAACCAGACCGGCGAGACCGTGCTGGACCGCCTGGGCACGAAGGTCCGCCAGATCCCCCGAGACACCTTCAACCTCCGGTTCGACAAGACCCCGGCGGGCGAAGAGGTCCGCGCCGTGGCCGCCACCGCGCGCAAGCACGCCAAGCGCATCGTGGAACCCTCGGTGCGCGACTCGGAGAACTCGGCCCGCGCCCTGGTCACTGCCAAGCAGCTCCTGGCCGAGCACAAGTCCAACGCGCTCTCCATGGACTGCCTGGGCATGGTCGGCTCCAAGCTCGTGCCAACGCCGCCCTGCTACGCCTGGACGCAGCTGCAGGACCTCGGCGTGACCGCAGGATGCGAGGCCGACCTCTTCGGCGCCGTGTCTCTCTTGTTCAGCAGCTACCTGCTTAACCGGCCCGGCTACATGAACGACCCCGTGGCCGAGACCGCCAAGAACCTGCTCGTCGCCTCGCACTGCACCAGCGGCACCCGCATCGCCGGGTTCGACAAGCCCGCCGCGCCCTACGTCCTGCGCAACCACTCGGAGTCGGCCCTGGGCGTTTCGACGCAGGTGATCTGGCCCGTGGGGCAGCCTACCACGCTGATCCGGTTCAACAGCCCGCACGAGGTGATCGTCGATTCGGGCACGGTGGTGGGCAACGTCAACACACCACCTGCCGGCGGCTGCCGCACCTGCATCGAGGTGAAGATGGACGCCGTGGAGGACGCCCGCGACGTGCAGGGCTTCCATCAGGTGGTGACGCTGGGCAACCACAAGCGGATGATCGACGCCTTTTGCCAGATGTACGGTATCCGCGTGATCCGGTCGCCGGAGCGGGCTCCGACG
>CAISJD010000164.1 GCA_903885605.1 uncultured Chthonomonas sp. | reverse complement strand
TCCGCCAGAACCTCTTCTGGGCCGTGGCCTACAACGCCCTGGGCATCCCGCTGGCCGCGGCGGGGCGGCTCAGCCCGATGGTCGCCGCCTCCGCCATGGCCCTCAGCTCGATCTCGGTTGTGGCGAACTCACTCAGGTTACGCCGCTTTCGGTAGGGGGTTAGTCGGAGCCGAGTAGCCACCCCTTCGACTGAACCTTGTTTGCCGGGAGCTGCTTGGCCGTACCGGAGAGGAACAGCACCGGGCACATCTCGGTATGGGCCACCGTGACGTGGGCGTTGCACCAGGTGACCACGGTCTTGTCAGGAGACGGGTTGTTGAACTTCATCTGGTGCGGATTGTCAGCCTCTGTATCGACGGTCACGCCGCTCCAGTCGCGGGTGTAGGCGACCCAATAGGCTCCATTCGGGCCGGGAGTGGCGTCGTAGCTGTCCACCGCATAGTAGGAGACGGGCGTCCCGGCCGGACCATACCGGAGGCCGTGCGAGCCGTAGGTTGCCGCGCCGGCGTACCCGGAGTTGGCAGGGAAAGTGGCCTGCGTCACGGTCGTGGCGTTGTAGGTCACGGCGTCCGGACAGGTGAAGGCGGCCACACTCTTGATGTACGCAGGGTAGAGGAAGCCGAACCTGACGTTTCCGGCTGACACGGGTGGCGTCGCATCGCCGATCTGCCAGGGCGAGCCGTCACTGCGCTCGGCCACTCCGAACAGCATCGGAGGGTAGGCGTCGTAGTCCTGATGGTAGAGGCTCAACTTGGTATGGATCTGCTGCATATTCGACAAGCACGCTGTCTGGCGCGCCGCTTCCTTGGCCTTGCTCATGACCGGGAAGAGCAACGCGGACAGCACCGCGATGATGGCGATGACTGTCAGCAGTTCCACCAGGGTGAATGCTGATCGGTTTGCATGGCGCATGAAGCCGCCGCTCCTTCCGGCCCACGGTACCGGCAAAGCCCGCGGCTGTGGAGTATCGCCGCGGGGCAATAACAAGGTCATCGATAGGCGCGTCAATGGCTCCGACACGGTGTCGGGCCTCCTCATTATGGACTATCCGATGGCCGGTCCGTGTTCCGCTCCGGCAGGCTTCGAGTAGACTGAGTCAGACGAAAGGAGTGCGCCACCACATGCCGAGGGTTCTGATCAGCGATCCAATAGCTCGCGAGGGCATTGACAAACTGCGCGAGCATGCCGAGGTCGTGACCGACACGGGCCTGTCGCCGGAGCAGCTGCTCGAGATCATTCCGGGGTTCGACGCACTCGTCGTCAGAAGCGAGACCCGGGTCACGGCCGCCGTGATCGCTGCCGGAGCCAGGCTCAAGGTGATCGGCCGAGCCGGCGTAGGCGTCGACAACATCGATGTGAAGGCCGCCACGGCGCAGGGCATCGTGGTGGTCAACTCGCCGCACGGCAACACAATGGCCGCCGCGGAGCTGACCATCGCAATGATGCTTGCCCTTGCGAGGCGCATCCCCCAGGCCGACGCGAGCCTCAGGTCAGGCGCGTGGGACCGCAAGCGGTTCGTGGGTACCGAGTGCTTCGGCAAGACCCTCGGGATCGTCGGGCTCGGCAAGATCGGCGCCGAGGTATCGCTTCGGGCTCGCGGCCTGGAGATGACGGTCCTGGCTTATGACCCCTACGCCACCGATGCGGCGGCGGAGCACTGCGGCGCGCGACTGACATCGCTGGACGAGATATACGGTAAGTCGGACTTCATCACCGTCCACGTCCCGCTGAACGACAAGACGCGCGGCCTCATCGGCCATGCCGAACTGGCGCGGATGCGTAAGGGAGTACGGATCATCAACGTGGCCAGGGGCGGCGTGGTGAATGAGGAAGCCCTGGCCGAGGCGATCCGCTCGGGACACGTGGCGGGCGCGGCATTCGACGTCTTCAGCAAGGAGCCGGTTGAGCCCGGCCATCCCCTGGTGGGCCTCGCGGAGACGGTAGTCACTCCGCATCTGGGCGCTTCAACGGCCGAGGCCCAGGTGAAGGTGGCGGTTGATGTCGCGGAGCAGATCGTCGAGGTTCTGGACGGCCAGCCGGCGCGCTCCGCGGTTAACATGCCCGCGCTGTCAGCCGAGGCCCTGCAACGTGCGCAGCCCTACATGGCCCTTGGCGAGAAGATCGGCAGCCTGCACACACAGCTCGCGCGCGACCTGGATGGGCGCGGCCGGCCCATCAGCGCCGTCGAGGTGAGCTACCGCGGCACATTTGACGGCATCGCGCTGGGAGCCGTGACCCGTGCGATCGTGGCTGGGCTCCTGGGCCCGATGCTTTCGGACCCGGTGAACCTCGTCAACGCCCCGGTACTCGCGGCGGCGCGCGGCATCCGGGTCACCGAGATCACCACAGCCAGCCACGGCGAGTACTCGGCCATGGTCAGCGTTCGAGTGACGATGCCCGACGGCGAGCAGTCCATCTGTGGCGTGGTCGTGGGGCGAAACGCGCTACGCATCGTCCACGTCGACGGCTACGAGGTGAACCTCATCCCCGACGGGGACATGCTCTTCACCAGGCACACCGACCAGCCCGGCATGATCGGCGCCGTCGGTATGCTGCTGGGCGCGAACCATGTGAACATCGGCGGCATGAACGTGGGGCGAGAGAGAGTCGGTGGACGGGCGCTCATGGTTGTCATGGTTGACGATCCTGTAACCGACGAGATGCTGGCCAGAATCCGCTCTTTGCCCGGCATGGAGACGGCGCGTGTCGTTCGGCTCTAGCGACCAGGCAGGCACTCAGCGAATGGCCCGGATGGAAGCAGCCTGGCACGGGCATATCGGCCACGTCAAACCGGACAACGAGGATCAGGCTGTCGTACTGGGGCCCGACGAGCTGGGCTGCAACGTGTGGCTCCTGATGGTGGCCGATGGCCTGGGCGGTGGGGGCGGCGGAAGGGCCAGCCAGATTGCGGCCGACCACTTCGGGGCGGCGGCGCCGTCGTGCCTGGCCGCTTCGGCCGACCACGGGTTCGAGGCCCTGGCAGCCGCCCTATCGGTCATGGTGCAGGGCGCCAACAAGGCGATCTGGAGCGAGGTGCGCTCCGGCTCCGGTCCTGGTCGCATGGCTACGACCTGCACGGCAGCCGTCGTCAGCGGCGACCGCGTTGCCATCGGTCATGTGGGTGATAGTCGAGCCTATCTCGTGCGGGGGCGCGAGGCGCTGATGCTGACGGCCGACCACGCGCTGATGGAGGAGATGGAGATACCTGAGGAGAGGGTGCGCCGCCGGATCGACCCGGCCCCGTACCACTCGGTCCTCACGCGAGCCCTGGGCCGTGCGCCGATGGTCGAGATCGACCAGGTGCAAGCGGAGCTGGCTGAGGGCGACACCCTCGTGCTATGCTCCGACGGCCTCACGGCCATGCTTAGCGATAGCCGGATCGGCAAGCTGGTAGATGCCTCGCATACGCCGGACACTGCGTGCCGACGCTTGGTCAACCTTGCGCTGCGGCGCGGCGGATACGACAATGTGACAGTGGCGGCTCTGACGGTGGGAGAGCGCGGAGGCGACGATGAACTGGGCCCTGACGAAGGCGAGATCATGCCGACGCCCCGCCCTGAGCCGCCGATGGGTCTGGCCGCCAGGCTCATCCGGCGGATCACGGGCCGACGCTGAAATGCGACGCAACCGAGCCGAGGGAAGCAGGAGACGGCGATCTCGCCGGCGAATCTGTACGACAGGGGGACCGAGATGAACCGCAAGTACCTGAACTACGCGATCTTCATCGCCATTGTCGCCGTCGTCATCGGCCTGGCCGTTCGGCATAGCCGCCACATGGCCTTCCTGGTCGACTCGATGGCGGGCCCGAACTCCGACGCACGCGTCAAGGGCGCCAAGGAGCTCGTCAAGGGCGAGCAGTTCATGGACTCCATCACTGGAGAGACCGTGCCCAGGCGCGTCGCGATCGTACAGGCGCTGGAGGACTGGGGAGACAAGGACGCCACGCGCCAGGCCGTGGCGTTCCTGAAGGATCCTGACCGCCCGGTCCGCGACAGGTTGCTGGTCGCCGTGCTTCGCCTCGCCGGCAAGAGCGACGAGAACCTGCAGGAAGTGGCCAACGGCATCAAGGACGGCGACGGCAATGTGCGCGCCCTCTGCGTTACTGCGCTTCAGGTGCTGGGTTCCAGCGATCAGGCCGCCGCGCGAACCCGCCTGTCGCGGGCCCTGCCTGACGCCAAGGGCGCCCTGCTGGACGAAGTGCTCGACGGCCGCAAGCCGCAGATGGCCGGCAAGATCATCCCAATGGTCGTGGCCCTGATGAAGGCCGATCCCAATGCTCGGGGCACAGGCGGCGATGTGCTGGCAGTCTATGATGCCGAGGCCGAGGAGTGCGTCAAGGCCGTGTCGCCCATGGTGGATGAGAAAGACGACGGCATTGCGAGCGGCGCCATCACCGCCCTGGGCAAGATCGGCAGCGCCACACCCATCGGCCAACTCAAGGCGAAGCTGGCTTCTTGCTCTCCGCAGGTCAGGCGCGTCGTCATCGGCGCCATCGCCCTGATAGCCGATGTCTCCGGTGAGGATGTGCTCATTGCGGCCCTCAACACGCAGTCAGAGGACAATGAGGCCCGTGCACAGGCGGCTGTCGGGCTTGGTCGCATAGCCACGGGCCAGGCGCTGGCTGCCCTCGACGCCGCCCTATCCGATCCTGACCTCAAGGTCCAGCTTGCGGCCGTCAGCGCCCTGGCACGCGGCGGCAAGAAGTCCCTGCCCGTGCTGCTTGCCGCGCTGAAGCATCGGGATCCGGTCGTGCGTGGGCGAGCGGCACGCGCCCTGGCGGGCATCAACGCGACCGAGGCCAATCCGGCACTCGTCGCCACTCTCGACGACCCGAACACCTCTGTGGCATCCGAAGCTGCCCTCGCGTTGGGCTTTGAAGGCAACGCCGGCGGCGTCGCCGCGCTGGTCGCGCGGCTTGCCGCAGCCGACTCCACGCGGGCCATCGCCGCTGCGGATGCGCTCGCCGCCATCGGCTCCGCGGCCCAGCCGGCCCTGGCGGCATCGCTGGGCAAAGGTGGGCAGGTGAGCTACTACGCGTCGCGGAGCCTGACCAAGCAGGGCCCGGCCGCGGTTCCTGCCATCGTCAAGGCGGCCTCCTCCGGGCCGGTTGCCGCGCGTTGGGCCGCTACAGCTCTGGGCGCGATCGGCGGCGCCGGGTCCAGGCAGGGCCTGGAGACCATCGCGCGGTCCGTCGATGCGGAAGCCAAGCAGATCGCATCCAACGCTCTGGCCCGAATGAACATGAACTGACTTCGGCGCTCTACGGTTGACAATGCCTCGACGCGCCCGGCGAATCCTCGCCGGGCGCTTCAGGTGTCTGTGGCAGGAACCGCGAGCAGACGGACGAACGTAAGCGGTGTAGGCTGGCTCTGGGAGGTTGACAAGGTGAGGTTGCGGAACTGGTGCGCGGCTCGCTCACCGCGGGCGGCATGGGTCGGTCTTCTTGGGGCGTTCGTGGTTGCCGGATGCGGAGGAGGAGGGGGAGGCGGCGACGCCGTTGCCGGCTCCTATGCAGGCCTGAATGCCGGACTCAGCGCAACGCTGACCATAGACGCCCATCGGCGTCTGACGCTCGTAGCCGTCGGCGCCTCCCTGGGCGCCGGTCCTGTCTCGGCCCAATCGAGCCTCGATACCTCCGGCCAGTTCGCCACCCAGACCGCTGACGGGCTGGTGCAGTTCTCCGGCCGCGCGGATACCACAGCCGGCACGGTAGCCCTCACCGCGATGAGGCTCGGGCAGGCTCGGACGGAGCTGAACCTTGCCAGGCGGGCCGCCCCGGCCAACGGTGACGGCGCCTGGGCGGGCTCATACCAGACAGCCTCCGGATCGAGCAGGATGCTGGCGTCGCTGGCCCCGGACGGCTCGGGGACGGTCTGGGTCCAGGCCGGCGGCGTGACGTCGGGTGGGCTCGTCACGGCCGGAAGTGGCGGCGCGTGGTCGGCACTCGACGGCTCCATGGCCGGTACCCTCAGGTCCGTGGGCGGTTCACCGGCCTGTAGCGTCACGAAGCTCGGCGGTGCAGCAGCGGCAGTGGAGGTTCCACTGGTGCGGACCACCAGGGCCAAGTGGACCCTCCTCGTCTACATCAACGCCGCCAACAACCTGCAGCCCTACGGTCCGCTCAACGTGAACCAGATGGAGAAGGTCGGCTCCTCGGCCGACCTGAATATCGCGGTGCAGTGGAAGCAGGCGTCTTGCGCCAGTTGCGGATCACCTGCATGGGTGTCAACGCGCCGCTACTATGTTACGCGCGACTCGGATACGGTCACCGTGGGTAGCCCCATGCTTGAGGACCTCGGATCGGGCATCGACATGGGCTCCTGGCAGGAGCTCAATGGCTTCATCGCCTGGGGCCAGCAACGGTACCCGGCAGACCGGTACGCGGTCGTGATCTGGAACCACGGCGCCGGCTGGCGGCCGTCCAGGGCTCCGGGCAAGGCCATCGAACCCAGGTCGGTCTCGATCGACGACTCGACGCACAACGAGATCCAGACGTGGCAGCTGCCACAAGCGCTGAATGTGTCGCCGAAGGTCGATATGGTCGTCTTCGATGCGTCGCTGATGCAGATGGCGGAGGTCGCCTACGAACTGCGCGACTCGGCGAGCATCATGGTGGGCTCCGAGGAGAGCCCGCCCGGCGAAGGCTATGTCTACGACAGCTTCCTGGCCGATCTGGCGGCATCGCCCAGTATGACGCCCACGCAGTTTGGCCAGTCCATCGTGACGCGCACGATGGCTGCTTACGGGGCATACGGCAACAGCACCCAGTCGATGGTCGATCTCACCCGGATGGCGAGCGTGGCTACGGCGCTGGACGCCTTTGCCGACCAATTGCTCTTCCGCCGTGCCGTTGATCGTGCGGCCGTCTACTCGGCCCGCATAGGCGCGGAGAGCTTCGCCTACGCCGACAACCGGGATCTGTACGACTACGCCGAACGCGTCCGTACCGGCGCCACCACACCCGAACTGGTGGCCTCGGCCGCAGCGCTCCAGAGCGCTCTGTCCCAGGCGGTGCTGGCGGAGGGGCATGGCTCACTGCATTCCGACGCCCATGGGCTGGCGATCTACCTGCCGGGGCCGGCGGCCTACCTGACGACCTACTCCAGCCTGGCCCTGGCACGCATGACGGACTGGGACACATGGCTGCAAGAGCAGCCGGCGTCGCCGTGAGGACGTAGCGCTGAACGCGCTCGATGATTACAGGCGGCTTCAGCGCGCCCTGCGTCGCGAGTTCGACATCCTGACAGCGGAGCTCTGCCCGGAGTGTGAGGAGCCCTGCTGTCGGGAGCCTTCGCGCGTGGGTCCCGTTGACTTGCTCCTGGCCGAGGCTGTGGGCTGGAGTTCGCAGGCCACCGAGCCGCTACCGGACGGGCTAGATGGCGAGGGTAACCCGACCCGCGTGGGGGCCCCCTGCCGCCACCTGGGCGCCGGGGGCTGCACGATGCCTTCCGACCTCCGCCCGTTCGGCTGCACGGCCTACGTGTGCCGCCCCATGCTGCGCAGGCTCGACCGCGTCCGGGGAGCCCGCGTCCGGCGCCTCGTGCGGCAAATGGGTGAGGCGCACGAGGCCGTTCTGGCTCGTGTACGGCGACAGCAGAGGGGCGAGCAGCAGCCGATCTAGGGTTCCGGGCACTGCCCTTCGGGCGGCAAGGCCAGGCCATAGGGGCATTCCGAGGCGCCGGTACGGACCGCCCAGGCCGAGTCGCCGAAGGAGTAGTGCCAGTACTCGTCGCGGCAGTTCGAGAAGCCCGCACCCAGCATCGCCTGAACGAGTGTCTGCCGATTGGCGTGGGCCTGCGGCGTGAGGCCCTCGACCCACGTGTAGGCGCCGTCCCAACGCTCGTAGGGCGTGTTTACGTCCATGGCCGCGCCGTCAGGCCCGACCAGCTCCACGTCGATTGCCCCGCCCGTGCAGTGGCCGGGCGGAGCGGACTGGTCGTACGGCGCAAAGTAGCGGTTTGCGGCCCTGCGCAGGGCTGACCTGGGCCACGCGGGATGCTCTTGCTCCATGCGCTGGTAGTATCCGTCATAGTGGCGCTTCTGGACCGCCACGGTGCGGAGCGCCGTGCCCGCGCGGAGCCGCAGACCCAGGGGCTCCAGCGATACGCAAGCCGCCTCAGCCATGTCGGCCACGGTGACACGGAGCCAGGGGCAGGCCTTCTCCGACACCAGCAGATGGGGGCACGCAAGCCGGATGTCCACGAGGGGCTCACCGTTCTCAAGTATGCGGACGCGGTTGAGGGCGGCGATCGGCTCCGGCGCTCCCTGCTTCATGTTCGGCTGGACATGGGCGGCGCGCTCAAGCGGCTAGCCTTCGGCATCGTCGTCCTCATCCTCGTCCTCCACCGCGCCGGAGCAGTCGGTGTAGCGGCTCACCTCCTCGCCCCGGAAGACGTGCGCGACAAAGTCCTCGCGCTCAAATCTGGGCAGGTACGACGAAGCGATATCGTCGTCGATCTGGCCCATGATCTCCTCCTCGTCGGTGACGTTGACATCGGTCTCGAAGATGACCGTGGCATGGATCGTGTCTCGTGCGAAGTGGACATCGACCTGCCCGGCTCGTCGCTCGCCATCCCAGATCAGGTAAATCTCAGAGCTTTCTGTACGAACAAGCCGAGAGAGGCGGAAGCGGCCTTCCGTCGGCTTGCCGTTGCGGGGTTGCTCATTGCTCACGAGGGGTCTGCTCCTTCCGCGATGATGCGCTCGATGGCCAGCGCCAGTGCCTCGTCGCCGCCCTCCTGCTGGTGCCTGCGGGCCGCGGCGACCGCAGCCGCCGACGCCCTCGGCATGGCGACGCCGAGGCCGGCGGCGGCCAGCATCGGAGCATCGTTGTCGCCGTCGCCAAAGGCGAGGCACTCCGCGGCACCGTGCCCGGCCCGGTGGGCCAGGTCCAGAAGCGCGGCGGCCTTGCTGACCGACGGATGCATGAACTCGAGGTACTCGGGGTTGGTTCGGGTGACGTACGCCGTCTCGCCCAACTCCTGCCGGAAGCGGCCTTCAAGCTCCAGGATCTTGTCGGGCTCATCGATGATGAGCAGCTTGGTGGGACTGCGGCCGGCCAATCGCGTCAGGGCGCCCGTCGGTACTGGGACCGAGCCGGTCTGCCGCTGGTAGAAGCGGGCCCAGCGGCCTACGGTCCTGACGTACATCACATCGTCAAGATAGACATTCAGATGGAGGCCCTGATCCTCACAGAACCGGATCACGGGTTCCGCCGCCTCGGCTGGAAGCGGCGTGTGCCGGAGCGGCGCCGGCGCCGACGGGAAGCGAACCATGGCGCCGTTGTAGGAGATGATCGGTGTGTGGAGGTCCAATGCCGCTGCATACCGGGCAGTAGACTCGTGCGTCCGACCCGACGCCAGGACACACTGGACGCCCAGCGCCACCAGTTGCGTTACGGCGCGGGCGGTGCGCTCCGTGATCGTGTGGTCGGGAGCCAGCAACGTGCCGTCGAGGTCAAAGGCGGCGAGGCGGTATGGGAAGGATGCGGTTGCCATGGTTGGTGGGCCGAGCTACGGTGCGAAGTATACCGCCCACGCCTGCATTGACGTAACCGGCGGCGCCCGGCTATACTCTGCGGCCTGCGGAGAGGTGTCCGAGTGGTTTAAGGACCCCGTCTTGAAAACGGGTAGGCGATGAGCCTCGCGGGTTCGAATCCCGCCCTCTCCGCCACTCTAGCGTGCCGCGCGCGCAGCCTCCAGGATCGCGTCGAGATGCGCGACAGTGGCGCCAGGGCCGGTGAGGGCCGATAGCGGCGAAGCTGCCAGGGCGCTGATGCTCCACGCAGGCTCAGGCCAGCGTCGCCCATCTGGAGGCGCACTGGGCGCCCCCACCGAACGTGCCACAGCCCCGACAGGGTCAACCGATCCAAGCAACTCCAGCACTCGGTTGGCGTCAGCAAGTGCCTGCCCCTGCCCGGCAATGTCGCCCTCCTCCGCGGCGGCACCAAACTGCGCGGCGCTCTCCATCAGCCCCTGGGCAAGCCCCTCGATGGCGGCCCTCCACTGCTCGCCGCTGGTCGGCGCCGGAGAAGTGGCGGGGAGTACGGCCCACGGCGGCGGCTTCGGCGAGGCGGCCGACTGGTTCGTGGGGAGGGTTTCCGGCTCAACCGGCTTGGTACCGCCTTCCAGGGTCGAGACGCCTTGCAGCAGGGCATCGAACGAAAAGGCGTCGGCGCCCTTCCGAAGCCGATCCCGCAGGTTGGCGCTCTTGTCAACTCGCACGGCTGAGGACCTCCTCGGCCAGCGACTCGTAGTTCTGTGCGCCCGAGGCCCGGCGGTCGAACAGCGCGATGGGCACACCCTCGATCTCGGACTCGGAGACGCGCACGTTCTTGTACACCACCGTCTGGAAGACCTTGTCGCCGAACCGCTCCCGGATCTCCGTCGCGATGGTCTGGTGCAGCTTGGTGCCGCGCTCCACCATGGTGAGGAGCACACCCAGGAGCTCGACGCGGAACCGAAGGCTCTTCGTCAGATCGAGGATCATCTTGTTCAGCGTGTCCATGCCGGCAAACGCATAGTACTTCGGCTCGGTGGGTATCAGCAGGTGGCTACAGGCGACGATGGCGTTCTGGGTCAACGTGCCCAGCGAGGGCGGGCAGTCTATGAGGACCCAGTCGTACTCGTCCACCTTCTGCAGTTCCTCCAATGCATTGCGGAGGCGATAGGCCTTATCAGCGGCGGGCAGCAGGACCGACTCGCAGTGGGCCAGGTCGAGGTGGCCCGGCGCAAGCATCAGCGGCAGGTCGGCCACCTGGTGCAGGATCGAGGCCAACGGGGTCTGCTCATGGTCGTAGAGCACATGCTGCAGCGCGGCGTTGAGGTTGTACCACTCCACACCCAGGCCCAGGGTCAGGTTGGCCTGGGGATCGAGGTCGATCAGCAACGTTCGCCGGCCGCGCTCTGCAAGGCAGGCGCCGAGGTTGGCAGTGGTCGTGGTCTTGGCGACCCCGCCCTTCTGGTTGACGATGGCTACGATCTTCATGCGATGCGCCCCTCAGGTCCCGATTGTACCGACGCGCTCACCAGCAGAAGCTTGGCGGCGGGCGCTTCCAGGGAGCCGATGGGGTTGAACACCGTGCGAGGCTTGAGGATCACCCGGTTCAGATCGTCCGGCGAGCGGCCCGCGACGAGGAATACGCCGGTCCGAAGGTCATCCAGGAAGACCTGGTAATCCTGCGCGTTGGCCGGGTCCGCCACGATCCGCAGCTTCGTCAGGTCCACGATAGTCTGCCAGAGCGGCGTACCGGGCGGCACGGCCCGGTTGGGCGGGGCGAACCGGACCAGATCGTCGGCGACGAACGGATTGGCCCAGATATCGCCGATCGGACACCACTCGGGCGGGGTCGAACCCTCCAGCGGCGAGGCGAGCGACATTCGGTCGCCTGCGAGGCGGATGGCGTACAGGAGCGTGCGCCAGCGGCCGCGGCTACAGAGCGCCACCCCCAGGAAGTTGGAGCCGCGCGACCGTTGATCCACCTCGGCGGCCACGTGGTAGGCCTCTTTGACTCGGGTCAACTCGCCGACGAAGGCATAGGCGGCATGGTCCCCATCGCGCAGGAAGCGCCTGGCGCCGTCTACGGCCGGGGCAGGGCTGGCGCCCGGCTCCACGTCGAGGGTGAGGGCCTGCACGGCGCCGTCGGCCCGGTAGGCCAGCACGCCGGGACGCAGGCCGCCCCTGGTGATGAACTCACCCGTGGCGCCGACGTCGAGTAACGCAAACTCAGTATCAAAGTCGAACGATTGGAGGGTCATAGGGTGATCCGGGCGCACCTAGCTCCGCTAGTGGGCGGCATGGCTGGTGCGTGATTGTAACGCCGTGTCCCTTCAGATGTCAAGCGAGGCGCCGCCGACTGAGCCGCAAGGTACTCTACTGCGCCGGTCATCAGGCCCTGGGAGGGTGAGTTCAGTGGTGCGAGTGCTATTCGTCTGCCTGGGTAACATCTGCCGTTCTCCGATGGCCGAGGCCCTCTTCGCGCACCGCGTGGCCGAGTGCGGCCTCGGCCACGCGTTCGCGCTGGACTCTGCGGGCACGGGATCATGGCACGCCGGCGAGGAGCCCCATCCGGGCACGCGCAAGGCGCTCAAGCGGCGGGGAGTGGCCTGCTCCCACATCGCCCGGGCGGTGACGCCGGACGACCTCGCCACCCAGGACTACTTTGTGGCCATGGACGCGGCGAACAAGGCCGACCTCCTCCGGCTGGGAGCGGACCCAGGGCGGGTCTCCATGCTGCTCGACCATGTGCCGGGCATGGCCGGGGAGGATGTGCCAGACCCGTACTACACCGGTGACTTTGAGCACTGCTACCGCCTGGTCGACGCAGGATGCCGCGGGCTACTGGAGCGCGTCCGGTCGCTCCACTCGTTGTAGCAGTGACGCCGCGTCTCGACAGCGCGCCATGTTGTCGGCTATAATCTGTGCCGGCCTGTTGTGATCGCGGAGCGATGTCCGAGCTGGCCTAAGGAGCACGACTGGAAATCGTGTAACGGGGTTACACCTGTTCGTGGGTTCGAATCCCACTCGCTCCGCCATTCCCCTTTTGGGAACGGTGACGTATCAAGTCAATGCGACGTTTCAGGCAAGCGGTGTTGGCGGTTGCGGCATTGCCGTTGCTCTACCTGGGCGTCACTTCGGCCGCATTCATGTACCGGGCCCGCGCAGCCGATGCCATGGGCGCCCGCGTGGCCCTTGCGCCCGCAGCTCCTCTCGGTAGCGCCACGCGGCTTCTGGTCTTCTCACCCCATCCTGACGATGAGGTCCTCGGTTGCGGCGGTTCCATGGCTCAGGTCGTCCGCGCCGGCGGCGCCGTCCGCGTCGTCTATATGACCTCGGGCGACGCCTTCCGCGTGGCCGTGGAGCGCTCCAAGCGCCGTGTCAGCGTCAAGCCCGCCGACTTCATCGCGTTCGGGAAGCTGAGGCAGCAGGAGTCGATCGGGGCGCTGCGCGAACTGGGAATCGGCGCCGAGGCCGCCTCGTTCCTGGGCTACCCGGATCGCGGCCTCATGCCGCTGTGGTTACGCAACTGGGCTCCGGACGCGCGATTCCGCTCCCGCTACACTCGAGTGAGCGCATCGCCCTACGATCGAGGCCATGCCAGCCACCGCGGCTACTGCGGCGCTCACGTCATGGCGGACGTACTAGCTGCCATGGACGCCTTCGAGCCCACCGACGTCCTGGTCACACACCCATCAGATGACCATCAGGACCACGTAGCGGCCAGCGCCTTCGTTGCCCGGGCGCTGCAGGTGGCCGTGTCAAGGGGAAGCGGCTGGGCCGGTCGCTGCGCCCTGGGCTACTATCTGGTCCATCGCGCCGACTGGCCGACGCCGCGGTCCAACGATCCCGAGGCGATCCAGAGGCCTCCGGTGGCCCTCTGCGGCCTCGATACCGACTGGACGTCTCGGGCGCTCACGCCGCTGGATGTGGAGCGCAAACGACGCGCCCTTGAGCGCTACGCCAGCCAGACCGCCATGATGCCGGCCTTCCTGATGGCCTTCGTTCGGTCCACCGAGGTCATTGGGAGCCTGACCGAGTTTCCTGTGCAGCCGCTGCCCGGGGTCGTGAGCTCGGAGCTTCCGAGCGACGTGGCGTGGAGCGCCATACCCATGGCCATCCGCGATCCGGCCAACGACAGCATCCTGCGCAGCTTCCAGGGCGAGGCCGACATTGCCGATGCCCAGGTTTGCCGCGACGAAGAGAGGCTGTTCCTGCGCGTCCGAACCCGTGCGCCGATCTCGCCCCGATGCACGATCAGTGTCTTCATACGCTACTTCGGTGACGATGCCGACGGCTCGGCGGGTGGCAGCCTGAACCTGAAGTGCGGACCCCGCGGGCAGGTCGATCCCCCGAACACCACAGTCCAGACGGACGGGCAGTGCGCCACGTTGGCCGTCCCGCTACGCGATATCGGTTACGCTCGGCGGCTGGCGATCACTGTCAGCGCCTCGGTTGCAGGCATGCCGGTCGACAGCACCGGCATCCGCTTCCTGCGCCTCTAGCGGCCCCTTCCCGCGAGGTAACGCCTGGGCATCGCCCTGGCCCAGACCCAGTCGCCGCGCCGTTCCACGGCCTCCAGGCTTACGTCCTTGAAAAGCAGGCCCATCGTGTCCGATCGAGCCACCACCGATGCGCCATGGCCTGCCATTGCCGCAACGGCGGCCGGTGCATCCTGAACCTCCACGACGCGCTTACCCAAAAGCGCGTCGGGCGACGCATAGAAGAGCGCGCTGGGACGCCGCGAGTGCGAGATCAGGATGACGGGACGCCTATCGGCCCGCGTCGCCAGGGCGACCAACCCATGCAGTGGCGCGGAGAGCAGGGCGTCGGCTCGTGGCATCGCTTCCATGACCGCCACGCCCACAAACGCCGCCATAGACCCGGCCGTGGCCACCAGGGCCACCGTGTGCCGGGCCAGCGCCGCCGGCAGGGCTGCCAGGAGGCCCCCGAGGCCCAGGATCAGGGCCAGATGCCCGGCCGACGCCAGCAGGTTGGGAGGAACCGAGATCGGCGCAATGGGCTTGCTGTTGTAGCGTTGGGCGACCGCAACCGCCGCCTCGGGATGCTGCACCACGATCCATACCGCCCAACAAAGCAGGGACGTGAGTAGCCCGGCGGCCGCCATGCCCCGGTGGGCGCGGCGACCCTTCAGGGAGTGGACGCACCACGCCGCCCCGAGCGCCGCGGCCGGCGGGTACATGGGCAGGATGTAGCTCACAAGCTTTGAGCCGCTTGCGCTGAACATCACGAAAACGCAGAGCGCCCAGATGCGCAGCATGGCGCATTCCGATGCCCGCGGCCGCAGGGCCTCCGGTGTGCGACCGAGCAGTGCGGCGGCGGCGTAGGGGCTCCAGGGCAGGAAGCCGAGCAGGAACCCCGGCACAAAGAACCAGAAAGGCGCCTGGTGGCTTGTGTCGCCGCCGCGGAAGCGGCCCAGATGCTGCCGTATGAGGTACTCCTGCACGAAGGCATCGCCGTTGGCACGCCACGCGGCGAGATGCCACGGAAGCGCCACGGCAAGCACGATGGCCAGGAAGCCGACGGCGGCAGGCCATCCGGGCCAGACGAGCCGGCGCAGCCCGCAACGCGCCGACAGGGCGGCATAGACGCCAACCGCCAGGGCCGGCAGCACCACGCCGGGCGCCCCCTTGGCCAGCAGGCCGAGCCCGCAGGCCACGCCCGCCCCGGCCAACACGAGGCGTGCGGCGCGGCCGGTTGAGGTCAGGCCCACGTAGAGCGCCGCGGTCGCCAGGGCCACCAGGAGGCAGAGCGAGGCGTCTGTAGTCAGCATTCGGCCCGCGGCGAGGGGGATCGGGCTCAACGCCATGGAGACGCCGGCGATTGCTGCCGCACGCCGACCGGCAATCCGCCCAGCAAGGGCAGCGGTCAGGAGGCAGGTCAGGGCCGCCGCCAGCGCCGACGGGATCCTTGCGGCAGCCTCATTCTCGCCGAAGAGGCGCATCGACGCGGCGGCCGACCAGTAGATCAGCGGTGGCTTCTCGTAGAAGGGCGTACCATTGACGCGCGGCGTTACAAGGTCGCCGGTATGGAGCATCTCGCGGGCGCATGCCGCGTAGAGGCCCTCGTCGAGGTCCATAATCCCGTGCCCGCCCAGCCTGAGGCCGAACGCGACGGCGCATGCGGCCGCCAACAGGAGGAGAACGCCGAGGTCGGCGCGACGGGCGCTCATGGCTTGGAGCCGGGGTTGGGCCGAGTGGAGACGAGCTGCCACCGGCCGCTGCCGTACTCCACGGGGAGCTTGTAGCCCAACAGCTTCTCGAGCTCCGGCAGCCTACGCGTGTCGGCGAGAATGACGCCCGTCGGCGCTGCTGCAGCGAACTGCGCCATGGGTGCGGCCTCGGCGGCCTCCAGCAGGTAGGGCGCGTCCTGCGCCGGAAGCGTACGCCTGTAGAGCCCGGCCGGCAGGTAGAAGTGGATGCTTGGGCGTCGCGGTCGGCCGACGTAGATGGCAACGGGCCGTCCCTCTGCGGCGGCCCGGGCGGCCCGGGCGGTTGCGGCATGGAGCGGAGCGTTGACCGACGCCTGGTAGGCGCTGATGCCCTGGCCGAACGTCGTGATGATGAAACCCGTCATCCCCGCGGCGCACATGCCCATGGCCAGCCGGGGCGCCCGCAGCGCCAGGCTGATGACCACGCCCAGCCCGGTGGCGCCCAGCACCGCCGCTGCGGTGCGGCCGTAGGCCACCATGCCGGGGGAAAGCAGGGCCTGGGCCTCGGGATCAGTTGCGCCGGAGGCCGACCTGGTCAGGAAGGCGATGCCGGCGACCGAGGCCGCCAGCAGCGCCGTAGCGGCGACGGCCATGCCGGTAACGTATCCCCGCCGATGCGTGGCAGCAAGCGACACAGCGGCGTACTCGCCGATCAGGATCGCTGCGGCCGGGTACATGGGCAGGAGGTAGCTTACAAGCTTGGAGCGCATCAGGCTGAACAGCAGGACCGTGAGCACGCACCAGACGGTGGCGAGACGCCGCATCGACGCCGCGCCCGGGCCGCCGCTCGAGCGGAGGAGGCCATGCTTGATGGCCCCGGGCAGCAAGAACGACCAGGGCAGCATGCTTGCCAGCAGGGCGGGCGCGTAGTACCAGAAGGGCTGGGCATGGCTGAACTCCTGCCCTGTGAGGATGCCCACGTGGTGGTGGGTCCAGTACTGGAACCAGAAGTGCTGCCCGTGCGCTCGGAGTGCCAGTAGGTGCCACGGCAGGATCACGGCCAGGAAGGTGGGCAGGCCGAACCACGGGCGCGTGCGGGCGGCCGCCTGCAGTGTGTCTCGAACACGCCCACCGTGCTCCCACACCAGCCACGCGGCCACGCAGGGCAGGGGAACGAGACCCGGAACGCTCTTAGCCAGCACGGCCAGGCCCATGGCGGCCCACGCTCCGAGCGACCATGCCAGTGACGCCAGTCCTTTGGTGCGCACGCACTGCCAGAACATCAGCACCGACACCGAGACCCAGAAGGCCTGGTGGATATCCATCGTCATCTGACGCGCCGTGCCGATGTAGATCGGGCTGAGGGCCAGGACGGCCGCGGCGATCAGTGCCGCCGATCGGCCGAACCAACGCCGGGCCACCGCCCAGGTGAGGCACGTCAGGCCGGCAGCGGCGACCGCTACGGGAAGCCGCGCAGCCCACTCCGTGATGCCGAAGAGCCTGAAGCTCACCACCACCTGCCATAGCGCCAGTGGGGGCTTGTCGTAGAACCAGATGCCGTTGACGCTGGCTGTCACCAGGTCGCCCCGAAGGAGCATCTCGCGGGCCGCCTGGACGTAAAGGCCCTCATTGAAGTCAAAGAGGCTGGGCGTCCCGAGCCGCCAGAAGAAGCAGGCCACGCAGAGCGCGGCCACGGCCAGGCTATCGATAGCCAATCCGCCTGATCCGCCGCCGGCACCGGTACTGGCCACGGCCGCGGGTTCCTGCGCCCTGACCGACTTCCGTTTGCGCAAGGCCCTAGTCCATAGGCTGTCGGGCAGCCGCCAGCGCGGCGTCGTAGTTGGGCAAGTCGGTTACTTCGGGGACGTACTCCACGTAGTTGATCACGCCCCCGTTGTCAATCACGAAGACGGCGCGGCAGAGCAACCGCAGCGACTCGATAAGCACTCCGTAGGCGCGCCCGAAGTCGCCCGTCATATGGTCGCTGGCCGTCTGGATCTGGTGCGTGCCCTTCTCGTTGCAGAAGCGAGCCTGGGCGAAGGGGAGGTCCATGCTGACGGTAAGTACCTCGACCTCCAACGGAAGGCTGATGGCCTCGTCATTGAAGCGCACCGTCTGCCGCTCGCAGACCGGGGAGTCGAGCGATGGCACAACGCTGAGGACGAGCGTCTTGCCCTCGAAGTCGCCCAGGGTCAGCTCGCGCAGGCCGTCGGGGCCGCGCTGTATCAGCGTGAACTCGGGCGCCGGATCGCCTGCCGCCAGCTGGGGGCCCGTGAGGTCCAGTACGGCGCCGCGCATGGTAACGGAACGGTCAGACATTGACGCTCCTCTGTTGAGCCCGTGTTGAGGCTCCGTCAGATGAATATCCGGTAAACCTGTAGACCGTTTGCCGGACCGTAGATGGCCCAGAGCGCACCGAATACATAGTCTCCCAAGATGAGGCCCATGAAGAAGGGCACGAAGGAGTTGTGCGCCTTCATGCCACCGAACCTGACGATAAGTGCCTTAATGAACCAACTAACAAAGAAAGCAAACCAGAAATAGTCCATCGCGAAGGAAACCGCCAGCGCATATCCCGCAGGATGGAACGGCCACCAGAGGAACGCGCCCCGCATGACGCGCAGGCCGAGAACCATGAGCGCTCCGCCGGCCGTGTAGGCCATCTGGGTGGTGTTACGCTTCTCGGGGGTCTGCATCCACCCGGCCAGGCGGTCGAACGACTCGAAACCGAGCCAGAACTTGTAGCCCAGCGACCTGCCGGTCGCGCCGGCGTCGAACGTCACGTGGAGGTTGGCCCAGAAGGCGCACACCGTGGCGAACAGCGTGGCCCCGACGATGAGCCACACCAGGCGGCGCTGCTGCATCCGGCCGCCCTCTGCCATGCGGAACGCCTCGATGTGATTGGGCATCGGGTGGTTCCGGTAGCACCGGTTGTACCAGTAGAGCACCGACATGGTCGTCAGGTTCTGTGGGCCGACCTCTGTGACGCCGAAGAGGCTGGTGATGACCGTTCTGGGGTTGACGAAGTAGATCTCATGCGGCGTTCCGAGCTCCGCACGGACGCGCGTCATGGCTACGGCCAGCAGGAAGAAGAGGCCAAAGAAGAGGAAGCTGACCCAGGTGGCCGTTGCGGTGACCCACGTGAACCAACCCAGGAACCCGATCCCGGCCGCAAGGCCGATGAACGCCACCCGGTAACCCCGTTGGTCCTCGGGCGTCGTGCCCTGGACTTCGCCCCGAGTGAAGGCCGCTCGCCACGCGCGCACGAACTGCCCGCGCAGCGCCCAGAGGATGACCGCTCCAAGGGCGATCCACGCGCCACTGGCCTGGTTCTCGAAGTAGGGGAACCCCATGTTGGCCGCAGTGTCCCAGCCTGCCACGGCGCCGACCACCTGGAACGCCTTGCGAGCCACATAGAAGAACCAGCACGAGAACGCGAGGTCCAGCGGCATGAAGTAGGCGAGGCCGATGGCAAATGGGTACATCGAGATCGGCAACGTGCCCATGGCGTTCCAAGGGCGCTGGTTAAGGAACTGGATCAGCTCGTATTGCTTCACCTGCTCGAGGTACGGCCATGACGGGTACAGGTAGTGCATCCCGTTGACGAAGTCGATTGCTGCCGCGACGGCGAAGCCGCCCCACATCATGCGGCTCTTCCAGAACTCCCTGCCGTCGGAAGCGGAGTTCGTCATGGCGAGCGGAAGCTGGACGATGGGGAAGGCGAGCTTCTCGTTCTCGGTCCAGGCCTTGCGGATCAGGATGCTGATACAGAGGCACATGCCGATGAGCGCACCAAGGAAGAGCGTCCACCAGGCCAGGGGACCCAGGAAGGGGTACAGGTAGCGCGGGTCCCGCCAGTTCACGCCGCCCTGGTAGAAGGCCTTGATGGCATCCTTGCCGCCCGGGTCCTTGTCCTGCACGAGCAGGAAGTCCAGGGGCTTAAGGTACTCGAGGAAAGTCGAGTACCGCCTCTCGGGTGTGTTGTAACGGTCGGCATGGGCAATGATGCCGAATAGGTTCTGGCTCAGGTCGTGGCCGGCGAGGACGCAGCCGATGACCAGCATCACGTAGATGGCCAACAGCTCGCCCTGGTCGAGCACCCAGCTCGGACGGAAGCGCCGCACGGCGAAACCCGCGGCACAGAGCAGGAAGAGCATGAAGATGGGTGTGATGAAGAGCGGCAGGCAGGTGCCGTCCAGCGTATACCAGCGAACCTCGTCTACAATGATCCAGTAGGCGTTGATCGGCATCAGCAGCATGCCGATCAGAATCGCCCTGAGAGTGATGCCTCTGGAGCGAGGGAGATGCGGCTGTGTGGCGCCAATCCCCGCGGCGGGGCCGCGTGAGTCGTGTTCGAGGTGAGCGGACATGCCATATGGTAACACCGTCAGGCCCCAAGATGCAAGCGGCATTGCGAACACGGGCCGCGGTTATGTGGGCGCGAGAGGTCCGGCGACGAGATGAGGATGTTCCGGTACCGCGGCCGCGCGTCTGACGGCTCGGTAGCCGAGGGCTCCCTCGAGGCGCCGAACTCGGCTGTGGCGGCCGGCCGTGTGAAGGCCCTCGGCGTTGAGCTGGAGTGGATCCGCGAAGCATCGGCGCAGGCTCTGCCCGCCGATCCGCAACGGCGGGCGGAGGTCGTGCCGGCGCCGCGACGCGCGGAGGCGGCTGTGGCTTCAGCGGTCCCGGGCATCTCGCTGGCGGAGTTGGCGGCGTTCTTTCGGCAGTTCGCCACGCTTATACGCTCGGGTGTGCCCATCGTGCAATCGGTCGGGTCGTTGGAGCGCTCTGTGGGAAGCGCAAGGCTCAGAGCCATCCTGGCGGAGTGCAGCCGCCGCCTCAGCGATGGAGAGCGGCTGTCTGACGTCATGGAGTGCTATCCGTCGGCCTTCCCACCGCTGGCGCTGGAGATGATCCGTGCAGGCGAGACGGGCGGAATGCTGGAGACGATGCTGTCGCGCATCGCCGACCACCTGGAGCGCGAGCTGGCGATGAGGCGGCTCATGGCACGGCTGACGATGTACCCGAAGCTGGTCGTGGTCACAGCGTTCCTCTTGCTCGGCCGCAGCGGCTTCACGGAGATGACCCCCGCCTTCTCACGGTGGGTGATCGGTATGATGGGTATGCAGCGCTACACAACGCTCGACTACCTGGGCGATACAGTGTTTGCCTTGGGCGCGATCCTGGCAGCATGGTGGCTTCTGGGCGCCGCATCGAGGGTGGCCGGCGCCCGGTGGCCCGCCTACGGGATCGCCGTTGAGCGCCTGAAGATGGCCGCGCCGGGGTTGGGCTCCGTGGTACGTGAGTTCGCGCTGACCCGCTTCGGCCGCGCCCTGGGCGCGCTCTACGGGTCGGGCCTGCCCCTCGGTAGCGCGGTGGCCGTTGCGGGCCGGGCTTCCGGTAGCGCCGCCCTGGCACACGCCACCGAGGGCATCGCGGCCAGGGTCTCAGCGGGGTATGGCCTCTGCGCCGCAATGCGAGAGACGGGCTTCTTCCCGCACACGGTGCTGGAGATGGTCTCGACCGGTGAGCAGACCGGTAACCTCGACACGATGCTCGAGAAGATGGCCGAGTATCTGGAGGCAGACGCCCAATCCAAGGCCCATCTGCACGCGCATCTCTTCGCGACCGGGGTATACCTTGTCGTTGCCGCCATGGTTGGCCTGGCCGTGGCGCGGTTCTACATGGGCTACGGCAGCGCGGCGGGACAGGCCGCTGCCGGCGCGGGAATGATCATCTGTCTCTGAGGAAAGCATGACGCCGGCCGGCTCCAGAACCCACTATGAGACGCTCGGTCTTCCAGAGACCGCCTCGCCCGAAGAGGTCCGAAGCAGGTTCCGGGAGTTGGCACGCCGCCATCATCCCGATATCGACAAGTCGCCGGGAGCCTCGTCACGCTTCAAGGACATCAACGAGGCGCATAGGGTCCTCTCGGACAGCGGCAGACGCACGGCCTATGACTACGAGCTTCGATCCCGGAGGGCCGCCAGACGGCCGGAGCCCAAGCCCGCGGCAACCCAGACGCCCCGTGGCGCATCGCCTTCCGGCGGGCCTGGCCGTCCATCAGCGCAGCAGGGCGGCGCGAACTCCGGGCCGGGCTTCGCCGCGCTGGGGTTGCTGGACCGCGCACGCACGCACTTCGGCAAGATGCAGTTCCGCGAGGCGGAGCAGGAGTGCCGCAAGGCCATTGCGGTCGCGCGCAGCTATGCTCCGGCGTATGAGCTGATGGGGGATATCCACCGGGCCTGCGGCAGACGCAACGAAGCCCTCGGCATGTACACCTACGGGATCCAGATCGACCCACGGAGCGCCACACTGCGGGCCAAGTTCGACAGCCTGATGAGCGTGGACGCGTCGACCACGGCGCGCCACCACCGGCGGCGCCGAGCCAGGCCTGTGGCGGTACTGGTGAGCCTCCCGCTCCTGCTGGGCCTGCTCTTCGCCCTGGTCGCGCCGACAGAGCCGGTGGCGCCGGAGATGTTCTTCGTCGCGTGGCCCGCCACGACCGGCATCGTCCTGGCGGCCGCAGGCCTGATCGTAGGGGCGTCGCTGTCCCTTTCGGGGTATCTCGCGTCGGCCCGCGAGGAGCTACTCTTCACGGCGTCGGGACGTAGCGGCACCAGTACCGTGCCGCTCGGCATCATCCTGGTGGGCTTCGCGATGATGTGCTTCTACGCCAGCTTCATCGTCTACCTGGTCATCGCCGCACGCCAGGACCGCGTTTCGCTATCTGTCCTGCTGGCATTCGGCGCTTCGCTGGCGTTGTCTGTCGTCGTGGCGCTGCTCTGTGTCGGTAGCCTGGCGCCACTGCTGGTGTTCGGCGCGAACTTCACCTTCCTCGGCTTCGTGCTGGGTTGGTCGGCCGCGACGGCGGTGCGCTGAAGGACGCCGGCCCCAGCGCCGGCACGACCAAAAGCCCCCGGCATCGGAACCGTACCGTTGTCAGGGGCTTCCAACACCTACGCATCCATCAGAGGCTCCACCATGCCGTCGGGCGATCCCCACGGAGACATGGCCGAGCCGCCTTGTGGTGCGGCCTATCCGTGCGTAACGTTCGCGGCCTGCGGCCCCTTGGCGCCGTCCACGATGTCAAACGCTACTGCCTGCCCTTCGGCGAGGCTCTTGTAGCCGTCCATCTGGATGGCCGAGTAGTGTACGAAGATGTCCTTACCGTCAGCAGTCTCGATGAAGCCATACCCCTTGGCGTCGTTGAACCACTTCACTTTCCCGGTCGGCATTACTGAGGAACCCCCTTAGCGCCGGCCCTGCCTGCTGAGGGCCGCCCGTGAATGCAGTATATCACTGGGCTACATACCTGTCAATGTGAGACGCTCTACGGGGCAGAAAGCCTTGCAGCCGCACCCAGGGCCTCCTCGGCTATCGCCGCCATGCAGGTGATGCCGCGGACGATCGCGGCGTCGTTGAAGTCGTACCTGCAGTCGTGGCCCACGGCCTTGTCGCCGATGCCCAGCCGCAGGAATGCGCCCGGCGCGTGGCGCAGGTAGACCCCGAAGTCCTCGGCGCCCATGGAGGGCGTGTGCAACTCCGCGACGGATCCGGCGTCCAGCTCGACGCGCGCCGCGTCGATGGCCAGGGCGGTCCAGGCCGGGTCGTTCACCACGGGGTCTACGCCCGTGCTGATCGTGCAGGAGCAGGTCGCCCCCTGCGAAGCGCAGACGCCGCGGGCGGTCTCCTCCAGGGCCCGGGGCAGGAGCGCACGAACCGAGGCCGACAGGGCCCTCATGGTGCCTGTCAGAGTGGCGCCGGCCGGGATGATGTTGGTGGCCGTGCCCGCGTGGAAGGTGCCGAAGGTGATGACGGCGGGCTCCAGCGGATCGATCCGCCGCGCGACGATCTGCTGCGCCGCCGTCACGACCAGGGCCCCGATGGCGATCGGGTCCCGCGAGAGATGAGGGTAGGCCCCGTGCGCGCCGCTGCCCTGGATGACGATCTCGAAGGTATCGGTGGAGGCCATCACGGGGCCGGGCTTGGTGGCGATGACCCCCACACCCACCCCGGGCCAAGCATGGAGCGCGAACACCGCCGATACGCCATCCATGCATCCTTCAGCGCACATGGCGGCGGCGCCTGCGACGGTCTCCTCGGCGGGCTGGAAGATGAGGCGCACCGTGCCGCGGAGCCGATCTCGCGCCGCGGCCAGAACAAGAGCGAGACCGAGCAGCATGGCCGTGTGGCCGTCGTGTCCGCACGCGTGCATCACGCCCGGCCGCTCCGACGCGTAGGGCAGGCCGGTCTCCTCCTGTATCGGCAAGGCGTCCATGTCCGCGCGCAAGGCCACCATGGGCCCCGGGGTCCCGCCGGCGATGTCGCACACGACCCCATGTCCGCCCACGCCGGTCCTCGGGGCCAGGCCGAGCGACATGAGCGTCTCGGCGACCAGTGCGGCGGTCTCGCGCTCCTGTCCACTCAGCTCAGGGTTGGCATGGATGCGGTGGCGCAGGTCGCGCGTCCGCGCCTCGACAGCAGCAGCCCGGCTCAGCCATGTCTCACTCATAGGAGCCCTCCTCATCGCGATCAGCACATCCGTAGGGCCGCGGCGTGTGGCGCTCGGTGAGGATACCGTGCTCACCGCACTTCACCGCGAACAGCCGCAGGCCGGCTTCTGCCCGAGGTGTCAGGCGGTAACGCATGGTCTGGGTGAAGTACCGGCGCACCAGCTCTGTCGGCTGGCCCAGCGCTCGCGCCCAACAGCCGGCCAGGGCATCGGCCTGCGCCATGCCTTGGTCGAGGGCCTCATTCAGGAGCGCGGCGGCAGGGCGCCAGTCGAGATCGCTACGCCCGATCCAGGCGGCATAGACGAAGGGCAGTCCCGTCATCTCGAACCAGGCCGCGCCGAGGTCGACAACCCTCAGGCCCAGCGGAGGCTCCGCCTCCAGTGCACCGATGATGAGCGCGGCGTCGGCCTCCTCCATCATGTGCGGCACGTCGGGAGCCATGGGGCGGATATCGGGCTCGTAGCCGTAGGTCTCCCGCCACCAGATGCGCGCCAGGGCCACCGAAGTGAGCGAGGAGGTGTCAGCCGCCAGCTTACGCACCTCATGCGGCGATTGCCGACAGAGCACACGCACCGTGAGCACAGGGCCCTCGGATGCAATGACGGGCCCGGGCATGTAGCGCAGATCGGAGCGGCGAGCGAGCTCGATGCTGGAGACCAGCGCCAGGTCGAGGGCGCCCTCGTCGAGCAGCGAGGCGAGGCGGCTGGGCGGCTCGTAGCGAATGCTGAACCCATACGGGCACTCCGCCTCATGGAGCCAGCTGGTCAACGGCGCTGCGTTCACGTAGGGCACCGATCCGAGCCGCAGCGGCTTCATCGGCGGACCGCTCCATCAAGGACGGTCAGCAGGCAGAGGGTGACGCTGAGCCACCCGTTCACTGCGAAGAAGGCCATATTCAGGCGCGACAGGTCGTTGGGCCGCACGATGCTGTGCTCATAGGCCAGCAAGGCTGCGGAGACGCAGACCCCGGCAAGGTAGAGAGGTCCCAGGTGAAGCGTCGCGTAGACCCCGAGCAGGAAGGCCACCGCGCCGACATGCATCAGGCTGGAGACGGCCATGGCCCTGGCGGCGCCCAGGCGCACCGGCGCTGAGTGGAGGCCCTCCCGCCGGTCGAAACCCTCATCCTGCAAGGAGTAGAGGACATCGAACCCACCCACCCAGAGCGCCACCGCCACCGACAGCATCAGCGGCGCCGGATGCCATGGGCCGCCCAGGGCCAGCCACGCACCTGTCGGAGCGATGCCGATGGCCGCGCCTAGCCAGAGGTGCGACCATGAGGTGAACCGCTTGGAGAGCGAGTAAGAGAGCACCGCCGCCAGCGCGACGGGCGACAGCGCCAGGCAGAGTGGACCCAGCATGGCAGCGGAGACCACCAACCCGGCGCATGCTGTCAGGGTCAGTGTAGCGGCCGCCTTGCGGTTGATCAGGCCCGCTGGAATGGCCCGCATAGCGGTCCGAGGGTTACGGCCGTCGATGTCCGCGTCGATCAGCCGGTTGAAGGCCATGGCGGCCGTGCGCGCGCACACCATGGCAACCAGCACCCAGGCCGTGGAGCGAAGCGAGGGCCACGCCAAGCCCTGGTACCGCGTCGCGAGGACGGCGCCCATGACAGCGAACGGTAGCGCGAACACGGTGTGCTCGAACTTCACCAACTCGCTGTAGTCGCCGATCCTGCGGAGGACGCGGCTCATGGCGTCGCGTATTGCCAGGGCGGAACGACCGCCGGGGTAAAGCCGACCTGATGCATCGCCCGTGCCGCCACTGTGTCCGCCAGATCGTCGATCCCTTGCGGCTTGTTGTAGAAAGACGGCGACGCCGGCAAGACCACCGCGCCCGCCTCGGTCAGCGCGGTCAGGTTGCGCAGGTGGACCAGGCTCAGCGGCGTCTCTCGCACCACGAGCACCAGCGGACGGCGCTCCTTGAGGCAGACATCGGCGGCGCGCGCCACGAGGTTGTCCGAGATGCCCGCGGCGATCCGGCCGGCAGTGCCCATGGAGCACGGGATGATGACCATGCCGTCATGCGTGAACGATCCGCTGGCCGGAGGGTGGAAGTAGCTGCGCGGATCCATCACGCGGACGTTTGGGCAGGGGAGGCCGGCCAGACGGGCTGGGTCGGGATCGGCGGCGAAACCGGGCAGGCCGAGTTCCAGTTCGGCCACCTCCAGCGCCTGATGCGAGTAGGCGAGGAATATCTCGTCAAACGCGGGAACGGCCATGCGGAGGAAACGGGCCGCGTAGACGGTCCCGCTGGCCCCGGTGATCGCTACCACCAACCTGCCGGTCCTCATGCGTGCGCCCCCTCAGCGGGAGCCTCTCGCATGTCGGCGAACGGGTGGCCGCCACGCGCCATCGCCATGGCGGCGAACCCGCAGAGGAGTCCCACCAGGGTGCCGCCCAGCACGTCGAGCGGCCAATGGTCGGCCATGTAGACGCGGGAGAAGCCAATGAGGCCTGCCGCAAGAAGGGCCACTGCGGCGGTCCATGCCTGGCGCCGACGGCCGCTGACCAGGACAGCCACCGTGCCGACCGCGAACGAGGTGGCAGTATGGCCCGATGGGAAGCCGTTGGCGCGCAAGGGCCTGCGTCCGGGCACGCCGCCAAGACGCGTGTCCATGTGCCTGCCCTGCCTGTGCTCCAGCGTGTAGAACCAGACCGGCCTCGTCCGCGGCGACACCGAGGCGATGGCCTCTTTGGCAACCGGGGCGATGATGCCCGCCAGGACCGTCGCAAGCAGCATGGGGCCGAGCCACCGAAACTGGGCGCGCATGGCGGCGGCTGTAGGCCGTCGCCACTGACGGCCCTCGCCGTCCGAACGGCACGAGAGGAGGGCGGCAACGGCAAGCATCGCCATGGCCTGCACGTGCCCCAGGCCAAGGTCCGTGATATGCGGCATCAGGCGGTCCAGGAACGGCGTGCGGCAGGTCGCGGCGATCTCCAGCATGGTTCGCCGGTCCCAACTCACCAAAGCCTCCCAGAGCCCATGCCACGCCATCACCGGCCGCCCGCGTCCAGTCCCAGCGACGGCCAGAGATCATCGATCCTGCTTCGAACCTCGGCAGACATGGCGATGGCCTCGGGCCAGACGCGCCCGTAGCCTTCGGCGGCGAGCTTCCTGGTGCAGTCGAAGCCGATCTTCGAGCCGTAGCCCACCTGCCTGGAGGCGTGGTCGAGCACATCGATCGGGCCGCGCGTCACCTGCATGTCGCGCTCGGGATCGATGTTGTTGGCGAACCGCCACAGGGCTTCGTCCAGGTTCTGGACGTCGACGTCATCGTCGAACACGAGGATGACCTTGGTGAACATCAGTTGCCCCAGGCCCCAGAGCGTGTTCATTACCTTGAATGCGTGGCCGGGGTACCGCTTGCGGATGGAGACCAGGGCCACGTTGTGGAAGCAGCCGTGGACCGGCAGGTGCATATCGACGATATCCGGGGCCACGAGCTTGATGAGCGGCAGGAAGACCCGCTCCACCGCCTTTCCCATCCATCCGTCCTCCATGGGCGGACGGCCTACGATGGTAGCGGGATAGACCGGGCTGCGACGCCGCGTGAGGGTCGTAACGTGGAAGACGGGGTAGTCCTCGATCGGCGTGTAGAAGCCGGTGTGGTCGCCGAAGGGGCCTTCCGGCCGCGTCTCGTCAGGGTCGACGTAGCCCTCGAGCACCATCTCGGCCTCGGCGGGCACCGAGAGATCGACCGACTTGCAGCGCACCATCTCCACAGGCTTCCGCCGAACGAAACCGGCAAACAGCATCTCGTCGATGCCCGGCGGCAGCGGAGCGATGGCGGCGAAGGTGCAGGCGGGGTCGCCGCCCAGCGCCACGGCGATCTCGATGCGCCTGCCGGCCTGACGCGACTGCCGATGGTGCTCCGCGCCGGACTTGTGGAGCTGCCAGTGCATGCCTGTCGTGTGGCGGTCGTAGACCTGCATGCGGTACATGCCCACGTTGCGCTTGCCCGTGGCGGGATCGTGCGTGAAGACCAGCGGCAGCGTGACGAACGGCCCGCCGTCCTGCGGCCAGCAGGTGAGGATCGGCAGGCGCGTCAGGTCCACGTCTGGGCCTTGCAGGACGACCTCCTGGCAGGGCGCCGAACTCACCGTCCGGGGCGGCACCGCCGCCAGCCGCTGCAGCTTCGGCAGCAACCGTAGACGCTCGCGCCAGCCTGTGGGGATCTCGGGCTTGGCCAGGTCGGCGATCTCCGCGGCAAGGTCTTCGATGTCGCCGACGCCCAACGCCATGGAAATGCGTCTGCGGGAGCCCATGGTATTGATCGCCACCGGCATGCCGTAGCCCGCGGGTTGCTCGAACAGGAGCGCCTTGCCGCCGCCGGGAGACTTCATGACGCGGTCTGCGACTTCGGCGATCTCCAGGTAGGGGCTCACCGGCGCGGAGATGCGAACCAGCTCGCCGTGTGCCTCTAGATCGCGCAGGAATGCCTGAAAATCCTGGTAAGCCATGCTCTTCCCTGTACGCGCCGGGATCGGGCCCAGGCGCCTGCCGAGTATACCTGCGGGGAGCTTCTGGAGCCCGCCGGCGCGCCGACTGCGGCCGAGGCTCCATGCCGTATAATATGCCGTTCCGACGTTCGGAGTTGTCGTTCGGGCCAAGCACCCAGGGGAGGTGACCTATGCCGCTCTATGCCGGCGTCTGTGAGACCAACATCACTCCGCCCGTCGGGGTCTGGATGGGCGGGTACGCCTTCCGCCCCACGGGTTGCGTGGCCATCCACGATGAGCTCCATGCGCGCGCCATTGTGTTTCACGACGGCGGCGCCCCGGTCGGCATCGTCTCCGCCGACCTCATCGGCTTCAGCGACGGCATGGTGCAGCGGATCCGGCAGTCGGTATGGGAGGCCGTCGGCATCCCACCCGAGGCCCTCATGCTCAATGCCTCGCACACCCACGGCGGGCCGAACGTCAAGGAGTTCAACGCCATGGGCCCCATCGACGAGGCCTATGTCGACATCCTGACGCGGAAGATCGTCGGCGCCGTGCGGCAGGCCGCGGACACGCTGAAGCCCGCGCAGCTGTCGTACGGCAGGGCGCCGGTCCAGGTGGGAGTGAACCGCCGCGCCGCAGCGTCCGGCGGCGGAACCACCATCGGCCACAACTATGCCGGTCCGGTGGCGCCCTATGTCGACGTCCTCGCTGTATCGGAACCCTCGGGCGACCTCTTCGCGATGCTCTTCACCCACGCCTGCCACGGCACGACGCTGGGCGGCGACAACCTGCGGATCACCGCGGACTACTGCGGTTATGCGGCCGATGCGGTACGGCGCCAGACAGACGGCAAGGCCACGCCGCTCTTCCTGCAGGGCTGTTCGGGCAACATCAATCCCATGCGCCGCGCCACCTTCACCGCCGCAGCGCACAACGGGCGCATGCTGGGAGGCGCCGCCCTGCAGGCGTGGCAGGACGCCGGGCCGCTGATGGAGGACGAGCCCATCTCCCATGCCATTCGCACCGTCCAGCTACCCATGTCTCCTCCACCGCCGGTTGAGGAGTGCCGCGAGACCGTGGCGCGCTGCGAGGCGCAGTTGGCGGCCGACCGCGCCGCCGGGAGCGTCGGGGCGATCCTGAACTCCGAGGGCCTCCTGGCATACGCTCAGTTGGAGCTACGGATCGCCGAGGCCGGCGGCACGTCGGTCCCAGCCGAGATGGAGATTCAGCGCATCACGGTGCAAGGCGCCTGCTTCGTGGGCCTGCCCGCCGAAGTCTTCGTGCAGTATGCGCTGGACCTTGATGCCCAGGCGCTTGGCCCCGTCTTCACGCTAGGCTGCACCAACGGCGCCCACAACTATCTGCCCACCGCGGCGGCTTATGAACTGGGGGGCTACGAGACCAACCACGCCCATCGGTACTACCACAACCTGATGTACTCCCCGGCGTCGGAGCGCATCGTCCGGGAGGCCCTGTACGACCTGCTGGGAGTGGCCGAGCCGGACTGGACACCGTACTCCGCGTGAACGAGCTCTCGGGATCGCCGTTCGACGGGGTGCGCGCCGTGCTGTTTGATCTGGACGGCACGCTCGTCTACTCCTCCATCGATTTCGCCGCCATGCGCGACGAGCTTCGGGGGTGGGCGACAGCACACGGCTTGTCCGCGCCGGAGGGCCCATTCGACCTGCTGGGCTACGTTGCCGCAGCCACAGACCGACTGGCCATCTCTGCCGGCTCCCACGCGGCGCGTGAGTGGCGACAGGGCGCCCTTGGCTTGCTGGAGCGTTTGGAGCAGGAGTACTGCCGCCACGCCGAGGCCATGCCCGGCGCGCTGGAGGTCATCGATGCCATGAGGCTGCGAGGCGTTTCATGCGCCATCGTCACGCGGAACTGCCGCACGGTGGCAACATGGCTTGTCGCTGCAGTTGGCATGGATGCCCTGCCGCTGGTGACACGAGATGACACGCCCTACTGGAAACCCGACCCGCGCCACCTCTGGACCGGCTTGGCCGCCACCGGCTCCCCGGGCGCTTCATTCGTATCTGTGGGTGACCACTGGATGGACGCGCGGGCAGGACGAGCCGCCGGCGCGACGACGATCGGACTGCTGCATGGGCGCTCCCCGGCCGCGTACACTGAGTCGCCGCCGGATTGGCTTGCGGAGGACTTGCTGGCTGTCGCGGCCTGGGCGGCGTAGACCAATGCAGCCCGATCTCAGCATCGTGATCGTCAACTGGAACACCCGCGACATGCTGCGCGATGCCCTCAACTCGCTTCTGGCGCCGGGCTCGGACCTACGCCTGCAGATCATCGTCGTGGACAACGCCTCGGGCGACGGCAGCGCCGCCATGGTACAGGCCGAGTTCCCCACGGTGGAACTGCTCGCCAACACCGGCAACGCCGGGTATGCCGAGGGCAACAACCAGGGCATGCGGACGGCTGCGGGCCGGCACACGCTGCTCCTGAACCCTGACGTAGTGGTTCCGGCAGGCGCCCTGGAGGGAGCGCTACAGGTACTCGAGTCGGACCCGAAGATCGGCGCACTGGGCTGCCGCCTCGTCGGCGCCGACGGTCGGACGCAGCGCTCCGTGCGCGGCTTTCCAACCCCCGGCTCGATCCTGTGGGAGGCTCTTGGCCTGTCGCGCCTCTTTCCGGCCAGCCCGCTCTTCGGCGCCTACAGGATGACCCACTTCGACTATGATCGGCAGGCGGACGTGGACCAGCCCATGGGCACCTTTCTGCTTCTGCGCGGCGAGGCCGTGCGCCAGGTGGGACTGCTGGACGAGCGCTTCCCGATCTTCTTCAACGAGGTCGACTGGTGCTACCGGGCCAAGCAGCGCGGGTGGCGTATCGTCTACACGCCTTCGGTGCAGATCAAGCACTACGGAGGCGCCAGCACCGGCCAGGTGGCGCCCGCCATGGCCTGGGAGTCGCGGCGCGGGCTGCTTGCGTATTACGGAAAGCACTACGGCGGACCACGGTACGCGCCGATCAGGGCGCTGGCGGCGGCCGCGTCCTGGCTGCAGGCGTGGCGCGTGGCCGCGCGGAGAGGAGCCGTCCGCAACCATGCCGCATGACCTCTCCGTGGTAATCCTCAACTGGAACACATGCGCCGACCTGCGAAAGTGCCTCGCGTCGATCCTCGGTCAGACATGGATCTCGGCCGTGCAGGTGGTGGTTGCCGACAACGCTTCCGAGGACGAGAGCAGATCCATGGTGGCCGCCGAATTCCCCGGCGCGGTCCTCTGCGTACATACCTCGAACCTCGGCTTCGCGACGGGCAACAACCGGGCCCTTCCGCACGCCGACGGCCGCTACGTGCTCTTCCTGAACCCCGACACCATTGTCACTGACGGCGCACTGGATGCTCTGGTAGCCTATGCTGACGCCCATCCTGAGGCCGGGATCGTGGGGCCCAAGCTGCTTAACGCCGACGGTTCGCTCCAGTTCAGTTGCAGGGCGTTCCCGGACCTGGGCGCGGGCTTCTTCCGGAACACGCCGCTCGGTCGCCTCTTTCCCAAGAACCGCTTCACGTCCGACTACCTTATGAGCGACTGGGACCACGATGTGCCGCGGACGGTGGACTGGGTCTCGGGGGCGGCGCTGATGATCCGACGCGACGCCCTGGAGCGCACCCAGGGCTTCGATGAGGGCTTCTTCATGTACTGCGAGGATGTGGACCTCTGCTACCGAGTGCACAGCCTGGGCCACCTGGTTCAGTATGTGCCCGACGCCGTGATCTACCACCTCATCGGCCGTTCCAGCGACCGTGTGCCCACGCGCATGACCTATGAGTTCCACCGGAGTATGTACCGCTTCTATCGGAAGCACTACGCCGCGCAGACGCCGATCTGGATCCGTCCACTCATCGTGCCGGGCCTGGTGGCGCGGGCATCGGGGCGCTTGATCCGCTACAAGGTCAAGAACCTGCTCAGGGGACCTCGTAAGTGAGGGCGTGCAAGCGAACGCCCGTAGTGCACGAGAAGGCCGCAGCCGTGCGGACGCCGGCGTGGGCCTGGCTCGCGGGGTTGGCCGTACTGCTCCTCACGGTCTGGGGCGGGTACCTCGGCGACCGCCGCGTGCCCGACCCGGCCTTGTCGGAGTGGATCGAGTTGGTTGCCACACCCATCGCCTGGGTCCTGGCCGGCCTCGCGGCGCTTGCCGCCGTTTGGCGCGACGCAGGCGAGGCGCGGACCGTGCCGCCGGTGCAGCGGGCCACGGCCGTTCTGTTCGCCCTGGTCGCTCTCCTGGCGGCGCTTTCGGCGGTCTGGGCGCCAGCGAAGCAGGACGCGCTACCCATGGTGGCCGGGGTCGTGGGTTCGCTTTCCCTGGGGCTCGCGGTCTACCGCTCGGAGCGCTCCAGGGGGCTGCTGCTGGGGCTGGCGTTGGTGTTCGTGACGGCAAGCTCGCTGGTCGCCCTGCGCGGCCTGGGTGAGTTCGCGGTCCACTTCCTCTCCGGCGACCGCACATGGCGCGTCTTCGCCACGTTCACCATGCCGAACTTCCTGGCCGGCCTGCTGGTCGCATCCATCCCCCTGACGCTGGCCATCGGTCTGACGGCGCGGAGCGGGAGGCTCCCGGCCTCGGCGGCTCTCGGCCTCCTCCTGCAGTTCGGCTGCCTGCTGCTGACGCAATCGCGAATGGGCATCGCCTCGCTCTTCGTGGCTGTCGTGCTACTCGGTGCGGCGTGCTGGGCATCGGGCGCGCTGGTGGGGCACTGCCGACGGAGGGCCCTGGGCCTGCTGGGCGTCATGCTCGTCGTCGCGCTGCTTGCGGCCGGACCGGCGGTGGCAAGGCTTAAGGCCTCCGGCGATCAGTCCTACTCGGCGCGGTTCCGGGCGTTGACCTGGAAGGGCGCCGCCCTCATGATGGCCGCGCGGCCGCTCCAGGGCTTCGGCGCGGGTTCGTTCGCCACGGCCTACCCGCCCTACGCCGTGGTCGGCTTCACACAGCATGCGCACAACACCTACCTGCAACTGGGCTGCGAGTCCGGCGCCCCGGCCGCCCTGTGCCTGCTCGCGGCGCTCTGCTGTGCCTGGTTCACCGGCTGGCGGGCGCTAGTAGCCTCGAAAGGCGCCAAGGCTCCGACGGATGCGGGCCACGGTCCGGCCATCGACCTGCGTGTCATCGCCGCCGGAGCGCTGGCCGGGAGCGTCGGGCTGGCCCTGCACAGCGCCTTCGACTCGGACCTCTATGTCCCGGCGCTGGCCTCTGCCTTGGCCGTTGACCTCGCGCTTCTTCTCGCGGCATCGCGGTCCCTGCGGCCAGGCTCCGTCCTTGCCCATACAACCCCTGCGCGTTGGTGGAACCGCCTGGCGGCCGGCGCTGCGGCGCTGGGACTGGCCTCCTATGCGGCCCCCACCTTCGCAGGCCGCACGCTGGCGTACCAGGGCCTCGGGGCGATCGGGGAGAGCGGACCCTCGGTCGCATTCGACAAGCTCGTTGAGGCGGCCGCATCGGAGCCATGGAACGCCGAGACACGCCTGAACGCCGCCATGCTGGCCTCCTCGGCCGGCCGCGAGGCTGAGGCGTGGCGGCTACTCATGGATGCCGCGCGGCTCTCGCCGACGGGCAAGTCGTTCTACCGGGCAGGCAGGCACCTGCAGAGGCAGGGCAAGATGGCCGAGGCGGCCACGTGGTTCGACCGGGCCCGCAGTGTGGACCCGCACTTCGTGCCCAACCTCGTCGCGCTTGCGGCGGCGTGGGACGCCTCCGGCAGGAGCGATGCGGCTCGGAGCGTCTACGCAGACATCGTGCGCCTCCACGAAGGCCCCATCGGGACGACGCGAGCGATCCCCGAGCGCATTGAGTGGGAGTTCGCTGAAGGCTATCTGGGCCTTGCGGCGGCCGCGGTCAAGGACGGGCGGTCGGCCGAGGCCGTACTGCGGCTGCAGTCCGGCATCAAGGTGCTTCGGGCCTTCTGGGATGCCCGCCAGTCGCAGGCCCTGTACGGAGCCGATGCCGCCGCCGTCGACCGCGCCGCCGAGCGGTACGAGTGGGCGCTCGCCATGCTGGAGGCGTCAGCGCGTGCGACGGGCAATGCCGCCGCCGCCGCTGACGCCTCAGCGGAGCTCGGAAGGCTACGGGACGCTCGCGCCCGGACCTCGCCGCCGGGCTAGGGGGCCGAACCCTCCGGAAGCAGTTCCGCGGCCCTATCCCAGCGCGACAGGGCCTCGCGGCGGACGGCGGTGTAGACGGCCTCGTGCAGCCATGCGCGTGGTCCGGACGCCGGACGCGGCCCGAAGGCCTTCATGTCCGATGCGCCCGAGATATCCACAATGTGGCGGCCATAACGTGCGACCGTGCGTACGGCGCTGAACTGCGTGGCTCCAGCGGCGTCGATGTTGGCCTGCCGGACCTCCACCGCTTCGGCTCCCAGCTTCACGGACTTGACGGTGGTCTGCGTGCGGTTCGACTTGAACGGCTTCGGCTTGGCCGACCTGAACGCGGCGGCCGCCACGGCGGCGGTGGGGTGTGCGGTGACGCGGTAGGTCACCTGAGCCCCGTGGTTCTTCACCAGCGATCCGCCGACCGAGACAATGCCTTGCTGCTCAGCCACGTAATGGCCGGGCCTGTGGGTGCTTGGGCCTTTGTACTTCCACCAGTGGTCCGGGGCAAAGAGCTTCTGGTCCAAGATCATCGCTGTGAGCTTGGGGGATCCCGGCGGGATGTTGCGTGCGGCGGCGTCCTCGGGGTCGGGCTTCGCAGCGCTGTTCTGAGCCAGCGCGACGCAGCACAGCTGCACGGCGCAGCAGGCCGCCAGGGCGGCAGGAACCAACGGAACCGATCGTCTCATCTGTTGTGTCTCCAGTGATCTGTGGGCGCCGCCTCTACGGCAAGCAGCCGGCGGACCCCACACCGGGTCTGCGCGCGATGCGCCCCGTAGTGGTAGAATACGCGCACGTAAGCAGAGGTACGCCAATGAGCAGGGCAATCGGCACAGACTGTGAGGCTTCGCCCGCGTCGGTTAGCACTACCGGCGGCGGCGCCCTGCTGCGTCTCGGCATCCTCTGCTAGCCGGTCCCCACAGCAACCGCGCCGCCGAAGCCGCAGGCTGGGCGCAGGTTCGCAGTTTCCGCCCGCCAATCATCAGCCCCGGGTCCATCTCAATGGTTCAGCGTAGCCGCGTCGGGACGGCCGGGGATCAGCATCATGGAGCAGATCATTATGGAACCTAATCGCGAGGACTCGCTGTATGCATTGCGCCATTCCGCGGCGCACCTGATGGCCCAGGCCGTGGGCGAGCTTTTCCCCGGCACGAAGTACGCCATCGGGCCGCCCATCGAGGATGGCTTCTACTACGACTTCGACCTCTCGGCGCCGATCAAGGAGGAGGACCTTCCGCGGATCGAGGAGCGTATGCGCCAGATCGCCGGACGTGACCTGCCCATCGTCCGCCGCGAGTTGGCGCGTGAAGAGGCCCTGGAGCTCTGCAGCAAGGGCGAGCAGGCCTACAAGGTGGAACTCGTCAGCGAGCTGCCCGACGGCGAGGCGATCACCTTCTACTCCCAGGGAGACTGGGAGGACCTCTGCCGCGGCCCGCACGTTCCCTCCACCTCGGCCATCGAGCACTTCAAGCTGCTGAACGTGGCCGGGGCCTACTGGCGCGGCAGCGAAAAGAACAAGATGCTCACGCGCCTCTACGGTACCGCGTGGCTCACGGCGGAGGAGCTGCAGACCTACCTCGACCGCCTTGAGGAGGCCAAGAAGCGCGACCACCGCAAGATCGGCCGCGACCTCGGCTGGTTCGTCTTCGCCGGTGAGGATATCGGTCCGGGCATCCCGCTGTTCCTGCCTAAGGGCGAGATCATTCGCCACGAGATGGAGAAGTACGTCCGCGAGACGCAGACCCGCTACGGCTACCAGCACGTCTGGACGGGCCACATCGTGCGCGAGGACCTGTACGTCAAGAGCGGCCACTATGCCAACTACCGCGACGCCATGTTCCCGCCCATGGTGGATCAGGAGGCGGGCGTCAGCTACCGGCTGAAGCCCATGAACTGCCCGTCGCATATGACGCTCTTCAACCTGAGCGGCCTGAAGTCCTACCGGGACCTGCCCGTGCGCTACGCGGAGTTCGCCACTCTGCACCGGTATGAGAAATCCGGCGAGCTGTCCGGCCTGACCCGCGTGCGCTCACTCACGCAGGACGACTGCCACATCTTCTGCACCGAGGATCAGATCGAGCAGGAGTTCGGCCTGGCTCTGAAGCTGATCCGCGAGGTCCTCGGGCGCTACGGCTTCCACCACTACCGCGTGCGCCTTTCGCTGCGCGGCGAGGAGCCCGGCGGCAAGTTCGTTGCTGATGATGACAAGTGGGGCAAG
>CAISJD010000163.1 GCA_903885605.1 uncultured Chthonomonas sp. | reverse complement strand
CTCATTGAGCTGCTGGTCGTAATCATCATTCTGGCGATCCTGGCGGCCGTAGTGATCCCGCGCGTCATCAACCGAACCGAGGACGCGCGCCTCGCCAAAGCCACGTCGGACATCAGCACGCTGGACAACACGATGGAGACCTACAAGCTCGATACCGGCGAGTACCCCACCGCCGATGAGGGGCTGAACGCCTTCCAGAGCAACGTGAGCAACAACCCGAAGTGGGGCGGCCCGTATCTCAAGAACGGCGTGCCGCAGGATCCCTGGGGCAATCCATACATCTATGCCAACCCGGGCGACCACGGCAACGACTATGACATCTACTCTGCAGGCCCCGATAAGCAGCCCGGCACAAACGATGACCTGGGCAACTGGAACGTCCATCAGCAGCAGTAGCCACGCGACGGTGTATGGCGGAGCGGCCTCCGGCAGGCGAATGTGCCGGAGGCGAGGCGTGACGCTGATCGAGATGATCGTGATTGTCATCATCATGGCTGTCGTCTCCAGCGCCGCCGTGCCCGCCTACTCGCGCGTCGTCCAGCGTGTGGCGTTTCGCCAGGCCGTCACGGACGTGGCGGACCTGCTGGCATGGTCACGCTACCAGGCATCCGCATCAGGCGCCTCGGTAGCGGTCCATATTGACGCCCAACGGGATGAGTTAAGCTGCGAGCCTGCAGCCCCTCCCGGTGACCTGGACCTGCCGGTGGAGCTCAGCACCGGTTCCGCCGACGCGCGGCAGCCGTCGGTCCGAAGGGTGCGGCTACCCGAGGACGTACGGATCCTCGAGGTCCGTAAGGCCTCCGAGGGCTCCGGAACGGCCGACACGCCGGGCAAGGTCGATACGCTGGTGACGTTCGAAGACGACGGCTCCTGCGAGGGCGCCGCAATCCAGATCGTCTCGCGCCACGGCTACAACGCTGACCTTGAAGTGACCGCTGCCACAGGCCGCGTCTTCATCCTGCCAAATGGGGTCCAGCCGGATGCGCCCTGACCGGCGACGCCGAGCCGGTTTCACGCTGGTGGAGATGACGGTCGCCACAGTGCTGCTGTTTGTGGGCGTCGTGGCGGCCATCCTCTGCATCACCTCGGCTATTCGCAGCCAGGCGATGGCGGCCCAACGAACCAACGCGGCCATGCTCGCCGAGAGGCAGCTGGCGAGGCTGGAGGCCGCACCCGATGAGATCACCGTGGGTGAGCAGCAGGGGGAGTTCGGCGAGGAGTACCCCGGCTACGCCTACACGCAGTCTGTGGAGGCCACCGAGTGGCAGGAGCTCTACCACGTCATCCTGACGGTCACCTGGTCGGGAGGGGCCGCCACCCGGTCGCTTGTGTTCGACACCTTTGTCTCAGTTGCCCAGCCTGAGACGGCCCCCGCGGCAACGGGGGCCTCATCCTGATGTCCCGCACACGCCGTGCATACACCCTGGTGGAGGTGATGGTGGCGTTGGTGCTGATGGCCATCATCTCGGTGGCCACAGGCTTCGCCATGTCCATGGCACTCCGGAACGACGCCCGGGCCCGGTCACGGACCGATGCCGCCGAGGAGGCGCGATCCGTGCTCTCGGTTCTGGTGAAGGACCTCCGCAACGCCTACGCCTCCGCCGGCAACCCCAGCTCGTGCTTCATCGCCTCCGGTGGCGACGAGGGCGAGGTCCTGCGCCTGACCACCACCCACGTCAGGTTGCGGCGCCTCGCCGCTGACGAGGAGCTGCTTCAGGCGCCGCCGCAGTCCGACGTGGGTACCGTGACCTACACGCTGAACCATTCCGACCAGACGCTCTACCGCACGGTCAGCGCGGAGCCTATGGATGAGTTCGGCGCATCGCCAAGCCCATCGGACCTCCTGAGCCGCCGGGTCACCGGGCTGACGCTGCGGCTGGTCGCGTCGGACGGCTCGGAGCGGTCTGATTGGTCCTATCAAGCGGCAGTCGAACCAGCCGCGGCATCCGAGGGGGCGACGCAGGGCGATACGGAGCTGCCCGCGACGGCCGAGATCACCGTGGAGCTTGCGGGCGACCGGGGCGCCCTGGACACGGCCTCGGCCATGGTCAAGATCATTACGCCCACGCCTCAGGAGCGGGGCCAGGCCCCCGTAGCCGCGTCGTCCTCCGCGTCGGGAGGTGGCCAGGGCATGCGGCGTCCGCGCCCGGCGCTCCCGCATTTGCCGGTACACGCTCTGGCGCCCGGTTGGCGACAATGAGCGCGCGCCGGCGTGGGCAAGCACTGGTGCCCGTGTTGTTCATCATGGTCATTCTGGTCTCGGTGGCCGTCGCCCTGACGGTACGCGTACGCGGAGACAACCGATCCTCATCGGCGGCCGTAGCCGAGGCCCAGGCACATTGGATCGCCCGCGGGGCCGTCACCAGCATGGCCGCCCAGCTGGCGCATCTCACCAATGGAGGCGCCGTGGCGCCCGAGCTCGCACCGCCTCCTGACACAGACGCCAACGGATGGACACGAGCCGGCGACGGATGGTACCGGGTCGAGGTCGTGGATACCGCCTCGCGCCTGAACCTGAACCTCGCCTCCACGGCGTCGCTCGCGGCCCTGCCGGTCCTCAGGGACGATCCGTCGCTGGCCTGCGCCATCGTCGATTGGCGCGATGCCAACGAGACGCCGGAAGCCACCAACGGGAGCCAGGGCGCCGAGTCCGACACCTACCAGGCCCTGCCGCGCCCTTACAGCGCGAAGAACGCCCCGTTCGACACGCTGGGCGAACTGCTGCTCCTGCGAGGCTTCACGACTGCGATGCTCTATGGTCCGGCTGGAGCCTCCGACGCTGACGACGGCGGCGCCTTGGCCGACACACGGCAGCAGGCCTTGGAGACCACCGAGGCGACGCCCGCGCTCTGCGAATTGCTGACGACCTACTCCCGCGAGCGAAACGTCGATGCTACGGGCACCCAGAGGACCAACATCCTGACGGCCACCGCCGACGCCCTGGTCACTCGCCTCGGCATCTCGCGGACGCTGGCTGATCGCCTGGTCCAGCGTCGATCGCAGACTGGCGCCGACGGCGTTAGGAGCGTCTCCGACCTGCTAAACGTGCCTGGTTTCACCCGCACTGTGATGCAGAGCATCGGCGACAAGGTCACCGTGACCGACGACCCGTTCCGACCGGGCGTGGTAAACATCAACCTGGCGCCCACGGATGTGCTCGCCGCCTTGCCGGGAGTGGACCAGACGATCCTGTCGGCGCTCATCACCGCGCGGCAGGGCGGCACGCTCTTCGCCGGCCTCAACGACCTGTTTCAGCTTGCGTCGCTGAACCGTCAGCAACTACAGGTGCTGATCGACAACCTGTGCACCAAGTCGTCCGTCTATCTTGTTCGGGTACGGGTGCGCATGCCCGGCCTGGCGATGCCGTACGTCGTGGAGGCGCTGGTGGATTTACCCGAGGCGACGGCAGCCGCCACAGCCGAGACGGCCACCGACGCCCAGAGCGCGCCCCCGCCGGGACGCGTGCTGCAGTGGCGCGAGGTAGCCCGAAGCCCCGGCTGGTCCAGTTGGCGATCAACCAGCCCGCCGTCAACAGGAGGTCCCTAGCAACGTGGCGATGAGCGGAGGCAAGCCCGGACGGGCAGGTCGGGTGGCAGTGGTGATAGGACGCAGCTCGGTCCGAGCTGTGGAGGCCGAAGTGCGCGCAGGCGCTTGCCGTGCGGTACGCCGGGGCTCTGCGCCGCTTCCATGCGCCGCGTGGGATGATCTGACACTTCACGCAGGCGACGTGATGGCCGCGATCCGGGCTGCGCTGGCCGCCGGCGGCATCAAGGCGACGACGGCAGATACCTGTGTGCCACGCCGGTTGGTCACCGCCAAGGTCGCCTCATTGCCCCGCGCCACGTCCGACATGGTAGAGGGCATGGTACGCTTCGAGGCGCAGCAGTACGTTCCCTGGCCGCTTGAGGAGGCGGTACTGGGCCATCAGGTGCTGTCGGACGACCCGGCAGACGAGCTGATGAGCGTCCTTGTCGTGGGCGTCCGCAAGCAGCTCGTCTCCGACCTGCTGTCGATCTTCGACGAGGCGGGACTGGAGGTGAGGCGTATCGGCGTCTCTGCCCTTGCGCTGGCCGAACACACCTTGGGCCGCGCGGCCCCGCACCTCCTGGTCTCGTGCGACGGCGGCGAGCTCGACGTCGTCATCGCCGAAGACGGCCGGACGCTCTTCTCCCGCGGCGCCGTGGTTGAGGCTGACGAGGCCGATGAAGTAACCCGCACCCTGATGGCTTACGCTGCCGAACGCCTGCCGGGACCTGTCGATATCGAACTCGCCGGGCCGGAGTGCGACGGCGAGGGCATGTCTCGTGCGATCGGCGCGCAAACAGGCCTGGTGTGCCGGTCGATCGTCACGACGCTGATGCCTGGCGCTCCCGATTGGCTGCCGTACGCCACTGCCGCGGGCCTCGCGGCGCAACCAGAGGTTGGCGCCGCCAGGGTCAACCTGGTTCCCTTGGAGCGTTCTGAACGCCGTGCAGTCCAACGGAAGCGGATGATGGGTATGGCAGCCATAGCCGCGGCGTCCATCGTCCTGGTCGGCGCCGTGGGCTGGGCGTTCCAGGCCACCCGTACGCAGGCGGCCGCAAGGACGCTTGGCGTCCGGGAAAACGCGCGGCTGGCAACCGCGAAACTGGCCCTCAAGAGCGCGAAGGCCTCCCACGATGCCATGCTCCGCTCCTGGACCACGGCCACGGAAGGCCTTGCGCGCCACGAGCCCATGGTAGACGTCCTCCACGCCGTGAGCCAGGCGGCGCCTCGCGAGGGTGGAACCTACCTGACGCAGCTGGCCATCGACCGGGCTGGCCGCGTCGCGCTTCACGGCATGACCAACAAGCCCGAGGCGCCCACCATGCTTGTCGTCAACCTGCAGAAGACAGGACGCTTCTCGGAGGTCCGGCTCGGATACCTGGGCGATGTGCAGGGCGCGGGACCGGTGGCTACCACAGCGCTACCGGGCACGCCTTCGAACTCGGTGGGTTTCCTGGTAGTCGCCACCCTGGCTCGTGAGGTCGAGCCGGCTCCGACCCGAAGCGCCGTACGGAAGCGGCCCACGGACGGAGGCGTCTGAGGTATGACCATAAGCTCAAGGCCCGTGCGTGAGCGGGTCGTGGTCGGCATCGGAATGGTAGTCGTAGCGGCCGCCCTGTGGCTCAGCGTCAGCCCTTCCACAGGCAACAAGTCGCAGCTCCCGCCGGTTGAGGCGCGCCGTCAGTCGCACGAAGCGGAGGCGTCGCTCAAGCGGCTGCGCGCCGAGACCGAACGGATGACGCCGGCCCTCCGGGGCATGCTCTACGACGGTCCCGCCGAGAAGGTGATGCCACAGGTCGTCAACGATGTGCAAGCCCTGGCCACCCGCACGGGGCTCCATCTGCGCGAACTCAAGCCGCTGCGCCAGAAGAGGCAGGGCGACCTTGCCCGCCAGACGCTCACTGTCAGATTCGCCGGCGATTTCGCCCAGGCCATCCCGTTTCTCTACAAGCTGGAAGATCCCGCCGGCAGACTGGTGATTGACAAGCTCAACGTGGCGTCGTCCGACCCGAAGTCGAGGACGGTCGATGTGGAGGTCCAACTGGCCTTCTTCACGCGCGACGCGCTGAAGGCCGGCGGCAAAGACGAGAGGCAGTAGAACGAATGCACAGACAAAGGCAATGGAAAGGGCCCAGAGCCCTCTGGGCAGGCGCCGCCGCCCTGGCTGTCGTCGCCGCCGCCATGATGGTCGTGGCCCAGACCCGGCGTGACTCGGCGGCTCCCGTCCCACAGAAGGGGAGCTTACAGCAGCGGGTGGCCGCGCAGCCGGCCCCCAGGAAGCAAGGACGAAGTCCGCTGGAGTTCTACGTGGGCGCCGTGAGGGGTGACCTGTTCACGTCACCGCAGGCCTCCGTGCCGCCTCCCCCTCCACCGGCAGTCAAGCCGCTCCCGCCTCCTCCCATCCCGGTCGTGGTTGACCCCTTCGCCGACATGGCCTACACGGGCACCGTGACGCTTGGTGGGCAGGTCCTGGCCGTGGTCGAGAACACCAAGACCAAGGAAGGCCAGTTTGTGCGCAAGGGCGATAGCGTCGTCGGCGGCGTCGTCACCGAGATCACGGACCGAACCATGACCGTGGCAGTTTCAGGCGTGCCGCGCACACTGACCAAGACGGACGACTACAAGCTGGTCTCTCTAGACAAGAACGCGCCGTTCCTGTCCGCGCAGCCGGGCCAGCCGGGCACGCCTCCGGCTCCCGGCCAGCCGGTGGCCGCTCCTCCGCCCGGCGGGGCGCCCGGCATATCAGGGCTACCGGCCGATCTGCAGGAGCGCATCAGGCGCCGCATGCAGGGCATGACGCCTGAGCAGATGCAGGAGATGCGCAATCGCTGGATGAATCGGCAGTTCGACGGGCAGGGAAGGGGCGGCCGCGGCCGCGGCTAGCCAAGGGCCAAGGAGTCGATCAGGCATGAACCAAACGGTAGGCCGTAGCGGCCTCGTAATAGCAGCGCTCCTTGTTGCGCTGTGCACCGCCGCCGTGCCATGCGAGGCGCAGGCGAAGCAGGCCCAGCCCAAGACCGGGAGCGCAAAGCCCGCCAAATCCAGAGAGCGCAAGGGGCGTGCCGGCTCACCCACCAGAGCCGCCAAGCCCAGGACACGGCCTGTAGAGCAGGGCGTGACGGCCATCAAGCCCGCTCCGACGCCTCAGGCGCCTGGCCAGGGAGCGCCGCCTCCAGGTCCCGCAGGGACGAGCCCCGCGTTGCCCGATATCGCTGCCATGCTGCGCGGGACGGAGGGCGATCCGGGCCTGGTGACCATGGACTTCCGGGGCACCGATATTGCCAACGTCCTGAAGTTCTTCGCCCTTGCAACGAACTGGCAGATCGTGCCCGATGCCGCCCTGACGGGGCCCGTCACCATCATCAGCCCAAAGCAGCTCACGATCGACCAGGCGTTCACCGTGCTCCAGTCAACACTGGAGGTACGCGGCTTCGTGGGCCAGCTTGAGAAGCGCTCCAACACAGCCATCCTCAAGATCGTACCGCTCGACCGCGCCGTGCAGACGACGGCCATTCTGCGCGGACCCGACGGCGCCGCCACGGCGACGCCGGACGACCTGCGCAACCAGGTCATCACCCAGGTCATACCGATCGAGAACGTCGACGCCGCCAACCTCGCGCGCGAGCTACAGCCACTGATCAACAAGGGTGCGAACATCGTGGGCAGCGCGGGCACCAACGCGCTGGTCGTAACCGATACGGCCGGCAACGTGCGGCGCATATCGGAACTCGTGCAGATGCTGGACAAGGCTGCGAGCAATAACAAGATCACCCGGTTCCCGCTCAAGCGCGCCGATGCCACGGAGGTTGCCGCATCACTGAACAACCTCTTCCGGCAGGTGTTCAACCGCGGTCGGGGCGGCCAGGGCCAGCCCAACCAGCCCGGGATGCCGCCAGGCATGGTGATGGGTCCCAACGGCCAGCCGATGCCCGCCGGCACGGGCCAGGAGCGGGGCGCCATCGTAACCGTGGCCGACGTGCGTACCAACAGCGTCATCGTGGCGGCCTCCGAGGAGAACACCAAGCGCGTCGAGCAGTTCATTACGGAGCTCGACGGCACCGAATCGGCTGCCCTCAAGACGCGCATCGTCAAGATGAAGGCAGCTGATGCCGCCGAGGTGGCCGACACCATCAACACGGTCCTTTCTGGGGCTAGCGGAGCCTCCGCCACTCGTGGCGGGGCATCGTTCGCCCAGCGCGTCTTCGGTGGGTTTGGAGGGTTCGGAGGCGGGGGAGGCCAACCCGGCTCCGTGCAGAGCTCCGATCCCTTCGCCAAGGTCGTGGCCGACCAGCGCACCAACTCCATCATCATCACCGCAACCGATGAGCGCATGAAGAAGATCGACGAACTCATCGAGGTCCTGGACGTCCAGGTGCCGCAGGAGACCACGACCTTTGTCATGCCGCTGAAGAACGCCCAGGCGCCCGAGATGGCGGCCATCCTGGGTCAGGCATTCGGCACCTCCTCGGGCAACTTCGGCGGCTTCAACCAGGGCTTCGGCGGCTTCAACATCTTCGGCCAGCAGGCCCGTACCAACCAGCGCCGGACCTCAACGCAGCGGCGCCAGACAGGCCGATCGGCTCCCATCGACGGCGCGGGCGCAAGCCGGGCCGGGGTACGGGGCACCCTCACCGCCACAGGTTTCGTGCCGGACCCAGACGCGGCGGACGAGCAGGAGGGTACCGACGCTCCCGACTCGCGGCAGTTCATCTTCGGCGGCCCCTTCGGCGGCTTCGGCGGACGCGGCAACTTCCAGACGCCGCAGTTCGGCCGCGGGCGTACAGGTTCCTTCGTGAACCTGCTTCAGCTTCGGAACAATGTCGGCGTGGTGGCCGACCCGGCCAGCAACAGCCTGATCCTGACCACGACACCCGACAACCTGGAGGAGCTCAAGAAGATCATCGAGACCCTTGACGTGGTTCCGAGCCAGGTGATGATTGAGGTGATCATCGCCGAGGCCAACGTCGAGGATACCCAGAAGCTGGGCTTCCAGTTTGATGTGAAGGGCGTGGGCAAGCTCTTTGGCTCACTCATCAATCAGACCGGCTCCAGCAACTTCCCGATCAACAACGCCGGCACCACCTCGACCAACATCGACAGCGCCATCGTTCCGGGCGCCCAGTACGGTATCCAGAGCTCCAACTACTCTGCATTGGTTCAGGCGCTACAGACCGACAGCCGCATCCGCATCCTGTCGACACCGAAGGTCTTCACATCAAACAACCAGCAGGGGACCATCGACATAACGACCCGCGTGCCCTACGTCACCAGCGCCTACTCCGGCGGACTGAACCTCGGCCAGAGCGTCAACTACGACTACCTCGACCTGGGCATCACGCTGGATGTCACGCCGCGCATCACCGCCGACGGCATGGTGACGATCGACGTGGTTGCAACCTCCAGTGAGCTGCTGGGCTTTGACACCATGCAGAGCAGCGTCGACAGCGACGGAAGGTCGACCAGCATCCAGGCGCCGCGCTACTCCAACCGCGAGACCAACACCTCGGTGACCACCCGCGACGGCGAGATCGTGGCCATCGGCGGTCTCATGCGCGAAAGCGGAGGCATGTCGACCCACAAGGTGCCCCTGCTGGGTGATATCCCCCTGCTGGGCCACCTCTTCCGGTCCACCACGAAGACGACCAGCAAGACCGAGTTGATGCTCTTCCTCGTGCCACGGGTGGTGACCGGCGAGTCCTCGGCCAGGGCCGTAACGCAGCGGGCGGCCGCCGCGGTCGGTAAAGACGTACCGCAACTGCTCAAGAACGAGCCCGGCCTGCGCCAGGGCGCCGGTCCGCAGAGCGAGAAGCCGGGCAGCAAGCCCACGGATGCGCCTCCGGCCAAGCCCTGACGCCCCACCGCCAGGGGACCGTGCAAGTAGGAGGGCCTCGCCACCCGGTCATGGTGGCGAGGCCCCTTGGCTGCGTGGGCAGCAACGGCGTGGACTACCCTTCGTCTGCTGCCTGTTGTGCGACCTTGAGGCGGTTCATGGCCCGATCCAGCGCGGCCCGCGCCGTGTCGTAGTCCACGGCCTCGCCGCTCTCCAGCTGCGCCCGCGCCCGGCCGATGGCCTGCTCGGCCCGGCTGATGTCGATGTCCTTGCCCCGCTCGGCGGCATCGGCCAGGACGGTGACCCCGGCGCGGGAGACCTCGACGAAGCCGCCTGACGAGGCTATCAGCTCCGTGTCGCCGTTCTCGTGGGTAACGACGATCGAGCCGACGGTGAGAGCGCTCATCAGCGGCGCATGCCCCGCCCGGACGCCGAACGAGCCCATGGAGCCGGGCAGGCGCACCGACAAAACGGGGCCGGAAAACAGCTCGGCATCCGGAGTGACGAGGCGTAGCTGGAAGGTCGCCATATCAGCCTCAGGCCGTCATCGACTTGGCCTTCTCTACGGCCTCGTCGATGTTGCCGACCATGTAGAACGCCTGCTCGGGCAGATCGTCGTGCTTGCCCTCAACGACCTCCTTGAAGGAGCGAATGGTCTCCTTGAGGGGCACGTACTTGCCTTCAATACCCGTGAACTGCTGCGCTACGCGGAAGGGCTGCGAGAGGAACCGCTCGATGCGCCGCGCCCGGGCGACGATCATCCTGTCCTCGTCGGCGAGCTCGTCGATGCCCAGGATAGCGATGATATCCTGTAGCTCTTTGTACCGCTGCAGGATCTGCTGCACGGCTCGAGCCACCTGGTAGTGCTCATCGCCGACGATGCGTGGGTCGAGGATGCGCGAACTGGAGACCAGCGGATCCACGGCCGGGTAGATGCCCTTCTCGACGATGCGGCGCTCCAGGTACGTGTATGCGTCCAGGTGGGCGAAGGTCGTGGCCGGCGCCGGGTCCGTCGGGTCGTCGGCGGGGACGTAGATGGCCTGCACGGAGGTGACAGAGCCCTTGGAGGTCGAGGTGATCCGCTCCTGGAGCTCTCCCATCTCGGTCGCCAGCGTGGGCTGGTATCCCACGGCCGACGGGATGCGGCCCAGCAACGCGGAGACCTCGGAACCTGCCTGCACGAAACGGAAGATGTTGTCGATGAAGAGCAGGACGTCCTGCCCCTCCACGTCGCGGAAGTACTCCGCAATGGTCAGGGCGCCGAGGGCCACGCGGAGGCGGGCGCCCGGCGGCTCATTCATCTGGCCAAAGACCATGGCCGTCTTGGAGATAACCCCGGACTCGTTCATCTCCAGCCAGAGGTCGTTGCCTTCGCGGGTCCGCTCTCCGACGCCTCCGAACACCGAGAACCCGCCGTGCTCCGTGGCGATGTTGGTGATCAGCTCCTGGATGAGAACGGTCTTGCCGAGCCCGGCGCCGCCGAAGAGGCCGATCTTGCCGCCCTTCAGGTACGGGGTCAGAAGGTCGATGACCTTGAGGCCGGTCTCCAGGATGTCGGTCTTGCCGGAGAGGTCCTCGAAGGCAGGCGCGGGACGGTGGATGGGCCATCGCTCGTCCGTGGCCACCGGGCCGCGCTCGTCGACGGCCTCGCCAAGGAGGTTGAAGACGCGCCCGAGGGTGCCGCGGCCGACGGGCACGGTGATCGGGCCGCCGGTGTCCTCTGCGGCCATGCCGCGAACCAGGCCATCCGTCGACGACATGGCGATCGTTCGCACCACGTCATCTCCCAGATGCTGCGCCACCTCGACCGTGAGCCGGATACCCCGACTGTCATCATTGATTTGCACTGCATTCAGAATGGCAGGCAAATGCCCGGCCGGGAATGCCAGGTCCACAACCGGGCCCTGAACCTGGACAACCTTGCCCATCGTCATGGTGAGTTGGCTCCTTCGCAGCTTCTAGGGTGCGCGGCCAAGCGTGCGGACGTGCGCGAACGCGGGCCGGAATCCCATAAGTTTAGCCGTTTTGCGGCCGGGGGCGCAAGTTCGGCAGGCTACTGACCCGTCGCCGCGCGGCGCTCTGCGGCTTCGGTCGTGTTGCGCAGCAGCATCGCGATGGTCATTGGCCCGACGCCGCCCGGCACCGGGGTGATATGAGACGCGACCTCGCTGGTCGGCTCGAAGTCCACATCGCCCACATCGGCCTTGCGGCCCTCCACCCGGTTGTAGCCGGCATCGACGACGACGGCGCCGGGCTTCACCATGGAGGCCTTGATCATCTCGGGCTTGCCGATGGCAGCGAACAGCAAGTCGGCCTCACGGGTGCGGTCGGCCAGGTCGCGGGTACGCGAGTGGCAGATCGTCACGGTGGCGTTCTTGGCCAGGAGGAGCAGCGCCAGCGGCTTCCCGAGGATCACGCTGCGGCCGATGACCACGGCGCGCCTGCCCTCAATGGGAATGTCGTAGCGGCTCAGCAACTCCATGATTCCCAGAGGGGTGCACGCGGCGACAGCGCGGTCGTCGCCGGCAAGCAGGGCGCCCATGCTGGCAGGCGTGACACCGTCAACGTCCTTGGCGGGATCAAGCAGGCGAAGGACGGCCGCCTCGTCGATGTGCTTCGGAAGCGGGTGCTGCACGAGGACGCCATCGACCGACGCATCGGCGTTCAGGCGGCGAATCACGGCATCCGCCTCATCCTGAGTGGTCGCGCCGGACATGCGGAGGGTCTCGGACTCGATCCCAACCCAGGCACAGGCACGCTGCTTCATGCCGACATAGGTCTCCGATGCCGGGTCATCGCCGGCGAGGACCGCAACCAGCTTGGGCGCTCGGTGGCCCGCCGCAACCAGCGTGGCTACGCGATCCTTGACCTCAGTGCGAACCGTCCGCGAGAGGGCGGTTCCGTCCAGTAGCGTTGCGCTCATGATGGCTCCATTTCGGGCGCATCGGCCGGTACATCCGGCGGGATTCGGCCCAGATGAGTAGCAACGGCCGCGAGCACACCGTTAACGAAGCGGCTGGAGTCCTCGCTGCCGTACTTCTTTGCGAGCTCCACCGCTTCGTTCAGGGTGACAGCGGCCGGTATGTCGTTCATTGCCAGAAGCTCATACGAGCCCAAGCGCAGGATGTTCCGATCCACCGCCGACTGGCGGCGCAGGTCCCACCCGCGCGCGAACCGCGTGATGAGGGCGTCCGGGCGTCCGGGGTCGGCGGCAATCCCGTTAACGAGCTGGCCGAGCAAGACGCCGACCTCCGCTGCCAGGGGCAGGTACCGACCAAACAGGGCGCTTGCCTGGTCGAGCCCTGTGACAGCCGCGGCTCGAAGGCAGTCGCCGCCCACCATGCCGTAGCCGGAGGCGGCGTGGAGGCGAGAGTCGACCCGTGCGAGGGCCTCAGAGAGGATGTCGTGGCCGTGTGAAGCCCCACCTTCGGCGTCCATGGTCGGCCTTGATGCCACGACGGCCTCGCAGATGGCGCTAAGCGAGACGCGGCACTGCTCGACCTCGCCGTCGATCTGCTTCAGGACGGTCCGGAACCGGGCGGTGGCCTCCTTACCGAGGGCAGCGCGGCACTTCTGAAGATCGAGCGACGTCGAACGCAACGCCTGCTCAGCCGGGTTCATGCCCACACGGCGAGCCTGCTCCATCATCGTCGCAAGGACATCGGGCAATCTGGCCGCTGAGACATCGGCCTGATACAGCGTCTTCAGGGCGAGTTCGCGGGCGTAGTGTCGTGGGAGAAGTGGCATGGGGCCTCACGTTTCGTCAGGTTCGTCACCATAGGATACTCGGTGTCGGGCCCGTTTGGGGCGGCGCAACCCGGCGGCTCGCGGGCCTACGGTATACTGAATGCCGGCTGGACCAAGGGCAGGAGAGGGCTCGCTACCATGGCAACCATGCGGCAGATTCGATCACGGATTCGGGTCGCCAAGAACATACAACAGATCACCAAGGCGATGAAGATGGTCGCCGCCGCGCGTCTGCGGCGTGCCCAGGATCGCGTTCAGGCGGCGCGGCCCTACGCGATGAGTATGCGCGAGGTGGTGGGCAGGCTCTCCGCATCGAGCAGCGATGATATCGCCGACGTGCTGCTCCAACAGCGTGACGTAGCGCACGTGGGCATTCTGATCATCAGCGGAGACCGAGGCCTCTGTGGTAGCTACAACACCGCGGTCCTACGCTTGGCGCAGGAAGTGGTCGCAGAACACGGCGCGGAGCGGGTGCGGCTCTACATTGTGGGCAACCGGGGCGCGACCTTCCTCCGGCGCCGCATGGGCTGTCCCATGGAGCAACTTGCCCTCAACCCGAACGACATCCGGTACGGCGACGCAGCGCAGATAGCCTACCGGCTACGACGCGACTTCACCGAACGCCTGGTGGATGTGGTCGAGATCGTCTACACCGAGTTCGGCTCGGCGATCGCCCAGCGTCCGCGACGGCTCCAGTTGCTCCCGATCGCGCCGGACGCGGCAGGCGACGGAACGTCGGATCATCCCATCTTTGAGCCGAACCCGCAGGTACTCGCCTCCGAGCTGCTTCCACGCTACCTGGTCACGCAGGTCTACAGCGCGCTACTGGAGTCGATCGCCAGCGAGCAGGGCGCGAGGATGACGTCCATGACGTCGGCGACGGACAACGCGGGCAAGATGATCAGCAGCCTCACGCTGTCCCTGAACCGAGCGCGCCAGGCCGCGATCACCAAGGAACTGGCTGAGATCGTCGGCGGCGCCGAGGCACTGAAGGGCTAACACCCGGTTCGGCGCCTGGTGATGTGAGAAGGAGGGGCAGCCTGCCGGCGGCCCCTCCTTCTTTGCGTCTGAGCGAGGCGCTACTTGCCGATGACGCCCTTGGCCACAGCCGCCACGTTCGCTGCCGTGAAGCCGAACTCCTCCAACAGGAGCTCCGCCGGGGCCGAAGCTCCGAAATGGTCCAGGCCGATCACTGCGCCGCAGCATCCGGCGTACTTGTGCCAGCCCAGCGTAGCGGCCGCCTCGATGGTGACGCGCTTAACGCCCTTCGGAAGGACGCTCTGACGGTAGGCCTCGTCCTGCGCGTCGAAGAGCTCGCAGGAGGGCATGCTCACCACGCGGGCCTGGACCCCGTCCTTCGCCAGCAGGGCCGCCGCGGAGGCCGCCAGCGCGACCTCAGAGCCCGTGGCAACCAGGATGACTTCAGGCTCGGCGCCTTCGGCCTCCAGGAGCACGTATGCGCCCTTCTCGGTGCGGTCAGCCGGTCCCGAGACGGTGCGGTCGAAGTTCGGCACCTTCTGGCGGCTCAGGACCAGGGCCGTGGGGCCGGTCTTGCGGCGCATGGCGATCTTCCACGCTTCGGCCGTCTCGTTGGCATCGGCCGGCCGCAGCGTGACCACATTGGGCGTGGCCCGCAGGGCGGCGAGCTGCTCGATGGGCTGGTGCGTCGGCCCATCCTCACCCAGCGCGATGCTGTCGTGCGTGAAGACGTAGGTGACGGGCAGGTCCATGAGTGCCGACAGGCGGAGGGCCGGCTTCAGGTAATCGTAGAAGTTGAAGAACGTGGCCACGAAGGGGCGGATCCCGCCGTGGAGGGCCATGCCGTTGGCCGCAGCGGCCATAGCGAACTCGCGCACGCCGAAGTGCTGATTGCGGCCGGCGAACGACCAGGTCGGCCCAACGGCGCCTTCCACAGGCGTGGTGCACACGGAGCCTTCGAAGTCGCCCATGCCCTTCAGCGCGGTGTTGGTTGAGGGGTTGAGGTCCGCCGAGCCGCCGGCGAGGTAGGGGAGCCGCTTGGCGATGGCGTTGAGCACCTTGCCGGACGACGCCCGGGTCGCCATAGCGTCAGCCACGCCGAAGACGGGCACGTCGGCGTCCCAGCCTGCGGGGAGCTCCATCTCGATGCCCTGCATGAAGCTCCGAGCCGCGGCGGTATCGGCGGCCTGCCATGCGGCGAAGGTCGCGTTCCAAGCCGCATGCGCGGCGCGTCCTGCGTCGGCGGTCGCGGCGAAGTGCGCCGCCACGTCGGCGGGGACCACGAAGTCGGCATCGTCGGCCCAGCCAAGGTTCCGCTTGGTGGCCGCAACCTCGTCCTTGCCCAGCGGGCTGCCGTGCGACTCGCAGCTGTTGGCCTTGTTCGGTGACCCGAAGCCGATGATCGTCTTCACGATCACCAGCGAAGGCTTGTTGGAGACCTTCTTCGCAGCCGTGATTGCGGCATCAATCGCATCAATGTCGTTGCCGTCCGCGACCGTGGCCACGTCCCAGCCGTATGCCTCGAAGCGCTTGCCCACATCCTCCGTGAAGCAGAGGCCCGAGGCGCCCGCCAGCGAGATATCGTTGCTGTCGTACACGCAGATGAGCTTGCCCAGGCAGAGGTGACCTGCCAGGGAAGCGGCCTCGGACGCCACGCCTTCCATCATGTCGCCGTCGGACGCCAGCACATAGGTGAAGTGGTCGACGATGGTGCGGTCGGGGGCATTGTTGGTCGCCGCCAGGTGCGCCTCAGCCATCGCCATTCCGACAGCCGTGGCGAAGCCCTGGCCCAAAGGACCCGTGGTGGTCTCCATGCCCGGCGTGATGCGGTACTCGGGGTGGCCCGGCGTCTTGCTTCCGCGCTGGCGGAAGGCCTTCAGGTCGTCCAGCGAGAGATCATAGCCGGCCAGGTGCAGCAGACTGTAGAGCAGCATCGATCCATGGCCGCCCGAGAGCACGAAGCGGTCGCGATCCGGCCAGGTGGGGTCGGACGGGTCATGCTTCAGGTGGCGCGCCCAGAGCGCGTAGGCCATGGGGGCCGCGCCAAGGGGCAAGCCCGGATGACCGGAGTTGGCTTTCTGGATCGCGTCGATGGAGAGAACGCGAATCGCATCCACGCAACGTTGGTCCAACGACATCTATGTCCTCCTAAGGGCGTCGGCCCCGGAGGGCTCTCGCCGCAGTTTGTAGCGCACCCCTATATTCACCACCGCCCCCTCGCGAACCTGCCCGATGGGCCCGGCGCATCGAATCCCGCCTTTGGCAAAGTAGTCCGTACGACCCATTGGCTGGACCACCGTGCAGCGTATCATGAAGCTGTCCATCGAAGGAGGGTGCGGAGTGGTCAAGTGGCTCGTGAACGCCGTCGTCCTCGGCGGCATCAGGCTGATCCTCACGGCGCTGGGCGGCTACCGCTGCCTACGCGAGGAGGAGCCGCCGCGTACCGGCGCGCTCATCGTGGCGCCGAACCACGTCAGCCACGCTGACCCCGCGCTGGTGGCGGTAACCATGCCCCGGCGCTGCCGCTACCTCGCCACCGATGAGCTCTTCACCATCCCGTTCCTTGGCCGGCTATGCACCGTCATGGGGGCCTTCCCGATCAAGCAGGACTCGCCGGACCTCGGCGCCATGCGGCGTGCGCTGGGCGTGCTGAAGGCAGGCGAGGCGCTTGTAGCCTTCCCAGAGGGCCACGAAAGCGTCGATGGGGCCATGCAGCCGCTGCAGGGCGGCGTACTAATGCTGGCACAGCGCTCGGGTTGCGCGGTCCTGCCTGTCGGCATTGCCGGAACCGACAGCGTCGTGCCGCCCCGCTCGTACCGGTTCCTGCGTACCTCAACCAAGCTCGTGGTTGTATACGGCCCCGCCATGCCCTGGGAGAAGCTCTCCGGCGGGCTGGCCGGCCGTCCGGGCCTTGAGGCAGCTCGTGAGCGGCTCGAAGCGGAGATCCGGCGCCTCGCCGCCAGGGCGCGGGAAGAGCGAGGGAAGCGGTAGGGGGTTCCACTTGCGCGACAGAGCGGGTATGCTTCGGAGAAGCAGAGGGCCTCTCGGCCTCAGTGACCCAAACCCCGTCCGGAACAAGGAGAATGGCTATGGCCTACGTGGTGTGCGAGCCCTGTATCGGCGTTAAGGACAAGGCGTGCGTCGGCGTCTGCCCTGTAGACTGCTTTGCCGACAAGGTCTACACCGATGCTGACGGCAACTCGTTTGATATGCTGTTCATCAACCCCGACGAGTGCATTGACTGCGGCCTGTGCGAGCCGGAGTGCCCTGTGAACGCAATCTACGCCGACAGCGACGTGCCGGCGCAGTGGGAAGCGTTCATCCAGCGCAACGCGGCTGCCCACGGCAAGTAGCGCACGCGACGCTACGGCTTTGAACTGGGCGCAGCCGACCGGGCTGCGCCCTTTGTATGCAGGACAGGCAACCAACATGGCCGACAGCATCTACACTCGGTCGGGTGACGGAGGTTCCACGGGCCTCTACTCCGGCGAGCGCGTCCCCAAGGACGACCCCCGGATTACCGCCTGCGGCGACATCGACGAGCTGAACGCAGCTCTGGGCCTGGCACGATGCGCTGCCGGCAGCGGGCAGATGGCTGAGGGCATCCTCGCCACACAGCGCCAGCTCTTCGTGGTCGGCTCAGACGTTGCGACCACCGCCGCAGGGGAGCACCGTGCCTGCCGGGTACCCGATGCATGGATCACCGCCCTGGAGGCGCAGATCGACCAGGCATGGGGTGCCCTGCCACCGCTCACGGCCTTCATCGTTCCAGGCGGCACTCCGACGGCATGCCACCTGCACGTGGCCAGGACCGTATGCCGCCGTGCCGAGCGCTCGCTGGCCGTCCTGATCCGGTCCGGCGAAGTCAGTCCGGCCGTCGCCCGGTACCTGAATCGCCTGTCGGACCTGCTCTTCGCCTGGGCCCGCCAGGCCAACCACGCCGCTTCTGCCGCCGAAACCACCGTCAGCCCCAACGCCATCGTCTGACGGCCGTCGATTACGCGGGCTGTTCCGCCCGCTCCTTGATGGCCTGCATCTGGGCGGCGAGGTTGCCCTCCATCTTCTTGCGGATCAGCGCCTTGATCATGGGCCCGATCAGCGGAACGTTGTACTCGTACTCCAGCACGGAGACGAACCGCGTGCCGGAGCCGATGGGCTCGAATCGCCACTCGCCGGCCATGGCGTCCATATCGCCTCGGACCATGCGGAACGTGTCGGTCAGTTGCTGGGCGTCCCAGCGATCCTCCTGGACCCACTTGATCGTCATCTTGAAGTCGCGGATCAGTCCGACCCATTCGCTGAGTGTCGTCTGCCCGTCCGCACTCGTTTCCAGGATGGTAATGGACTGCAGATCTTCCATGAAGGTGGGGAAGTCCTCAACCTTGCGGGCGATCTCGTAGACCCGTTGCGGCGGCGCGGCGACGTCGCGAACCAGCTCGATCCTCGGCATGCTGTTTACCTGAAGGAACAGCCCCTCCCGTGGCCGGGAGGGGCTGTCTCCTAACACGGAGAGTGGAGGCGGAACCGAAGCGCCGCCTCCGAGTTGGCCGGTCCTACGGGATCATCTTCAAGATACCGGTCGCGGACGACGCGTCGTAGGAGACATCCCCTGCGAACGAGGTCCCGATGGTATGGTTGGCGATAGACAGCGTCGCCGGGATGGCGTAGGACAGATTGGCGATACCGTCGGCGCCGGTGACCGCGCTGCCGATGGCTGAACCATCGAGCGTGTAGTCGATGGTCTTGCCGCCGAGCTTGGCGTAGTCGGGAAGCCGCCGCAGGTAGCTCATCAGCGTCACGGTAACGCCCTGGCGACCGGTGCGCGGGAATGCGTACAGGTACGACGGGGCCTTCTGGACGGTGAGTGTGCCATGGTTGCTGGAGGCGTTGTAGCCGCCGTCGCCGGCCCACTCGCCGTGGATGCCGCGGGTGCCGGGACCGGCGCCCTCAGGAACCGTGTAGCCCAACTGGGCATAGCCCGATACGCGGGTTACGTCGGTGCCGACCAGGGTGCCATCAACCGAGATGCTGATGGTCTTGCCGGCGACAGGCGAGTTGTCCATCCGGTAGAGGTACGCCTTGAGCACCGTGTAGGTGGCGATCTTGGCGGTACGGTCAACCACATAGACCTTGGTGGCGGTCCCGCCGGTAACCGTCAGCTTGCCCGAGCCGGTGCTCGCGTTGTAGCCGACGTCACCCGCGAACTCCGCCGTGATCGTGCGAATGCCGGCAACACCGGGAATGGTCCAGGTGTAGCTGGCGCCGGAAGCCCCTGCCGTGACGCCGCTACCTACCGCAGTGCCGTCCACCTTGAAGGTGAGCGTCTTGCCGGTAAGCCAGCCGCTATCGGTGGTCCGCTTCAGGTAACCGCGAAGCAGCACGGTCTCCGTGGCATGGCCGGTGCGATCCGGAACGTAGACCGAGGTGGCCGCTGGAACGACCGTCAGGGTACCTGTGCCGGTGCTCTCCAGGTACTCAGCGTCCCCGGCGAACTTGGCTTCAATCTCAAACGTGGCAGCCGTGTCACCGACGGCAGCCGAGGAGGTTGCAACACCCGCGGCATCGGTGGTACCGGCTGCAATGGCGGTGCCGTTCACCTTGAAGGTGACCGACTTGCCGCTGAGCCCGGCGCCGTCGTTGTTGCGGGTAAGGGTTGCGGAGATCGCGGCAGCGGCGCCACCCGGGGTGCCCGAGGCGGGAGCCACTGCTATGGTCGTGTTGACACTGACGGTGAGCGTACCGGTGGCCGTGGTGGCCTCGTAGCTCACGTCGCCCGCAAACGAAGCGCCGACGGAATGCGCGCCGGCCGTCGCGGTGGCGGGAATGGCATAGGCGATGGTGTAGTCGCCACCGCCGTCGGTGACGGCCGTGCCGACCGCAGACCCGTCAACGGTAACGTCAACGGACTTGCCGGACAGCGTGCCGCCATCGCTGGTGCGGGTGAGCGCACCGGTGATATCGACGGACGTGCCGGCCACACCGGCGGGACTGCTAACCGTGAGAGCGGTGTCAGCCTTGTTGACCGTCAGGGTGCCCGAGCCCGCGTCGGCGTTGTTCTCGCCGTCACCGGCGAAGGCAGCCGTGATCGTCGAAGCGCCCGGCGGCTCCGGAAGGACATAGTCGACGCCGGCGACACCGGAGGCGTCCGTGTCGTCAGAGCCGACAGCCGTACCGTTCAGATCAAACGCCACGCTCAGACCGGCGAGGGCGGCGCTGTCGCTGTTGCGCTTCACCGTGGCGGTCAAGGCGACCGTCGCGGCGACCTTGCCACTGACATCGGGCACGGTTACGGTGACATCAGCCTTCTCAATGGTGAGGGTGCCTGCGCCGTTGGAAGCGGCGTAGACCACATCACCCGCGAAGGTTCCGGCGATGGGCTTGTCGCCCACGAAGCCGGCCGGAATGACATACGACGCGGTGGCGACGCCGCTTGCATCGGTGGCGCCAGAACCGGCAGCGGTGCCGTCAACCTTGAAGGAGACGGTCTTGCCTGCCAGCGCGGTCGAGTCATAGTTGCGGGTCAGCGTAGCGGACAGAGCGACGGTGGCGCCGATCTGGCCGGAGACACTCGCCACAACCAGGGTGGTGGTGTCGGTCACAGTCAGGGTGTTCGAGCCGGTGCCGGCGTTGTACGCGACGTCGCCGTCGAACTCGTACTTGGCCTCGTACTGGCCCGGCCCCTGGGTGACGGTGTAGATATAGGAAGCCAGTCCGGCGCCGTTCGTGACTGCCGAACCCACCGCGGTGCCGTCAACCTTGTAGTTCACGGTCCGGCCGGCGAGATAGGCGAGGTCGGTGGTGCGGCGCAGGTAGGCCTTCAGGTCGGCAGAGCCGCCAGGGGTCGTCGTGCGGTCGAACCCGAACAGCGTGGTGTTTGCCTTGCCCACGGTGAGCTTGGCGGAGCCGGCGCTGCTGTTGTATGTCGCGTCGCCTGCGAAGGCAACGCCGATGGGGCGAACGCCCGCGCCGACGCCCTCGGGCACGGCGTAGCTGGCGGTGGCCTCACCGGACGCGATGGTCGTCCCGGAGCCCGCAGCCGAACCGTCCACCGTGAAGGTGAGGGTGCGGCCGGCAATGGCGCCATTGTCGGTGGTCCTGAAGAGGTACGCCTTCAGGGCGGTGGTGGCGCCGATGACGCCGGTGCGATCCGGTGCATAGATCTTGGTCGGCGTCTGAAGGACGGTCAGCGTGCCGGAACCCGCGCTGGCGGCGTTGGTGCCGTCAAACAGGAAGGCAACGTCGATCGTCCGGTCGCCGATCCCGGTCAGCTCGGGCACGGTGTAGTTCACCGTGGCGATGCCGGAGGCGTCGGTGGTGCCGGAGCCGACGGCGGTTCCGCCGACCTTGAAGGCGAGCGTCTTGCCTGCGATGCCGGCAGAGGTGTCGTCGTTGACCAGCTTGGCGGTGAGGGCCACAGCCAGGCCGATCTGCGAGCTCTTGTTGTCGACCTCGATGTGGGTCGGGATCGCGCGGATGACGGTGAAGCCGCCCACCGCGGTAGCCGTCTGGCCGTCCACGTTGGTGAAGGTCACGTCGCGCGGGCCGATGGTGGCCGTCGTCGCGAGGTCAAACTTCACTGTGGCGGTCGTTGAGTTCACATAGGTGACGGTCTTGTTGCTGATGCCGTCACCCGAGATGGTGATGTTGATGGTGTTGCGGTACGCCGCGCCACCATAGTAGAAGTTGGTGCCGGTGACGTTGAATGTCGCGCCGACCGTGCCCTGCACTGCGCTCGCAGCCGGGTTGTTGATCGTCGGAGCCGGAGCCAGGAGGGCCGCAATCCAGGTGCCCCAGATGTTGACGGGATTAGCCGCCGACTTCGAAGCGTACTCCTGGACGGTCCAGAGCGTGATGTTGTCGTTGGGGTCGAGGCTGGTGGCGCTGGAGCCGCCCCAGCGGTTCCTGCCGCTGACGAGCAGGTTGTAGTCCGCCTCGCCGGCCTTGATCTGCGAGACGGCCTGCATGGTGTTGGCCGCATCGCTGCTCCAACGACCGCAGGTGTAGGCGCCGACCCACTCATCAGCCTTGCTACCGGAGAAGCCCATGGCAACATGGAGCTGTCCATTAACGCTGATGCTCGGGTAGAAGTACGAGCGCGCCGTCTGGGCGGCGTTGTCATACACGCGGCCGCGCTGAGTGACGCCTGGAACGATGCCGCTGATATCGACGGCGATCCACTCAATGCCGGTGCGATCGGCGCCGGTGGCTCCACCGGTGGCGTTCACGCCGACGTTGTGCGCCATCCACGCCACATTGCTGCGAGCATGGACGGCCGACAGGCGGTCGTCACCTGTATCGATGTTGGTCGTGCTACCCAGGGCGGGAGCCGAGACCGGCGCCGCGTAGGCGGCGGTACCCAGGACGGCGGTGACGGGAAGCGACGGAATGGCGGGCGCGTCCGGCCAGATCATGTACCGGTAGTAGAGGCCGGTAAGGGCCGTCGGATGCGTGGCAAAGAAGTAGATCGGGACAGTGGTGCCGATGCCGCTCATATTGAAGACCGGCTGAGGCGCGAACATGTCCGTGATGCCCGACCAGCGGTAGAGCGGGCCTAGGCTCGGCGCCGCCGCGATCAAGGTGGCCTTGCGGGTAACCGCGATCGTGGCGGTGGTCGATGCGCCGACAACGTTGTGCGCAAAATAGACGCCGTTGTCGTCCACGCCCAGGGCGTTGGCATCGGTGCGAGTGCCCGCGGTCGCCGTGTTCAGCACGTACTTGTCCCACGTACCGAACGGGTTGGAGGTCCGGGAGACAGCCAGGATGATCTGGTTGTCCGTGGCGGCGCCCTCGAGAATCGAGGCGAACCACTTGCCGGAACGGCGATCGTAGATAACCTTGGGCTGCTTCGCGCCGCCGCGCGGGTAGGCGCCGGCGGCAAAGAACGAAGCGAGGCTCACATGGGCCAGCGGGGTACCGGCGCGGTCGAAGACCACAGCGGACCCGTTGGTCGCCTGGACGAAGTGGTCCGGGCCGATGGCGCCGGCAGTATCCGGCGGATAGTTCGGCCAACCGGCGTCGATCTGGTTCTGCAGGTTCACACCGGCGAAGTTGGCGCCGAGGGCCTGCGGGTTACGCGGCGTAGGCGTCTTGCTTGCCGGGCCCGCATAGGCAGGTGTGACGTAGTACTCGGCGCTATCGCTCGTTGCGGCTCGGTTCACGGCGCCTTGGCCAGACGGCATGAGCTGAACCGGCGTCGGGGCGGACATGTTGCCCGCCTGGATCTCGCGCCCCATCTGCTTGTCGCGGAGAATCATCCTCTCCCAGGTGTCGGTGAACGGCCTGGATCCGGGCGAAACGACCTCGCCCTTTCGGCCCTGCCCCGCCAACGCTGTGGTCGGGATCAATGAGGCCGCGAGGAGAACAGCTCCGGACAGCAGGATGCCCGGCGCTCGTACGTGCCTGCGCATCGTGCAGTCCTTTCTACCCACCATCAGTGAGACACCCCCTTGCATGGGTAATGGAGAAGCCAGTGCCCATTATAGAGGAAAGACCGCCGGACTGCAAGTGGATGAGGCCCCTTTCGGGGGTCGTTTGGCCACGATTGGCCATTCAGGGCCTCGGGACCGGGCTCCAATGCCCCTCGGTCGCATTCCCCGGCCGGTTCGGCACCAAGGAATCCGTGCCGGCGGGGTCGAAATAGGTGCGCCGGAAGAGGCACATGCAAACACACTGGTCCGTTGACCTTGGCACAACCAACACGCTCGTTGCGCGATGGGCAGGCACACATGCCGAGACCGTGGCGATCGAGCCGCTCTGCGAGTACGAGCCGGCGTGGCATACGCCGCTCATCCCTACGGTCGTCTGCTTTGAGGACGCCAACCGCGGATACATCGGCATGGAGGCCAGGGCCGCCCAGGAGCTGCTGGCTGCGGCCTTCTCGGGCCGGTTTACCCCTCTCGCCCGCTCCTTCAAGCGCGTACTGGCTCGCGATAGCCGCCGTCAGGTCGCCGAAGCATCGGGTGAAGCCATCACGGCGCGTCAGTGTGCGCAGGTCTTCATGCGGGAGTTGCTGGCCAAGGCTTCGGAGCAGGAGCGCTCGCTGACGGCTCACTCCATTCCCGCGTGGAATCTGCCTCGCAGGCTGATCTCGTGGATTCGACGCGAAGGCCTTGTGAACGACCTAACGATCACTGTGCCGGTCGAGAGCTTCGAGCCCTACCGGATGGAGTTGAGCAGCATCGCACGCAAGCTGGGGGTGCAACGCTTCCGCACGCTGGACGAGCCGGTTGCCGCCGCGCTGGGCTATGGCGTCGACCTCAGCGAGGAGCGCTTCCTCATGGTGGTTGACTTCGGCGGCGGAACGCTGGACATCGCCATCGTCCGCACTGCGCTGGCGCAGTCAGCCGGGCACCGGAAGGCCGAGGTCGTGGCGGCGCGCGGGATGGACCTGGGCGGAGAGACGGTGGACGGCTGGGTCACAGAGATGGTTACGGCTCACCTTGGCGCGGCGGCGGAGCGCCTGCGGCCCACGGTCATGACCATGGCTGAGCTGATGAAGAAGGAACTCTCCGGCAAGGTTCTGACTACCGATGAGACGGTAGCACGCCTGCCCGGCATCGATCCCATCTCGATCTCGCGCCGCGACTTTCTGGCCGTGCTTGAGGAACGGGGCCTCTACCGATCTCTGGAGCAGCTCGTCACGGCGACGCTTGAGGACGCCAGGCACCGCATCTCGGTGGCTGACCTGGAAGCGGTCCTTCTGGTAGGCGGCTCGACACTGCTTCCCGGCGTCCGCGAGACCATGGAGCGGCTCATGGGCGCCTCGCGTGTCCACTACTGGGAACCGTTCGAGGCGGTGGCCAAGGGCGCGGCCATCTACGGCGCCGGCTTCTACGTCGACCAGATCATCCACCACGACTACGCCATACGTGTCTTCTCGGACACTGAACAGAAGGCTGAGTATGAGCTGCTGATCCGGCGCGGCACACCGTATCCCACGCCTGTCGGCTACCAGACGCGCTACTACTCGGTGGCGCCTCGGCAGCAGCTCTTCAGCCTGCCGGTCTGCGAGGTGGGGTATGCCGGGCGGCTGGGCATCGCCTGGCGGCGACGTACCAACGGAGCCGACTACTGGCTGCCCACGGCCGACGAAGAGGCGGAGTGCGTCTACACCCTGAACGAGGGCGATGCGCTGCGCCTGGCTCCCCCGGGGCAAGACCCCCAGGCGCGCCTGAGGGTCGATTTCACCGTGGACAAGGAGCGGTGGCTCTGCGCGACGGTGCATGACCTGCTCAAGGACAGGCAACTCAGGACCGAGGAGCGCGTGATCCGCCTGCGGTGATGCCGCCGAGGCGAAACGCCGCCACTCCGCACAACAGGCCCATCCCCAGCATGCCCAGGTAGAGCGTCACCTGGAAGAGCTCGGGCACGAACCGGAAGGCCACGCGATGGGAGCCTGGGGGGAGCGCCACAGTGCGAGACAGACCGGCCGGGCTCCAACGTGTCGGCGCCCCATCCACCGTGCACTTCCAGCCGGGGTAGGGAGTGTCGCGCAAGGCGAGCGTCGCGGCGCCTGCCGGCCGGACCTCAACAGCCACCTCGGACGGCGTATCGGCCAACCATATGACGTCGCCGCGCGGCGCGCCGTCTGGCCCCTGGAGCACACACCTGCCGCCACCTGCGACCGGAACGCCGAACAGGGCGCCCAGGGGCACGGGCCGGCCATCCAACGCGGCCGGCGAGGGCTCATCGGCGCGGGTTAACAGGAGGCTGGCCCCGAGCTTCCCGGCAGCCGGAGCGGCCTCGCGCCGCAGGAAGACCATGTTACCCACCTCGGGCGGGCTTGGATCGGCGCCGGTCACCTCGGTCAGCGTGCGCTTCACGGCGGCGGGCATCAGCGAGTCATAGCCCTGGACATCGCGGAAACCGTAGACCATGGCCGCGTTGGGTGGGAGTGCGGCCCTGGGGCCGGCAAAGGACCACGAGGCGTTGACGGCAGCAGCCCTGCCGTGGCCGGCCCGCGCCTTGATGGCCTCGACGGTCGGCGAAGCCGGATAGACCGCCGCCTCAGGCGCGGTGTGGTAGAGCGGCATGCCCGCGGCGAAGAGGTCGGCCGCCAGGACAGCGCAGACGATGCCGTGGCGGAGCCCGAGCGAAAGGCGTTTGCCGGCCAACAGGGCTCCGAACCCGAGTGCGGCCAACGCTGCCATAGCCGGAGCCTGGCCCCAGCCCACTGACGTCTGTAGCTCGGCGGCGGCGCGCCACGAGGCGGCAAAGGCCAGCGCGGCGAGGACCAGTACCCCGCCCACGCCGGCGACCAACCGTTTGGTGGCGACGCCGCGTATGGCGCAGTCGATCCCCGCGGCGACCAGCCCCGCCGCGGCTAACGACCAGATCACAAGGATGCGCCCGGGAGAGCCGGACCCGGAAAAAGCCGGCACCCCGAAGTAGAGCGCCGCCGCCACCGGCGTTCCGAGCGCGATGGACCACGCCAGTCCGCCCAGGAGGCCCATGAAGCCACCACCGCGACCCGCCAGCCCGACGGCGCCGAGCAGCAATGCCAGCAGGCCGACGTAGCAGGCGCCCTCGGCGTAGTTGAAGAGCATCTTCCCGCGAGTGACGCCCATGTACGGCCGCTCCGGGTCGGTGGGTACTCCGGCATGCCCCGGCGATATGAGGCCCATCACCCCGGCCGGCGCCACGGCATAGGCGGTGTAGGCGGCGTAGCCCTCCGCGGTGGCGCCTCCGGAGCGGTGTGATCGGCGCGCAAGGTCCAGCGTGGCTGAGAGCTGCGGCGATGCAATCAGCACGGCGAGCGCCGGCGCGGAGACGGCCAGGGCGAGCGCACCCGCCGCGTGCCGCAGTCCCAGGCCCCTGGCAGCGGTGAGCGCCGCAGCCATAGCCGCCATCACGACGTAGACCGCGACCTGCAGGTGGCCGGCCAGCAATGCCATCGTCACCGCCGAGGCGAGACCCAGCCAGGCGGCGCGGGAGCGGTCGCGAACGACGCTCAGCGACGCCCACATCGCCGCCGGCATCCATGCCGACGTACATAGGAACGTTGGCAGATGCAGCCAGGCTGCCTGCCAGTTTGAGAACGTAACGATGATCCCCGCCGCCACCGAAGCTCCCGTCGAAGCTCCGAGCTTGCGTAACAGGCCGTAGGCGAACAGGCCGGCCAGGGTCAGGTGGAGCCAGGCGGTGGCGGCGAAGGCCTTCCCGGTCGGCATGAACCAGAAGGCCGCGTTGCCGGGATAGAGCAGCGCCGACTGCCCGTTGGCCAGGAACGGCTGCCCACACATCTGGTATGGGTTCCACAACGGTATGCGGCCCTGACGCATCTGCCCGAAACCATAGGCCCGCCACGGGTAGAACTGGCCGATCCCGTCGTAGACGAGCGGGTCCCACGGCCCGGGCTTCACATCAGGCTGCTCGGAGGCCCAGGGCTCAAACCGGGCGGCAAGGCCCCACGGCAGCAGGACCCGCCCGCCCGACATGGCAGGGAGGAGGTACAGGAAGGACAGCGCCGCAAACAGGACGCCCACGGCCACAAGGGGGTGGGCAGGTCGTCGGCGGGGTTGCGCGTCAGTCAAAGAAGGCGAGGTTCTTGGTGGCTGTGTCATTTCCCGGGTCGAGCAGCAGCACGCCGTTGAACTCCTGCTTGGCTTCATCCACCATGCCGAGCATGCTGTACGATAGCGCCAGGTCAAGGCGGTACTGAATGCTCCGTGGGTCTGCCTGGACCGCCCGGGCAAGCGTCTCGATCGACTCGTCGAACTCCCCGGTGAAGCCCTGGATGAGCCCCATCTGGTGGAGGGCGTCCGGGCAATCCGGCGAGTCCTGCAGGGCCAACCTGATCTCGTCCATGGCAGGCTCGTACTGCCCATCTTGCTTGAGCTGTATGGCGCGAAGCAAGTGCGGGTTCGGGTCTGGCATGCCGCCGATCCTCCTTAGCGCAGTGCGGTGGCCCAGCCACTCGTGGCTCAGGCAGGCGCTCGCTCACCGGCGCGCGACACTCTACGCTCAGTCAATCATAGCACGGGCTGAGCAGGACCGCAATAGGCTATTTGGCCTGGAAGGCGTGGCCGTTCCCCTATGCCATAATGGGCGCATGAAAGCTCTAGGTGTCAGTGCGCCTGGCCGCATCTGCCTCTTCGGCGAGCACCAGGACTATCTCGGCCTGCCCGTTATGGCGGCCGCCGTGAACCTCCGCATCGGTATCAGGGGCGAGCCGGCCCCCGGCTCCTCGGTACGCCTTCGGATGCCCGACATTAACGACGCGGTTGATCTCGACCTCGGTAGCGACCAGAGCTACGTGGTGGGGCGCGATTACCTGCGGTCGTCCATCAATGTCCTGCGTCGCATGGGCGTCCGATGGGAGTGCGGCGGCGACCTTGAGATGCGCAGCACGATCCCCATCAATGCGGGCGTCAGCAGTTCATCGGCCATGGTCGTGATGTGGTTGGGCTACCTGCTGGCCATGGCGGACCGGTTCAGCGACTACACAGGCGAGGACCTGGCCCGACTGGGCCACCAAGCCGAGGTGGCGGAGTTCGGCGAGCCCGGCGGCATGATGGACCACTACTGCGCCGGCATGGGCGGTGTCCTGAGCATAGACACGGTGGCGCCCTACGGGGCCAAGCAGTGGGACGTTCGGCTGGGCGGTCTGGTGCTGGGGCACTCTCAGCAGCCGAAGGCCACGATCGAGACCCTGCGGTCACGACGCGCCGACGTTGCCGAGGGCGTTCGGCAGATACAGCAGGGCTTGCCCGGCTTCAGCCTCCGCGAGACGCCTCTAGACGAGGCCGAGCCGCACCTTGCATCGCTGGATCCGCTCCTCGCCCGGCGGGTACGAGCCAATCTGGTGAACCGCGAACTGACCCGCGCTGCCGAGGCGGCCATGGAAGCCGGCGATCTCTCCGAGCTTGGCCCGCTGCTCTACGCCCACCACGAGCAGCTCCGCGACGGCCTGGACCTATCCACCGACAAGATTGAGCGAATGCTCGACGCCTCCATGGAGGCCGGAGCGCTCGGCGGCAAGGTGAACGGCTCAGGCGGCGGCGGATGCATGTTCGCCTATGCGCCGGGCCGACAGGACGAGGTGGCCGAGGCCATACGCCGTCAAGGCGGCATCCCGTTCAACGTTTCGGTCGATAGCGGCGTTCGCATCGACACGTAGAGGCAGGCGTCCCCGAGGCGCCGCCCAGCCGACCAAAGACTACTCGAAAGGCACCGTAATGCAGAAGCACCCCGGCCTGACCATCGCCCGGATCGACCGTTTCCTCCGCAACGAGCTGACGCCCCTGCTCTGGCAGGACCCAGCGCCCCTCAGCGCCGAGGTCGCCCGCCCGCCCAAGGGCATCGCCCCGGCCGACGCCGCCAGGCTCGATTACGCTCCGGTGACCCCCGGCTTCGCCTGGGGGCCCATCTGGTCGGACGCCTGGTTCCGCCTCAGCGGCTCCGTGCCCGCCGCATGGGCCGGTGGCACGGTGCTCGCGCGCATCGACTGTGGCGCGGAGTCGATCCTCTGGGACGGCGATGACCCGCTCCAAGGCATCGACGGCAACCACGCCGATTTCCTGATCTCCGCATCGGCCGAGGCAGGTGCCGCGGTGCAGTTGACGATCCAGGCCACTGGCATGAACCCGAACGTGAGCTGCGACGCTCCGCCGGTAGATCCGGGGCCGACGCCCTTTGCGTTCCGCTGCGCCGAGATCGCGCGGATCGACCCGGAGGTCTGGGGCCTCCACCGCGACGTGAAGGTCTGCCTCGGGCTGCTTCACGAGATGCCCGAGACCAGCCCGCGCCGCGGCACCCTGCTCTACGGCCTCAACGAGGTGGTGAACCAGTTCGTGGCGGGCGACGCCGAGTCGGTGGCTCGATGCCGCGCCGGCCTGGCCGCCCTTCTGTCGGCCCCCGCGACCGCCACCGCGCACGACATCAGCGCCATCGGCCACGCGCACATCGACACCGCCTGGCTCTGGCCGCTGGAGCGCACGCGGCAGAAGTGCATCCACACCTTCGCCACCGCCACGCGGCTCATGGATGTCTACCCGGACTACAAGTTCGTCTGCTCACAGGCCCAGCAGTATGAGTGGGTTCAGGAGATGGCGCCGAAGCTGTTCGAGCGGATCAAGGCGAAGATCGCCACGGGCCAGTGGGAAGTGGCGGGCTCCATGTGGGTCGAAGCCGACTGCAACATCACCGGCGGCGAGTCGCTGGTGCGGCAGGTCCTCTACGGCAAGCGCTTCTTCATGCAGGAGTTGGGCGTCGAGACGCGCGACCTCTGGCTCCCCGACGTCTTCGGATACGCCGCCAGCCTGCCGCAAATCCTTCAAACGGCCGGCGTCGACCGCTTCCTGACCCAGAAGATCAGCTGGAACCAGACCAACAAGTTCCCGCACCACACCTTCTACTGGCAGGGGATCGACGGCACGCGCATCTTCACGCACTTCCCGCCGGCCGACACGTACAACGGCGACATGAGCCCGCGTGAGCTGGCGTTCAACGTGCGCAACTTCCGTGACCATGACCGCTCGTCCCGGTCGCTCTACGTCTTCGGTTACGGCGACGGCGGCGGCGGCCCAACGATCGAGATGCTGGAGAACGCAGCGCGGCTGGGTAACACCGAGGGGTTGCCGCGTGTCCAGTTGGAGCGGGCCTGCGACTTCTTCGAGAAGGCCATGGCCGAGGCCAAGGACGTGCCGGTCTGGGTGGGGGAGCTCTACCTGGAGCTGCACCGCGGGACCTACACCACGCAGGCGCGCAACAAGTGGTGGAACCGCAAGTGCGAGTTCCTGCTGCGCGACGCGGAGTTCCTGGCGGCCGTGGACCCGCGCGGGCTGTCGGCCTACCCGGCGCACGCCCTGGAGCGCGCATGGAAGACCGTGCTGACCAACCAGTTCCACGACATCATCCCCGGCTCCTCGGTCCGCGAGGTATACGAGGACTCCGACCGCGACTACCAGGCAGTGCATGACGTCGTGGCGCCCATCGCCGACGCGGCGCTCCAGTCGCTGGCCGGATCGGTCGATACGACCGGTGAAGGCGCGCCCGCCCTCGTTGTGCGCAACTACGGACACCGCGCCATGGGCGAGGTCGTCACCGTGCCCGTGCCGAAGGAGTGTAATGCCGCCTCCGCCTGGCGCGGCGACGTCTGCATCGGCCCCGTGCAGCAGGCCGTCGAGGGCCATACACCCGTGGCGCTCTTCTCGGATCACTCGGCCGAGGAGGGACAGGGCTACACCGTCTACCACCTGCGTGCGGACGCATACGACGAGGTCAACACGATCACGGCCACGCCGGAGGCGCTGGACAACGGCTTCATCCGCGTGGAGTTCGGCGCCGACGGGCTGATCACGCGCATCTATGACCGCCTCCACGACCGCGAGGTGATGGAGCCGGGCGCCGCGGGCAACCAGCTCCAGCTCTTCGATGATCGCCCGCTCTTCTGGGATGCGTGGGACATCGACCCGTTCTATCAGGAGAAGGGCCGCGTTATCACGGAACTCGACAGCGTCGAGGTGCTCGAGGCCGGCCCGGTGCGCGGCGCCCTGCGCTTCAAGCGGAGCTTCGGGCAGTCGGTCATCACGCAGACCGTGCGCCTGGCGCGCGACCGCAACCGCATCGAGTTCGTCACCGAAGTCGATTGGCACGAGAGCCACAAGCTCCTCAAGGCCGCCTTCCCGGTGGCGGTCAACAGCCATCGAGCCACCTTCGAGGTCCAGTACGGCCATGTGGAGCGACCCACCCATGCCAACACGAGTTGGGATACTGCCCGGTTCGAGGTCGCTGCTCAGAAGTGGGTCGATCTGAGCGAGGGCGACTACGGCGTGGCGCTCATGAACGACAGCAAGTACGGCCACGATGTCAGCGGCAACACGCTCCGCCTGACGCTGCTCCGCTCGCCCAAGGCGCCGGACCCTGTGGCCGACATGGGCCGACATACCTTCACCTACGCCCTCATGCCGCACTACAGCGACTTCCGGCGCGGCGGCGTAGTGGAGGAGGCCTACCGGCTCAACAGCCCGCCGCTCGCATGCCTGGCTCCCGCGGGCAACGCCGGTCCGCTTCCGGCAGAGCAGACCTTCTTCGCGGTCAGCCGCGAGGGCGTCATCATCGAGGCAGTCAAGAAGGCCGAGGACGAGGACGCGATCATGGTTCGCCTCTACGAGGCCTACAACTCCCGCGGCCCGGTGACCCTCTCGACCACGCTGCCGGTGGCCCAGGCGCACCTTGTGGACCTCCTGGAGCGCGACGGCGCCGAACTCCCTGTGGAGGACGGCGACATCCGATTCGATATCAAGCCATTCCAGATCGTCACGATCAGGCTGCGCTTGAGCTGATAGCCGGTCCGACGCGGCCCCGCCCATGTTCGGGCGGGGCCGCGTTTGACCGTCGGTCGGCCCCTCTGCTATACTCAGCCTCCCCGGCGGAGCCCCTCTTGCGGGCACGGCCGGGCACCACAGGAGGTCCTGCCGGCACATGGACATCACCCAGCAACTCGCGCTCCTCAAGCGCGGCGCCACCGACATCAAGCCCGAGGACGGCCTGCTCGAGAAGCTGAAGAAGGCCGAGAAGACGGGCAAACCCCTGCGCATCAAGCTGGGCCTCGATCCAACCGCGCCGGACATCCACCTCGGCAGCGCCGTCGTGCTGCGGAAACTGCGCCAGTTCCAGGACCTGGGCCACGAGGTCACCGTCGTCATCGGCGACTTCACGGCTATGATCGGCGATCCGTCGGGCCGGAGCGAGACGCGCAAGCAGCTGAGCCGGGCCGATGTCGACGCCAATGCCCGCACCTACGCCGACCAGTACTGCCGCATCCTGGATGCCTCGCGGACGTCGGTTCGCTTCAACAGCGAGTGGCTCGGCGCCCTCAACTTCCACGAGGTCATCATGCTCGCCGGCCGCACCACGGTGGCCCAGATCATGGAGCGCGACGACTTTGCTCGCCGCTTCCGCGAGAACCAGACCATCGGCCTCCACGAGCTGATGTACCCGCTCTGCCAGGCCTACGACTCCGTGGTGCTGGAGAGCGACGTGGAGATGGGCGGAAGCGACCAGATGTTCAACATCATGACCGGCCGCGCGCTCCAGGGCCAGTACGGTCAGGACACGCAGATCGGCCTCTTCATGCCGCTTCTGGTGGGCCTCGACGGCGTCCAGAAGATGTCGAAGTCGCTGGGCAACTACATAGGCATCACGGAGCCGGCCAACACCATGTTCGGCAAGGTGATGTCCATTCCCGACCGCCTGCTGCGCGACTACTTCATCCTCACTACGGACGTTCCCGACGCCGAGGTTGAGGCGCTGGTCACGGGCGCAGAGCAGGGGACCGCCAACCCGCGCGACGTGAAGCGCCGCCTGGCCCGCGAGATCGTCACGATCTACCACGACGCCTCAGCCGCAGAGGGCGCAGACGAGGAGTTCCGCCGCGTCTACTCCGAGAAGCAGCGGCCGCAGGAGATACCCACGAAGCCGCTGCCCGCCGAGGCAGGCGAGAAGGGCGCCATCTGGGTCTGCCGCCTGTTGGTTGCGCTGGGCCTGGCTTCCGGTACGGGCGAGGCCCGGCGGCTCGTGCAGCAAGGCGGTGTTCAGATCGAGGATCGCAAGGTCACCGATCCTGCGGAGGAAATACCGGTCGCTGACCTGCTCGGAGCCGTGGTCCGCGTGGGTAGCCGCCGGTTCGTCAAGGTCGAGGGCGGGTAGCCGCCTCGCCGCAGGCGCAGCATCCAGTGAACGCACCGCCGGCCGGACGGCTCATCGAGGCAGAGAACCTCTCAGCGGGCTATGGGCCTCGTCCCGTGGTCTCGGCGATCACCTTTGCCGCATCCGCCGGCGAAGTGGTGGGCCTCATCGGTCCGAACGGCGCAGGTAAGTCCACGCTGTTGCGCGCCCTCACGCGGGCCTTGCCGCTTCGCTCCGGCTCCGTGGTCCTGGCTGGCAAGCCGCTCCGGTCCTACTCGTCCCTCCAACTAGCCACACTGATGGCGTTCGTGCCCCAGTCTGAGCCTGCGCTGTTCGACTTCACGGTTGAGGAGGTCGTCTGGATGGGCCGGCACGCGCTACGGGCCCTGAAGCGCTCCGACGCCGCCGGCGACGCCCGTGCGGTCCGACGCGCGCTGGCGGCCATGGACATCCTGCACCTGGCCGACCGGCGGGCCAACGCCCTCTCCGGCGGGGAGCATCGGCGCGTACTTATCGCGCGGGCGCTGGCGCAGGAGGCGCCCATCCTCGTGCTCGACGAGCCCACTGCCAACCTCGACATCAGCCATGAGCGCGAGGTGCTGGAGACGCTGACCGGGGTATCGCGTTCGGCCAATGCGCTGGTCATCGCCGCCATGCACGACCTTAACAGCGCCGCCGCCGCCTGCAGCCGCCTGCTGTTGATGGTCCGCGGATCGCTGGCCGCCGATGGGCCGCCGGAGCAGGTCCTGACGCCGGAGACCCTCGGATCCGCGTACGGGGCCTCCATGCTTGTGGCGCGAAGCCCGTTCTTCGGCACGCCGCTCGTCTCGGCACAGGCGCGGACCCGTGGCGAGAGCGCCCGGAGCCGGCGGGTCCATGTGATCTGCGGCGGCGGAAGCGGAGCGGCAACCTTGTCAGCGCTGTGGCGGCAGGGCGCGGAGGTGACCGCGGGGGTCCTCAACCTGCTGGACGGCGACCAGGAGACCGCGGCGGCCCTGGGCATCGAGCACGCCACCGAGCAGCCCTTCTCAGCCATCGGCCCCGAAGCCGAGGCGGCGGGCCAGGAGCTGGCGCTCAAGGCCGACGCGCTGATCGTCACGGAGGTCGCCATCGGGCACGGCAACGTGGCGAACCTGCGGATCGCACTGGCCGCCGCGAAGGCGGGGACGCGGGTAGTGCTGGTGAACCCCGGCGGCTTCGACGAACGGAATTTCGCCGATGAGGTCGCCGGGGCGCTCTGGCGCGAGCTCGTAGGGATGTCATCGACTGCCGACGACGCCACGGCGGCCTGCCTCCTGGCGATCGGCTAGATCATCCCCTTCTGCCTCACGTGGCTGCGCGCCATGGCCTCGGCGATGTCGGCGTAGTCCCACTGCACGTTCACCGGCAAGTCCAGCTCCAGCCTCTGCAGCACCGGCAGGCATAGGCGCATGGCGACGTGCGCCTGAACGACGATGGCCAGCTCAGATCGCCTCTCTGTGAACCGAAGCAAGCCCAGGAACTCGTCATGCTGGAGGTCCAACGGATCCGGAAGCGCCTCCATGTATGCCGCCACTGCCGGTCCCGCGGGCTGCAGCCGGCCGCCGAGCGCATCTCCGAAGCCCCGCTCCTTGATGACGAGGGTGCCTGCGGCAAGGTCGCCCAGCCGCTGGTAGCGCCTGGTCCAGAGCAGCGAAAGCGCCCCGATACCGTAGAGCGGCGGGATCAGGTCAACCATACGCACGAGGTTGCGTATCGTCGCCGTAAGTACGTCCGGCGGACGGCCGCCCATACGGATGACGCGCAATCCGAGCCGCCGTTTGCCCGGGGACTGGCCCGCCCAGGCCACCTCGAAGAAGGCATGGTATCCGAAGAAGACAAGGAAAGACCAGACCACGACCACGGCGGAAGCCCAGATGGGCGCATCGGAGAGGCGACCTGCGGCGAGCCCGTTCAGCGCTCCGGCGATGGCAAGGACCCCGATGGCGGGTACAACAAGCAGGCCCAACTGGATCAGATGGTCCAGCGCCGCCGCCGCCGACCGGGACCCGAGCCCCGCAAGCTCGTAGTCCACTTCCACGCCTTCGGGAGTTGTCAGCCTGATGGTCCTGCTCATGGGTTCCTTCTCGGCTTGGAGTTCTGCTCAGGTTACCTCACGCCATGGATGAGCGCGCCTTCGTGGAGAGCCGTAAGGCCACATGGGAGCGGATGCAGCGGCTGCTCATCGAAGCGGAGCGCGCCGGACGCTCTCTGCGCGGCTTGCCGCGAGGCTCTGTCCGTGAGATCGGGCCCCTCTACCGGCGCGTCGCCGCCGACCTGGCCCTGGCGCGCGCCCAGGCGGCGACGCCCAGCCTGGTGGCCCACCTGAACTCGCTCGTATCGCGGGCGTTCGCGCTGCTCTACGCCCCTGCCACTCGCGAATGGGGCGGGGTTCGGTCTCTGGTGTTGCGCGACTTTCCGGCCACCGTGCGTCGGCGCGTCGCCTTCATCCTGGCGGCCTTCGCCGCAACCGCCGTGGGCGCATTGGCGGCCTACGCGCTCGTAAGCGCTACCAAGGGCAACATCGACCTGTTCGTGCCGCCCGGCAGCCCCATGCGCTCGTCGCTGGACCAGTGGATGGCAGGCCAGGTCAGCAAGCCCACGCCGCATGCCATGTCGGGGCTCTTCGCCGGAACGCTGATGACGAACAACATCCGCGTCTCGTTTCTGGCGTTCGCCTCAGGGGTGCTGCTCGGAGTGCCCACGCTGATCGTCCTCTTCGAGAACGGCCTGATCCTCGGCGCCTTCGCGGGCATGATGTCCCATGCCCACCAGCACAGCACCTTCTGGCCGGGCATCCTGCCGCATGGGATCACGGAACTCACGGCAATCTTCATTGCGGGAGGGGCGGGACTGGGGCTGGGTTGGGCCGTTCTAGCCCCCGGAGCCCAACGCCGCCGCGATGCGGTGGTTGGCGCCGCCCGCGACTCGGCCGTCCTGGTGCTGGGCACGATCACGCTGCTCATCTTCGCGGGCTTCGTGGAGGCGTTCATCTCCCATTCGGCCATGCCGGCGGCTTGGAAGTATCTCTTCGCCGCCGGCTCGGCCGTGGTTCTCTTCTCCTACCTAGGGCTATCTGGGCGGGAGCGAAGCTAGCGCGCCGCCCCAACCCGGACATTCCGGAACCGCGCCGGGGCCGCTCCGTGGGTCATCTGTGAGATCTGCATCGGGTCGCCCTTGCCGCAGTTGAGCACGCCGTCAGGAACCCAGTAGCGCTCGTCACAGATGGCGTCGCAGCTGTTCCAGAACTGCGGCGTGATGCTCTGGTAGGTGACATTCCTCAGCATCCCCGCAAGCTTGCCGTCCCGGATGCGCCAGAAGGCGTCGCCGCCGAACTGGAAGTTGCAGCGCATCTGGTCGATGGAGAAGCTGCCGCGCCCCTCAATGTAGATGCCGTCCTTGGTATCCGCGATCAGCTCCTCAAGCGAGAGCGGGTCGCGCCCCGGCATGAGGGAGAGGTTCGGGATGCGGACGATGGGGATGCTGGCCCAGCTATCGGCCCGGCAACCGCCGACGCTGCGGTCCCAGCCGATCACCGGGGCTACCTCGCGGCCGGTGCTGTACCCGACGAAGAGGCCGTCCTCCACGATGTGCCAGCGCTGCCCGACCACGCCGTCATCGTCGAACCCGTGCGTCGCCAGGCCGCCCGTCAGGGTGTTGTCGGCGACGAAGTTAACCACATCCGAGCCGTACTTCAGATTCCGCAGCTTATCCGGCGTGGCGAACGACCGTCCGGCAAGCGACTCCTCGTAGCCGAGGGCGCGGTCCAACTCGGTTGCGTGGCCGACGGACTCGTGGATCGTCAGCGACAGGTTCTGCGGGTCGAGGATCAGGTCGAGCATGCCGTCGGGGCACTCCTCCGCTGAGAGGTGCTCCAGGGCCTGCTCGGCGATGCGGTCCGTGTTGGCGAGGAGGTCTTCGGACCTGATGTTCTCGTAGCCGCTGGTGCGAGGCGGCGGGAAGTAGGTCCGCGACTTGGCGTCGCCGCCGCCCACCGCCGTGGCCTGGTAGCCCGCAGCGGTCGTGACCACAGCGCTGTCCAGCTCCGATCCCTCGCTGCTCAGGAAGAGCCGCTCATCCTTGCGCAGGGACATGAACCCCTCTGCCTTGGTGATACCGTTGTGCTTCCGGAGCCGCTCGTTCACGGTCTGCAGTAGCGCCACCTTCTCCTGCACGGGCACGGCGAAAGGATCGACCGCGACGGCGGTGCGGAACGAACTGCGGGCGGGCGGCTCAGGAGCCAGCCTCACCGGCGCGGCGTTGGCGGTCGCGCCGGCGCGGGCAATGGCGACAGCCGTGGCCGCCGCCTTCATGGCGCCCTCGCGGGTCAGGTCGCTGGTCCCTGCAAAGCCCCAGGCCCCGTCGGCGATGACGCGAACGCCGAGGCCGGCATCCTCAAGGTCGCTGAAGGAGCGGAGCCTGTCATCCTCAGCCGAAATCTCCTGCCGCAGTTGGCGCACGAAGCGGACGTCCGCATAGGTGGCGCCGCGAACCATGGCCGTGTCCAGCGCTAGTTGTGCCAGTTCTTTCACTTACGATCCCCTTCCGTAGCCAGGGCTCTTGGACCCGGTCAGGCGCCCCGAGGAGGCGCTGGGTGCGACGCCAAGCATCCGGCAATTGCCGGCAAATCGAGCAGACGCCAGGCGAACGGTCCGCCGTGCTCCGGCGCCTCATAAAGCAAGCTCACTACCGCGCCACAGACACCGGTATCGCGGTCCGGGCGCGCCTCAATGACCAGGTCGGCTCCCCGGAGCAGGAACCGGCCTGACGTACCATCCATGATGACCGCGACCGGCTCACGCTCAGGATCGTCGCCGAACCGCAACAGCCCTGCCGAGGTCCGGAACCGCCAGGCCTCCTTCACAGAAGCCAGGGTCGTGGCGGCGAATTGAACCTCCACCATGCGGGCGCCACCGGGGCCGGGGTTGTCCGGCTCGAAGTCCTCACACCGGAGGAGTTGCACCTTGAAGCCCCTGGCGCGCACCGGCTCCTGGCTTCGCCGCGCACCGGCCTCGGAGCCGTCGCACAGATGCCGGCCGAACCAGTCGAGGCAACGCTGCAACTCGTCGATCCGGTGGTTGGGCTCCTGGATGCCGTGTCCCTCCCGAGGATACCTGACATACTGCGCCTCGACGCCCCTGTGCTTGAGCGCGGTATAGAGCTCTTGCGAGTTGGAGACGAAGGTGTTCGTATCGGAGTCGCCGTGGATAATGAGCATCGGCGTCCTGATGCGGTCCGCATAGGTGGCCGGAGACATCCTGTTGTAGGCATCCGGAGCCGACCAGTAGGGTCCGCCGAGGTACTCGGCCTCCCAGCGGGGCATCTCGGAGTTGCCGTAGTCAGACCTGAGGTCGAAGATGCCGAACATGGAGATGGCCGCGGCAAAGCGGTCGGTCTGAGTGACCGCCCAGTTCACCATGAAGCCGCCATAGGAGCCGCCGATGATGCCGATGCGCTTGGGGTCTGCCACGCCGTCAGCCACCATCTTGTCGATCCCCGCGATGATGTCCCGGTAGTCGCCGCCGCCCAGGTCCCCCCGGCTCGCGACTGCGAATGCCGCGCCGTAGCCCTCGCTTCCCCGGAAGTTGGGTCGCAGCACCAGGTAGCCCTGCGAAGCCCAGAGCGAGGGCTCCACGTAGCTTCGGGCTGACGCCCCGCACCGGCCCTTGGGTCCGCCATGCACCTCAACCACCATGGGAGCCGGGCCGGTCGGTTCGCCGGCGGGCCGCACGAGGAGGGCCTCAATCGTCTGCTCATCGCTCTGCCAGGACGTGATCTGGGTGACAGGCATCCGGTGGCGGGCCGACCAGTCATCGTTCAGTGAAGTGAGTTGCTTCGGCTCCTTGCCGGGCCGCAGCAGATAGAGCTCGGTCATGCGGTCGCCGTACTCGATGACCGCCACCGCCAGATCGGCGGAGTGGACATCGAAGTCGAGGCACTCGGAGTCGGCCTTCATGCCCTCCAGCGGCGCCGCATCGCCCTTCGCGATCCGTACCACCGGCGCGCGCGTCCCGTCAGCTACGATCGCATGCAGCCCGCCGCCGGTGCGTCCCCACTCGATCTCGTGCGCGTCAAAGCGCGTTCCGGCCAGCCGGTTCGAAGGCCGCGACTGCCCGCGCGCCACAGTCCAGATACACTCCTGCGAAAACGAGACGCTCGGATCGATGGGCCCGAGGTATGCGAGCGTGCGGCCGTCGGGCGACCAGCGAGGATGGTACTTGGCGCCGGGAGCGCGCACCAGCGGGTGGGGCGGCGTATCGCCGTGCATCTCCAGGATGAAGAGGTCGAAGAGGTGGAAGTCGTTCGGCTCGCCGGTACGGTTGCCTGAGTAGACCAGGCGCCTGTCATCGGGCGAGATGTCGAACTCCATGATGCCCGGATCGCCCGGGTGGATCAGCGCCGGTGTCGTGTCGGTCAGGCTCACGCGCCAGAGCTGGCGTCGCGGAAGCTCTTCATGCTCGAGGATCGCGTCGTTCCGCCGCCGCCGCCGCTCCTCAAGCGGCGCCCGGAGCGCCGGCTGGCGTGGCTCCAGCGCGAGGTAGACGAGTTCGTCCGACCGGCGCTTCCACTGGTACCGGAGGATGCCGTCCCGGACCCGCGTGATGCGCCGGGCCTCGCCGCCATGCGCGGGGAGCACCCAGATCTGCTCGGCCGGCAGCGGGTCACCATCGTCAGGACCGTCGTCCTCGGGGTCAGACGGGTCGGGCCGCGCCGAGAGGAAGGCGATCTGCTGGCCGTCACGCGACCACGCCGGCGTATGCTCGCCGTCATAGCCATAGGTGAGCTGGCGTGGCGTACCGTCCGGCAACTCGACGAGCCAGAGGTGGGGCACCCAGCGGCTGTCGTGGAAGTCCGCCTCCAGCACCGCGAAAACCACGCGCGTGCCGTCGGGGCTGATCTGTGGCGCCAGCGGAGTGCGGACCTCCATCAGCGAGCGGGGCGTTATCTGCCCCGGCATTAGTCGGTTAGCAGACATGGGGAACCCCTGCAGCCACGCCGAGGGCAGATGCCAGAACCCGACGCTGCGGGGCCGGCAACGGGGCCGATGCCAGCGAGGAGACCTGCACCCAGAGCGCCGGGCCGGAGGCGGACACGGGCGGCGGCTCCGTCAGCGAGAACTCAAACGGGTGCAGCGTCACACGAAAGCGGGTAACAGAGTGCCTCACGGTCGGCAAGGCCCTGGCGAGATGGCCATGGAGGCCTGTGACGGCCAGTAGCGCCCGGGCGGCCGCATCCTGGGGCGCCTCATCGTCTTGAACCTCCGTGCGCGGCATCTCCAGCATTCCGTGCCAGAGCCCGGGCTGCGTCTGCCGCGTGAGCAGCACGGCATCGTCCTGTCGAACCAGCGCACAGGCGTGGACGACAGCGGTGGTGACGGACCGCTTCACGGGGGCTGGGTAGGCCGTGGGATCGCCGCCCGCTTTTGCGAGGCAAATGCCTGCCAGCGGGCACAGGACGCAGTCAGGAGCCGTCGGGCTACAGACGGTCGCACCCAGTTCCATGAGCGCCTCGGCATAGTGGCGCATGGCCCGGCGCGGAGCGATGCGCAACCAGGCGGCCTCCACCGAGCGGTTCAGCTCCGCCGGGCCTGCGTCGGACAGGGCGTCGACGCGCGACAACACCCGCGTGACGTTGCCGTCCACCGCCGGAGTGCGCTGGTTGTGCGCGATGGCCATGATGGCTCCCGCGGTGTAAGCGCCGATGCTCGGCAAGGCGCGCAAGCCCGCGAGATCGGCGGGCAGGCCGGGCAAACCCGCGGAGACGATGGCGCGGGCAACGGAGTGGAGGCGCCTGGCGCGGCCGTAGTAGCCCAAGCCTGACCAGAGCGCCAGAGCCTCGGACTCATCCGCGGCGGCCAGGGCCTCAAGGGTAGGGAAGCGCTCAACCCAGCGCAGGTAGTAGGGCACGACGGTGGCGACCTGTGTCTGCTGCAGCATTACCTCGGAGATCAGCACGCGGTACGGGTCGCGCCACGCGGTGCGCCATGGCAGCGGGCGCCGGTTCGCACGGAACCATGCCAACAGCGCGGCCGTGGCCGTTCGCGTCGGGCACTCGGACTTGGTCGGGCCGGAGCGCGATTGCGCGTGCTTGGCCTTGGAGGCGGAGGTTGAAATGGCCATGGGATGGAGTATAATACCCCTTGCCAGCGGGGTGTAGCTCAGTTTGGTAGAGTGCCTGGATGGGGGCCAGGAGGCCCGCGGTTCAAGTCCGCGCACCCCGATGCCGAGGAGGCGCAGCATATGCTGTGCCTCCTCTTTGCGTCTGTTACCGCCCGCATGGTCAGGGCAGCGTGCGAACCCTCCGCTGGGTCATAATAAACCCATGCCAGACGCCATCACCGTCGTGAGGGAGAGCACCCGTGGTACGCCGTTCGAGGACCATCTGTTCCTCGTAGGAGGCGTCCCGCGCGACCGCCTGCTGGGCCTGCCGTTGGCCGAAGACGTCGATCTCGTGACCGACCTCGACGCGCTGGAGCTGGCGCAACTCCTGCACCGTAGCCCGCTATCTGAGCACGCCCCGGTAGTCTATCCGCGCTTTGGCACCGCACGCCTCACGCTGGCCGGTTGCGCGGTGGAGTTGGTGACCGCTCGGGCTGAGAACTATGACCCCGGCAGTCGAAAACCCAACGTCCGCCGAGCAGGCCTCATGTCCGACGCCCTTCGCCGTGACTTCACCATCAACACCCTCATGGAGGGGCTGCACTCCGGCGAGACGCTCGACCTGACAGGCATGGGCCTCGCCGACCTGCACGCGGGCATCATCCGCACACCACTCGAGCCCAGGCTTACGTTCTACGATGACCCACTGAGGATGCTTCGAGCTGTGCGCTTCGCGATCCGCTTCGGCTTCACCATCGAGCCCGGGACGTGTGATGCCATGCGGGGCGAGTGCGGCCGCCTGGACCTTCTGTGCGACCGCCCCGTGGTCAGCGCTGAACGCATCCGTGACGAGTTCTGTAAGACGCTGACGCTCCCGAACGCGAGCCGAGGCCTCGCGCTGCTGATGGAGTGCGGCCTGCTGGTAGCCTTTGCTCCGGAGTTGGCGGCCATGGTGGGCGTAACGCAGAACGCATGGCATATCCACGATGTCTGGTCGCACACGCTTGCGGCGCTTGCGGCCGTCGCACCTGATGCGGACCTGGCTGTTCGAATGGCCGTGCTGCTGCATGACGTGGGCAAGCCGCCCACCCGTAGCGTGGACGAGAGGGGCATCCACTTCTACGAGCATCCCACCGTGGGCGCCGACCTCGCTGGAAGGCTGATGCACCGTCTCCGCTTCTCGACGCACGAGACAGATCGTGTCGTCGGCCTGGTGAAGCAGCATATGAGGCTGGGCGAGGCGCGGCCCGAGTGGTCCGATGCCGCGGTCCGACGCCTCGTCCGCGATACAGGCGACGAGCTTCAGAGCCTCTTCGACGTGGCGGCATGCGATATGGCGGCCATGGACCCTGAGGCGCCGGTCACTGACCTGCGCGCACTTCGGGCCCGGATCGATGCGGTGAATGCCCAGTACAACGCGGCCCAAGTTGAGAGCCCGTTGACGGGCCGCGACCTGATGGAGCTCCTCAGGCTACCGCCGGGCCGCGATATTGGACGCGCCAAGGCGCACCTGATCGAGCTGGTCCTCGACGGTTCGCTGGCGCCGGACGACATCGACGGCGCCCGTCAGGCCGCCGCACGATGGCGGCAGTCCGAAGCAGGAGGCGACAAGCGATGAGGGGCCACATTATCATCTGCGGCCAGGGCAAGGTCGGCATCTCGGCGCTCGAGATACTCAAGGACCAGGGCGAGCAGGTGGTAGTCATCGCCCGCGATGTCTCTCCGGAGTGGGCGCGGCGGGCCGAGGCTGCAGCCGTCCGGCTTCTGCACGAAGACGCCCGCGATGAGAGCGCGTTGCGGCGCGCAGAGGTTGAGCGGGCCCGGGCCATCATCATCGCGACGGATGATGACCTGACGAACCTCGAGATCGCCATCGATTCGCAACGCCTGAACCCTGAGATCCGTGTGGTGCTCCGCCTGCTCGACGCCGACCTCGCTGACCGCGCCCGGCGAGATATGCACTTGGCGGCGGTACTGAACTCCGCCCGGCTGGCGGCCCCTGCCTTCGTTGCGGCCGCGCTGGGGCAGGATCTGCTCCGTGCGTTCCAGCTGGACGGCACCTTCGTCATCGTGGCAGAGCATCGGATCAGCAGCCCCTCAGCCGGAGCGGGGCGGACGCCCGAGGAGCTGGCCGATGCCCTGGGCGTGGTGCCGCTGGCTGTTCGGCGCGGCGGCGCCTCAGACCACGGTCCGAGCGATGCCGGCACGCTGCAGGAGGGCGACGTGCTGGTTTCTGCGGCGGTGCAACCCGCTACTACCCGGTCATCGACCGGCGCCGGTCGGCGACTACGGCGCGACCGGGGCTTCATGATCGCGGCCCTGGGTGCGGTCTGGAGCAGCGCATCGCCGCTCCTTCGCGCCGCGGTCGTCGTCAGCGGCGCAGTCGTGCTGACCGGCAGCCTCGTCTTCCACTTCGCGATGGGCCTCTCGCCCATCGACGCGTTGTACTTCACGATGACCATCGTCACAACTGTTGGCTTCGGCGACTTCTTCCTGCGCGACGCCTCGGTCGGGCTCAAGCTATTCGGTTGCCTGATGATGCTGGCGGGTGCGTCGCTGCTTGCCGTCGTCTTCGGCGTGCTCACGGAGTACCTCCTAACACTCCGGGTAGAGCGGGTGCTGGGTGCGCCGAGGTGCATGCTGTCGGGCCACACGATAGTGGTGGGCCTGGGACACCTCGGCACGCGGGTGGCATTGCGCCTCCACCAGTTGGGCCGCGCGGTTATCGCCGTCGATCCAGACGCGCGGTCAGAGGCCGCTGACGACTGGCCCGCCGACCTCCGCGTGGTCCGCGGCGACGCCACGTCGGACGAGGTGCTTGACCAGGTCGGCATCTCTCGCGCCGGCGTGGTGCTCGCTGTCACGGACGATGATATGGTGAACCTGCGGGTGGCTCACAAGGCGGCGGTGCGCAACAACGGCGTTCGCACCGTCGTGCGCCTGTTCCGCTCCTCGTTGGCGCGGAAGCTGGGCGAGTCGCTCCTGGGGGTCGATGTCGCGCTGAACCCCTCCACAGCGGCAGGCGCCACGTTCGCGGCGGCTGCGCTCTGCGACGGGGTCGAGCAGGGCTTCGTGATCGGCTCGAGGCTTATGATGCTGCGGTCTGTAACGGCCGGCGCGGTGTCGGCCTGCGTGAATGCCGCCGCCGAGGCACGGCCGGCGCTCACGCAGGCTCGTGCGCTGCTGGCCCGTGCCGGTTCTGAGCAGCCATGGGCTCCGCTGAACCAGCTGGCCGTACTGAAGCCGGAGACGCAGCTACTGGTCGTGGAGGTCTATGACCGATGCCGCCACCTGCCGATGCGGGCTCAGGTGGCGGTGGAGCCTGCTGAGCAGGAGCCCTAGTCGGCGGCCTTCAGGCACTCACGGAGGTAGCGGAGGCTCTCGCGACCAATGGTGACAGGGTCCGGAGAGTAGTCAAACACCTCCACCGACACGGCTCCGCCGTACCCGATCTCCTTCAGCTCCCTCATGATGGGCACGAAGTCCGTTTGGCCGAAACCCGGGCCGCGGCGGTTCGCATCGTTGGCGTGCACGTGGGCGATCCGGCCGCCGTGGCGACGTGCGAGATCCCACGGCTGCGCCGACTCGGCAGACGCGCTCTTCACGTCGAAGATCGTCTGTAGCGCCGGGTGTGCCATCGCATCGATCTGGGCTGCCGCTTCGTCCAGCGTAAGGATGAGGTCCGCCTCTGGCTCGGGCAACGGCTCCAAACAGATAACGACGCCGGCCTGCCCGGCTCGGTCCAACGCCGGGGTCAGCGCATCGCTGAGCCGCCTCAGCGCTTCGTCACGATTGCTGCCTGGCGCGACCCTTCTCTGCTTGGGCGAGCCGAGCACCATGACCGTGCCGCCAAGGTCGGCACAGAAGTCAACCAGCGCTACCAGGTATGCGCTGGTGGCGGCCCGGACCTTCGCGTCGTCGCAGGTGAGGGAGAGCCCTTCCGGCGACACGAGCAACCAATGGAGGCCCGTGACCGCGAGGCCATTGGCTTCGGCGGCCCTTCGAAGGGCGGCGCGTTGCGCCGCGTCCAGCGTTCGCACGTCGGGCGCCAGAGTGAACGGCGCCACCTCGACGGCGTCGTAGCCCAGTTCCGCCACCTTGGCGCAGGTTTCGCCCCAGCCCCATCCCTGGAACGTCTCGTTGCAAATGGCGAACCGCATGGTCAGGCAACCCCGTCCGGCAGCACCGCAGGCACGTCGAGCGACCCCTCAAAAACATCGGCCGCGGGGCCGGTCATCACCACCCGATTGTCGCCTAACCACTCGATGGTCAGGCTACCTCCGGGCAGGTGGACATTCACGCGCTTGCCGGTGCGCTCTGTGAGCGACCCGGCTACTGCCGCCGCGCAGGCGCCGGTGCCGCATGCCAGGGTGATGCCGGCGCCCCGCTCCCAGGTTCGCACGGTCATCTCGCTGGACGACGTGACCTGTGCAAACTGAACGTTGGTCCGCTGCGGGAAGAGCCGGTGCGTTTCGATCTGCGGCCCGAAGCGAGCCACATCGAATGCGGCCACATCATCGATGAAGACAACCGCATGCGGATTGCCCATGGAAACGGCAGTGAGTTCGAACTTCCGCCCATCGATCTTCACCGCGTCGGCGACCACGGTCGGCGTGTCGTCTCCGCGCATGGGTATCTCAGACCGCCGCAACCGCGGCTGCCCCATGTCCACTCGGACCGTCTCCGCCTTGCCTCCGCGCGACGTCACGCGCAAGTGCTTGACGCCGGCCAGCGTCTCCACCCTGAACTGCGGCTCGGGCACCATGCGCCGGTCAAACAGGTACTTTCCAAAGCATCGGATGCCATTCCCGCACATCTCGGCCTCGGACCCATCCGGGTTCAGCATGCGCATACGGTAGTCGGCCATCTTGGACGGATAGACTAGGAGCAGTCCGTCGCCGCCGACGCCGAACTTGCGGTCGTTCATGTACCGGCTGAGGCCCGGCAACTGGGCCTCAGCTAGCGGATGCTCAAGGCAGTTGATGACGACGAAGTCGTTGCCGATCCCCTGCATCTTCGTGAACTTCAAAGGCTCACTCCAATGCTACTCTTCGTCGTCCACCGGCTCGGCAGGCGGCGCAACGGGCTCCTCGACGGGACGAGGCGCAGCAACGGGCTGGGCGCCACGGTGCCCCTCGCCGTAGAAGCCGGAGACGGGCCGAGACGGAACGATGGAGGTGATGGCGTGCTTGTAGACCAGCTGCGTGGGTCGGCCAGGGATCTCAAGCAGGACGGTGAACGGGTCGAAGCCGCGGACATGGCCACGGAGCTGAACGCTGTTCACCAGGAATATGGTTACGCCGATGTTTTCTTTTCTGACCTGATTAAGAAATACGTCCTGCAGGTTCAACTGTGACTTGGGCATCGTGTGATCTCTCCTCGGTAGGCGCGGCACCTAAAATGCGGCACGCGCCGGATAGTTGCAAACCATACGCATGGCGACCGCCAGAGCTACTTGGTTCGGCGGCGTATCGCTGATATCCTGCCACTCCCAACCTTTGTCGCCCCGGAACCAGGTCAACTGCCTCCGAGCGAACCGTCGCGTGGCCCGCTTGATCGTCTCCGCAGCCTCGCGTTCGTCGCACTGCCCGTCCACGACGCGGCAGAGGTCATTGTAGCCCAGGGCGCGCATGCCCGGGCACGACGCCGCGTAACCGCGCTCACGTAGGCTTCGAACCTCGTCCAGCCACCCGGCCGCCAGCATGGCCTCGACCCGCGCATTGATGCGCTCGTCCAACGCGGGAAGTGGCATCGTCAGCAGGTGGCGCTCAGCGGCATAGGGCCTGCGCCCTTGCGCCGCTTCGGCATGCACCTGGCTCATCGGCTTGCCGGCAATCTCAAAGACCTCCAGCGCACGGATCACGCGGACCGTATCGTTGGGATGCAGGCGCTGGGCGGCAACAGAATCGACCGCTGCAAGCCTGAGGTGCAGTGCAGCGCTCCCGTATATACGCCCGTACTCGACCCAGCGGTTCCGGATGCCGTCCGCCGCAGGCGCCAGGCTGAGGTCGAGGTCCGCAAGCAGGGCGCGGAGGTAGAAGCCTGTGCCGCCCACCAGGATCGGTCGTCTCCCGCGGGCACGGATCTGGACGATCGCCTCAGCCGCCATCTTCTGGAAGAGCGCGGCGCTGAAGCTCTCGTTCGGATCAGCCACATCGATGAGATGGCATGGGACCCGGCGCCGCTCCTCCGGGGTGGGCTTGGCCGTGCCGATATCCATGCCCCGGTAGACGGCCATGGAGTCCGCGCTGATGATCTCGCCGCCGACGGCCTCGGCCAGGCAGATCGCGACGGAGGTCTTGCCCACGCCCGTGGGCCCTCCGATGGCGATCAGCGGCGGGTGTGGATCGTCGGTCATTTCCCCCATGCCCGTTGTGATGGCCCTCAGTTACCGGCGCCTACCCGAAGGTAGGCCTCTACAGCCGCCTCCATGCCGCATTGGGCAGCCACGAGGCCCTCGCAGACCTGGCGTACAGCTCCGAACCCGCCGGCGGCAGGCGTGACGTGGTCCACCGACAGGCGCACCCACGGCACCGCGTCGGCTGGGGCGAAACTGATGCCCGCGATGCGGAGGGCGGGTACGTCATTGACATCATCGCCGATAAAGGCGGCCTCGCCTGGCCGGCATCCATGCGCGTCGCACAGGCGCCGAAGCGCAACCGACTTTACCGCGCAGTTCTCCACAAGGTCATCCACGCCCAGGTCCGCGGCGCGTCGCTGAACCGAGCGTGACTGACGCCCGGTGATCCAGGCGATACGCAAGCCGGCCGCCGCCGCCAGGCGCAGACCCATCCCATCATGCGCGTGGAAGCACCGGGCCTCGTCGTCGCCGACGTGGATGATGCGCCCGTCGGTCAGGACGCCGTCGACGTCCATGGCGATTAGCCGGATGCAGGCGGCCCGTGCGACCAAGGGCTCGGGCAAGGTGTAGCACCTAGACGATTCCACTGCGCAACAGGTCCTTGATCATGAGAAGGCCCACGGGCCGTCCCTCGGCGTCAATGACAGGCGCCTCGCCGGGGCGCTTGGGGCTCTCCTGAAGGATCGAGAGGGCATCGGCGGCCAGGATGTTACCGGCGATGGTGAGCGGCGAGCGATTCATTACTGTATATGCGGGCAGATCCAGCGCGTCACGATCGGCCAGAATCACGCGCCGCACATCACCGTCAGTCAGGAGGCCGGTGAGCTTGCCCGCTTCATCGGTGAGGAAGGCCGCGCCGGCGTGGGCCCGGGTGATGGCGAAGAGCGCGTCGCGGAGCAGCACGTTCTGGGAGGTCACCGCCATCTGCTCGCCCGAGCGCATGACATCCGCCACGCGAAGCGTGAGCCGGCGGCCCAGGGCACCGGCAGGATGGTAGAGGGCGAAATCCTCGCGCGTGAAGCCCCTGGCCTCCATGACCGCCATGGCCAGCGCATCGCACATGGAGAGCATCGCCACCGCCGACGTCGTGGGCGCCAGGCCCAGCGGGCACGCCTCGCGCTCCACGGAGACGTCAAGCACCAGGAAAGCGGCGGCTCCTAGAGTGGACGCATTGCTACCCGTCACGGCGATGATGGGCGCACCGATGCGCCGAAGGGTTGGCAGGATCCGCGAGACCTCGTCGCTCTCGCCGCTGTAGGAGAGGGCCAGCACCACATCATCGGGCGTCACTGCCCCGAGATCGCCGTGGACGCCCTCGGCGGGATGCAGGTAGAGCGCCGGGGTGCCGGTGGAGGCGAGGGTCGCGGCCGCCTTGCGCGCAACGGCGCCGGCCTTGCCGATGCCGGTGGTCACGGCCCGGCCCTTGCATGCAAGCAGAAGGTCGGCGGCCCGCACAAAGCTGGGCCCCAGCGCCTCCGCCATGTTGGTGATGGCCGCGGCTTCCTGCAACATCACGCGGCGACCGGCGGCGACGTAATCGAACGCCACGGTAGTCCTCCACCCTATACATATAGTATGCGGCCATGCCCGGATCGATCAAACGACGGCCGGCGCTTCAGTATACCGTGAGGGCGGCAACGCAATCCGGGTAACGGGACAGGCGCATTGGGGGCGTCTCTGGTGGCTTGGGTGGGGGGTTCAGCGGGTTCGGCTCGGGAGGGTACGGCGCGTCAGGCTGGTCGGGGTCCGACGGGTCCTGCGAGGAACTGCTTGCTTCGGTCTAGAGGCTACGTTTGCTAGATAATGGGCTAGAGGCGGAGTAGGGGTCTGATTAGAAGCGGGTCTTGAACTCAACGTTGGCCTGGACATCGGTGGTGCGGCCGGCCATGTTCATCGTGTAGACGGTGTTGAAGGCCACGGAGTGGTCGGCATCGATGCGGCGGTCGAAGCCCAGGCTGACGGCGTGGGCGTTCACATTCTGGCCGTTGATGTTGCTGACGTTGACGCTGTAGCCGGCCTGGAACGAAGCCACCTTGTCGAGCTTGCCGATCAGTGAGGCGCCGAGCTTGCGGGTGGCCTGCCGATTGGCGAGGTTCTCGCTGGTGGTGTAGTCGAGCGACAGGGCAGTGGCGGCGTTCAGCGCATGCTTGAACGTGAAGCCGGAGCTCTTCAGCTGCTGCATGTTCAGCGCGCCGTCCTCGGGCAGCGAGTTGTAGGCATAGGTCAGGCTGGAGGTCTTCGACAGGCGCAGAGCCAGGTTGTAGTTACGAACGAGCTGGACGTTGCCGCGGTTCACGTTGCGGGCCTTGTAGGCGACGCTGAAGTGAACGGGGAGCTTCTCGTTGCGGTCGCTGACGAAGCTGAAGCCGCGGGAGACGCCGGAGTTGCCCTTTGCATCCAGTGCGCCGCCATACTCGAGGGCCACGGTGTTCTTGCCGAGCAGGCCCTGCACCTTGGCGCTGACGTTCTCGGTCTGCTGCTTCTGCTGGTCGTGCACACCGGCGTAGCCGAGCGTGACCGACGCGTTGCGGAGGCCCAGGATGTTCATGGGCTTGAGAGACGAGATGGAGAGACCTGCCACTGAACGGTTGTTCTTGCCCTGGACGACAGCCTCGGAGTAGGAGCCGGCCAGGCTGAACATGCCGGAGACCGGCGTGGCGAGGGTCAGGCCGCGGAAGGTGGTGCCCGTACCCGTGTTGGTCTGCGTGGCGCCCATCTGGCCCGTCAGGCTCAGGGTCTTGCTCGCCTGCCACTTCCAGTCCAGCATGCTGGTGGCAGCCGAGGCCTCGCGGCCACGATCAACCGCGGTGCGGTTCATGTGGAAGCCCATGGCCTTGGACGCCTGCCAGTTCATGTCGACGACGGTCGTGTTCTCGAAGCGGCCGTCGCTGAAGCCGATGCGCTTGGTCTCGGCGAGCAGGTTGTTGGCCTTGCTGCGGTCGGTCTCGAAGTGCAGGAAGTTGGTGGTCGTGCGGCCGGCGACCGCGCCGTTGGCGGTGGTGGTCACCTCATCACGGAAGGCGTTCCACTTCATGCCGCGCTTCAGCTGCTGATCAATGCTGACCAGCTGGTGGGCGATGCCGTTAGCCACGATGCCCGACCTGGTCGAGGAGTTACCGTCGCTCAGGTAGTTGATCCGGGTGGCCTTGTTCGGGGTCCAGCCGGCGGCGTGGCGGTAGTTGTTCCGGGTCAGCGAAAGCTCGGAGTTCACGGCGTTGTAGACCGTGGTGCTCAGGGTCAGGTTGCGGATCGAGGTCAGGTTGGCCGCGAAGTCCATGCGGCGGAAGCCCCGCTCGCCCTCGATGCCGGCGCGCTCGGCGTCGTTCAAATACGCCATATCGCGTGCACGCGCGTAAGAAGAAGCCGTCGTGCCCAGGTTGACGCGAGCGTCAAAGCCCTTGGCGGCGTAGGCGAGGGACTGACGGGACATGGAGCCGGCCGAATCCGAAGCCGTGGACTGGTTGTAGCTGAGGGTCGAGGAGCGACTCAGAGTCAGATTCATCCCCAATGCGGTGCGCCGCATGCCGAGCTCGTTGTTGTACTGGCTGCGCTCGAAGTCGTTCAGGGAGCCCAGCTTGCTGAAGCTCTGCGAGATGTTCTGATCCAGGTAGTTGAGGGAGAAGCCCTTCCCGGCGAGGCTCAGGGTCGTGCGCTGAACGCTGCCGCTACCGTCGCTGACTGAGAACTGGTTGAAGCCGAGGGTCGAGCCCTTACCCAGCGCGGAACCGTAGGTCCAACGGGTCCGTGATAGGCCGGCCTCGCGGGCTACCTGCTCTTTGTCCTTCGCGGTAACTTCGCCTGCCGTCGCTGCCGCGTTGAACTGCTGGCGGATACCCAGGGCGATGGCCGTCTTGTCGGCGTCGCTCAGGTCGTTGAGGCGCGAGAAGGTCTGGTCGGCCTTGCTTGAGTTGTAGCTGAGGCTCTGGTTCTTGCCGGCGAAGTTGAACCCGAGGCCGGTCAGGCCGCCGGTCCGATCACCGATCTTGTTTTGCGACAGGCTCAGGGCGCCTCCCTTGGTGGGGGCGTAGGCCAGCGAGATGTTGGAGCGGCTGACGCCGCGCTCGCGCGCCCACTGGGCGGCCTCTCCGTCGCGGAGGTTGCCGAAGCGCTGGAAGCTGGTGCCCACGGTCTGGCCCTGATACTGCATCTTCAGAGCGCCCGCGGTGTAGTTCAGCCCCTGCTTAACGATACTGCCGGTGCCGTCGCCGATGTTGTCCCAGTTGAGCCCAAGGTTCGAGGTCTTGCTCGTGGCCAGGCCGCCGCCGAAGCTCATGCGCTTGATGCCGCGCTCCTTCTCGAGCGCTGCGAGCTGCTGTGCCTCTACGGGGTTCGACGTCAGGTTGTTGCGCATGGCGCTGAAGCCTGCGAACTGGGTGCCGACGTCCTGGTACGAAGCGTTGAACGTAGCCTTGCCGGACTTGCCCTGGAAGTTCTGAACGAGCAAGCGATCATTGGCGGGCTTGGCGTTGCTGGAGCGCTGAATGGCGCCGTTCTGGTTGGTGCGGCCGATGGTGTTGCTGTTGCTGGCTGCGCCGGAGCTGAAGTAGAGCAGTCCGGAGAGCGTGGAACCGGTGCCGACCTTGCTGTTGTGAGCCAGGCCGTACGTGGTGTAGCTAACGCCGTTGAGCGACGAGACGGCATAGCCGAGGTTCAGCGCTGAGCCGCGAAGCTTCAGGCCGATGCCGGGGGTGCCGGTGACGTTGCGGGAGGCGTCGTAACCGTCGACGTACTGGTACGAGACGCTGATGCTGTCGTAGGGACGGACGGGCTCTACGAACATCAGGCCACCACCAGCGAAGTCGACCGTGTAGTCGGTCTCCGCCTTGAGGGACCGCGCACCCACAGAGACTCGCAGGGTGCCGGGTACCACGCCGCCGTGAGACAGCATGTAGCCCGCGCGAGTTCCGTTGCCGCGCAACGCTTCGACGAACAGCCGGGTCTGGCCCTTGGGCTTGCCGGTGGCGTCGATGTAAGACAGGCTCTGGCTGAGGCCCAGAGACGTCCGGGCGAGCTCTGCCTTAAAGTCAAACAACCGCGGCGCGCTCTGGGCGCTCGCAGTCTGAATGGCTCCAAGGACCAGGGCTGCTGCCAGGATCCTGTTTGCGTTGTTGATGATGCTCTTGGTCATTGTCTAACCTCCGTCCGAGGTCGAATGGCTCAACGTGCTAAGCCTGAGGCAGCTAACTAGAAGCTCCCCTTGATCAGGTCGATCCGAACCTGACCGTCGCGGGCTTCCTGCCGGAGATCGGCGGCGCTCAGACCGTTGGGCTTGCGGTTCAGGCTCTTCCTCATGTCGGCCAGCGTGGCGATCTGGCCTGCGTTCACCGCGCCGGTGGATGCGGCCAGGACGATGCGCGGCGCCATGGCGGCGGTCACCGTCGGAACGCTCACCGGGGCTACGGCGGGCTCGAGGGAGGGCTCGGCGGTCATGCTCGGCGAGGCGACCGCGGCCATCTCGTCCTGTCCGGCTGCGCCATCATCGACGGCGACGTCATCAAGGCTGGTGCCCGCGGGGATGCTCACGCTCGGCATCGCGTGGCCGTTGCGAAGGGCGGCGGCGCGGACTGCAAGCGCCGATCCGTCCCGTCCGGCGGTTGCCACCGAGGCGCGGCGGGTGCGAACAGCGGCGCCGGTTCCGGACTGGCGGGAGGCCATGCCGGGCATCGTGTTCGGCATCAGGTCGTCAAGGCCCAGGCCTTCGAGCACGCCGGGCTCCGTGTCAGCGGCAACCTGCGTCTGCGCAACGCCGGTAACCGGGACCATGCCGGGGGTGAGGCCGGGGCGGATCGCGGTGAGCGTCAGGGCAGCCGCGGCGCCGGCGGTGGCCAGTGCGCCGTACCGAACGGGCGACTGGGAGAAGGAGCGGCGGATCGCGGAAGCGAAGCGCTCCTGCATGGTCGGCTTGTAGATCGTCGCGTTGAGGATGGCCTGCCGCATGGCAGCCGGGGGAGCGACCTGCGTCTCAGCCTGCACGGCGGCGGAAGTGCCCTGCATGAACTCGAGGTCGCGGGCGCAGGTGGTGCAGCAGGCGATGTGCTCTTCGACGATCGCCGTCTCGTTGGCATCAGCCTCGCCGTCTGCGTAGACGGAGAGCAGATCCCACACTCTGTCACAGTCCATTCTTGCCTCCTGGGAGATCGTTCCAGCCTGTCGGTCGTCTTGCTTGGTGTTGGTCGTCATCGCTAGATCCTCCGAACTGGATGGTGGATGGTCTCGAACAGTGCATGTGACAATCCGGCGGGCCGTTTGTTGCACCGATTCGCGCGCGATCATCGAGAATCGCGTGCCCGCGCGACACATATATAGGCGCGGAGGCGTCCTGGCGGCCTTGCGGCGCCGAAACCCGTCGTAGGGACGCTTGACTGAGCCGTTGCAGAGGCCTATAATGGCGAGAGCGATCCGGCCGGATCGGGCAGGCGTAGTCACGCGTAGCGCCTGGGAAACGGGGCAGGCAAGTGGAGGGTTCACCGCAGGAGGGCAGCGTGCGCATCGCCGTCATGGTCTCCGGTCACGGGCGCGGCAGCAATATGCAGGCCATCATCGATGCCTGCCGCAACGGTACGGCGGACGCCACGGTCTCGCTCGTCCTTGGAGTGCGCGAGGAAGCCCCGGCCATGGCCCGAGCGCGCGAGCAGGGCATCGCCACGCTGGTGGTCCGGCCCCATGGCGATGGCGTCGCCTACGCCGCGCAGCTCCTCGAGGCGCTGGGGGTGCAGTCCATCGGCCTCATCTGCCTGGCGGGATACATGCGCCTCCTGCCGGAGGAGGTCGTCCGGGCCTATCGCGGCCGCATCCTGAATGTGCACCCTGGGCTGCTGCCGCTCTTCGGCGGGAAGGGCATGTTCGGGGAGCATGTCCACCGTGCGGTGCTGGAGTCTGGGATGAAGGTGAGCGGCTGCACGGTCCACATGGTGGATGAGGTCTACGACCACGGCCCCATCGTCCTGCAGCGGACCGTCCCGGTGGAGGAGGACGACACCCCCGAGACGCTGGCCGCCAGGGTCCTTCTGCAGGAACACGCCGCCTATGCGCACGCCGTGGCCCTCTTTGCAGCCGGGCGGCTGGCCCTGTCCGGCGGACGTGTACGGATAGAGCCCGAGCGCACCATGGAGCCAGGAGGGTGAATTCGATGGACCTGAGCCGGATGTCGGGAAGGTTGGTCGGGCTTGTCGGGCTGGGCGTGATGGCTCTTGGAGCCGGAGGGGATGTGACCTTGGAGAAAGTAAACTATCTAAACTTACCGGACTGCTACCGGCTCAGCAATGGGACCGCCGAAGTGGTCGTCACCACAAACGTGGGGCCCCGCGTGATACGCTACGCGCTGGCTGGTGGACCGAACAACTTCGCCGAGATCCCGACCGATGCTGTGACCACAGAGTGGGGCGACTGGAAGCCGCTGGGCGGGCATCGCCTCTGGCATGCCCCCGAGGTGAAGCCTCGCAGCTACTCTCCGGACAATGATCCCGTCGCCTTCGTTCCGGTAGGCGCTACGGGCATCAAGCTGACCCAGAAGGTCGAGCCCGGCACGGGGATACGGAAGGAGATGCAGGTAGAGCTGGCTTCCACCGGCACCCTGGTCACGGTGACGCATCGCCTGACTAACACGGGCGTCTGGGATGTGGAGCTGGCTCCGTGGGCGCTCACCATCGTAGCCGGCGGCGGCGTCACGATCCTGCCGCAGGAGCCCTACAAGTCGCATGACGACTACGTCCTGCCCGCACGGCCCATGGTGCTCTGGCACTACACCGACCTGACGGACGCCCGCTGGACGGTCGGCAAGAAGTACCTCTGCCTGAGGACCGATGACAAGGCCAATGTGGCCCAGAAGATCGGCATCGCCAATAAGCAGGGATGGGCCGCCTACGCCAACGCCGGGCGCCTCTTCGTGAAGCGGTTCGGTTTCCAGGAGGGGGCGTCATACCCTGACTCGGGCTGTAACTGCGAGACCTTCACCAAGGGCTCCTTCATGGAGGTGGAGTCCACCGGCCCGCTGACCAAGCTGGCGCCTGGGGCCACGGCTGAGTACGTCGAGCGCTGGTACCTCTTCGACAAGGTCGATATCGGCGTCGGCGAGGCCGCTTTGGATGCGGCGATCACGCCGCTCATCGCGCAGACGGAGCCTCTGAAGTAGCGCCGGCCTCACCGGACCGGTCTTGACGCACGAGGCCGCTTCTGCCCATAATCGAACCGACAACGAACGGCGGGCGTGACTGGCGCGTTGCGGGGACGACCCCGGGGAAGCGCCCGCTTTGATATGCCGAGCGCCTGGGCGACCGTACACTGCGGCTGCCCGGGCGCTTGTTCGTCTGTGGCAGGCCGTCGGAGAAGGAGCATATGATGGACACCAAGATCACGAGGGCGCTGATCAGCGTTTCCGACAAGGCGGGGCTGCCCGAGTTCGCCGCCGCGTTGGCGGCTCGCGGCGTAGCGATCCTCTCCACTGGCGGCACCGCCAGGGCGCTTCGCGCTGCCGGCCTGGAGGTCACCGATGTCAGCGCCGTCACCGGCTTCCCGGAGATGCTCGACGGCCGCGTCAAGACGCTGCACCCGGCCGTACACGGCGGCATCCTGGCTCGGCGGGACCTGCCCGAGCACATGGCGGCCATCGCCGAGGCCGGGATCCTCGGCATCGGCCTCGTCTGTGTGAACCTCTACCCCTTCGCGGCGACCACCGCACGCCCCGACTGCACGCTAGACGACGCCGTAGAGAACATCGACATCGGCGGCCCCGCCATGGTGCGCAGCGCGGCCAAGAACCACGCCGATGTGACGGTCGTGGTGGATCCTGCCGACTACGCCTCCGTGCTTGAGGAGATGGACGGCAATGAAGGGTGCACCGGACTTGAACTCCGGCGCCGCCTGGCCGTCAAGGCGTTCCGCCATACCGGCGCCTATGACGCCATGGTCTCCCAATACCTCGGCGCCCGCCTGGATTCGGGGACGAAGTATCCCGAAGAGCTCGCCGTCTCGGCCAACCTGGACCGTATCTGCCGCTACGGCGAGAACCCGCACCAGTCGGCCGCCTTCTACGTGATGCACGGCATCACCGAGCCCTGCGTCTCGCAGGCGCAGGTGCTGCACGGCAAGGAGCTTTCGTTCAACAACCTGGCCGACGCCAACGCGGCCATTGAGGCCGTGAAGGAGTTCGACGAGGCGCCTGCGGCTGTCATCGTCAAGCACATGAACCCCTGCGGCGTGGCCATGCGGCCGACGCTGTCCGAGGCGTTCCGCCTGGCGCGCGAGGCCGATCCGGTCTCGGCTTTCGGCGGCATCCTGGCCGTCAACCGGCCCATGGACGCCGAAACGGCAAGTGTAATAACCGAGAAGAACAGTTTCTTCGAGGTGATCGCTGCTCCGAGCTACGAACCCGAGGCGTACAGAATCCTGACCGGGGCCAAGGCGTGGAGCGCCAACGTGCGAATCCTTGAGCTCGGTAGCCTTGAGGGCTGGCGCGGCAAGGCGTCCGGCGTGGATATGCGGTCCGTCGTGGGGGGCCTTCTGGTGCAGGACCGCGACATCGTGGCCCTCGGCGCAGACGACCTGACCTGCGTGACGGAGAGGCAGCCCACGGATGAAGAGGTCGCCGAGTTGCTCTTCGCATGGCGCATCGTCCGGCACGTGAAGTCCAACGCGATTGTCTTCTCGCGCGAGCTCCGGCTGGTGGGTGTAGGCGCCGGGCAGATGAACCGTGTGCAGTCCGTTCGGCTGGCGGTGGGACAGGCGGGAGCGTTGGCCCAGGGCGCCGTCATGGCTTCGGACGCCTTCTTCCCGTTCAACGACGGCCCACAGGCCGCGGCCGATGCCGGCATCAGGGCCATCATCCAGCCCGGTGGCTCCAAGCGCGACCAGGAGACCATCGAGCTCTGCAACGCATCCGGGATCGCCATGGTCTACACCGGCCGTCGGCACTTCCGGCACTAAGCGCACACGCGCAACGGGGGCGGCTTGCGGGACCCGTCAAGGCCCGCACCCCGCCCCCTATGAAGCCCGTCGGGGCCGAGCCGGCTAAGGCGGCGCTTGCCCGGCGCGCATCTCCTCAAGGTCGTCCTGGAGCTTCTCGATCCGCTTGAGGAGCTCGAGGATGATCTCCACACCGGCCAGGTTCACGCCCATCTCCTGCGTGAACCGGCGGATCTGCTGTAGCCGAAGAATGTCCGAATCCGAGTAGAGCCGGTTCTTGTTGCTGATCCGGCGCGGTTGCACCAGCCCGATCCGCTCGTAGAGGCGCACGGTCTGCGGGTGCAGTCCCGTGAGCTGCGCCGCTATGCTGATCATATAGACCGGTTCGTCCTGGTCCCTTAGCATCACATTACAAACCTCTGGCACATCGCCTTCAGTCCCTTACGACATCTCCGCGGAGCGCTGCCAGTTGCCTCAGCAGCTCGCGCTCACGCGGCGAAGGGTCTTTCGGCACGGTGACCTTCACGCGGACGTAGAGATCGCCGTTGCGGCCGTCCTGTCCGGGCATGCCCTGACCGGAGACGCGAATGCGCTGCCCGCTCTGCACGCCGGCCGGTACCGTGAGGGTGCGCGAGCCCTGCAGCGTGGCCACAGCCAGCTCGCCGCCCAACGCAGCAAGCGTGTAGGGAACATCGACGCTCGTCGTCAGGTCCTTCCCGCTCCGCTCGTAGGTAGCGTGGTCGCGAACCTTGACGACGAGGTACAGGTCGCCGCGTACGCCGTCTGGTCCCGCGGCCCCCTGACTGGCCAGCTTCAGGCGGCGCCCCTCTTCGATCCCGGCGGGCACTTTGACGTTGATGCGCTGGGTTCGGGTCACGCGGCCGGTGCCATGGCATCGGGTGCAGATGCCCCCGATGTCGATAGGCCCGCGTCCGCGACGCGGCGCCCCTGCACCCCCGCAGCCCGAGCAGGCATCCTCCAAGACCAGCGTGGTCTCCTTGGCGACGCCCTTCAGGGCATCCTCCAGTGTCACCTCGATGGCGTACTCAACGTCCTCGCCCTTGCCCGACGCGCGGTCGGCTCGCGCGTTGCCTCCGCCGCCGAAGAGGGTCTCAAAGAGGTCGGACAGCCCTGAGCCGAGGTCGAACCCGCCAGGCATGGGTCCGGCTCCCTGTGGGTACCGCACTCCAGACTGGCTTGCGCGCTTCCACTGCTCGCCGAAGCTCTGGTACTGGGACCGCTTGTGGGCGTCGCCAAGGACGTCGTACGCCTCGCTGATCTCCTTGAAGCGCTCTTCTGCCGCCTTGTCGCCGGGGTTCACGTCGGGATGGTACTTGCGGGCGAGCTTGCGGTACGCCGCCTTGATCTCTTTCTCGTCGGCCTGGCGGCTTACCCCGAGGATCGCGTAGTAGTCCTTGTACTGAGGCGAGTTCATGGGGTGCCTCCCATCCCGGCACGGATGAGACCGTTGCCGCGCTTATCTGGGGCAATGCCTGCGTCCGGGAGCCGTATGCCTTGGCTCCCGGACGCGAGGCAGGACTACTGCTTGAACTCGGCGTCGATCACGTCATCGGACGGCGGTGGGGCGGAGCCCGCATCGGCAGGGGAACCCTCGGAACCGGCCGATCCTGCGGTCTCCTTGTAGGCCTTCTCGCTGATCGCGTAGCTGGCCTGCTGAAGCTCCTCAGAGAGCCGCTCGATCTCGGAGAGGTTGTTCTCCTTGATAGCGGCCCGCAGGTTCTCGATGATTGTCTCGATCCGCAGCTTGTCGTCGCCGGGCACCTTATCGCCCAGGTCCTTCAGGAGGCGCTCGGTCTGGTAGGCCAGTTGGTCGGCTTTGTTGGTCTTCTCGGCGGTCTCGCGCGCCTGCTTGTCCTCTTCGGCGTGCGCGGCCGCCTCCTGGACCATCCGCTCGATATCGCGGTCGTCGAGCTTGCTGGAACCGGTGATGGTGATCGACTGCTGCTTCTTGGTGGCCTTGTCCAGGGCGCTGACATTCACGATGCCGTTGGCGTCAATGTCGAAGGTCACCTCGATCTGGGGCACGCCTCGGGGAGCCGGCGGAAGGCCGGTGAGAACGAAGTCGCCCAAGGGCGTGTTGTGCGACGCGATCTCGCGCTCACCCTGGAACACCTTCACATGCACGGTGGTCTGGCCGTCGTCCGCAGTGGAGAAGGTCTCAGACTTGCGCACCGGGATGGTGGTGTTCCGGTCGATCAACCGCGTGAAGACGCCGCCGAGCGTCTCGATCCCCAGCGAGAGGGGAGTGACGTCAAGCAAGACGACGTCCTTCACCTCACCGGCGAGGACGCCCGCCTGGACGGTGGCGCCGACGGCCACGACCTCGTCCGGATTGACGCTTTTGTTAGGCTCCTTGCCGCCGCCCAGCCGCTTGACGAGCTCCTGGACCATGGGCATCCGGGTGGAGCCGCCCACTAGCACGATCTCGTCCAACTGGCTCGGAGTCACCTTGGCGTCCGAGAGGGCGCGCTTGAAGGGCACCTCGCAACGGGTAAGGAGGTCGCGCGTCAGCTCCTCGAATTTGGCCCTGGTGATGTTCATATCGAGGTGCACGGGTCCGTCAGGCGAGGCGCTGATGAACGGTAGGTTCACGTTGGCCTGGACTACGTTGGACAGCTCGATCTTTGCCTTTTCGGCCGCCTCACGCAGGCGCTGCATGGCCTGGCGGTCCTTGCTCAGGTCGAGGCCGTGCTCCTTCTTGAACTCGGCGGCCATGTAGTCGACGAGCCGCGCGTCCCAGTCATCGCCGCCCAGGCGGGTGTCGCCTGCGGTGGACTTCACCTCGAAGAGGCCTTCTCCCACTTCGAGCACCGAGACGTCAAACGTGCCGCCGCCCAGGTCGAAGACCAGGATGGTTTCGTTCTTCTTCTTGTCGAGG
>CAISJD010000162.1 GCA_903885605.1 uncultured Chthonomonas sp. | reverse complement strand
TTCTTCTTCTTGTCGAGGCCGTAAGCCAGCGCCGCCGCAGTGGGCTCGTTGATGATGCGAAGGACCTTCAGCCCTGCGATCTCGCCCGCGGTCTTCGTGGCAGTGCGCTGGGCGTCATTGAAGTAGGCCGGCACGGTGATCACCGCCGAATCGACGGTCTCGCCCAGGTAGGCCTCCGCATCCGACTTCAGCTTCTGCAGCACCATGGCGGAGATCTGCTCGGGCGTGTAGCTCTTGTCATCAATGCGGACGGTGTCGCTGGCGCCCATCTTCCGCTTGATGGAGATGATGGTGCGGTCCGGATTGACGATGGCCTGCCGCTTGGCGCCTGCTCCCACGAGCCGCTCGCCGGACTTGGAGAACCCGACGACCGACGGGGTCAGCCGGCTGCCTTCAGCATTCGCGATGACGGTGGGCTCGCCACCTTCCAGGACCGCGACAACAGAGTTAGTGGTGCCGAGGTCGATACCGACGGTCTTTGGCATCTCGATGCTCCTCCCGGGCGCGACGATTGGTTGTGGATCCCGTGGCCGTCATCAGCACAGCCCGCAGGTTCCGGTCGCCGCCGTATTAGCCTCGCCGTATAGCGTGACTTGAGTGTACCAGAATCAAGTTGTCCTACGCACAGGCGCGCAGAACGGTTTCGGCAAGAGGGGGTGAGGTGACGAAATCGTGCAGGCAGGACTGCAGCGGTAATGGGGGAGCGGAGGGGGCGGGATTCGAACCCGCGAGACCTTGCGGCCTACCCGCTTTCGAGGCGGGCGCACTAGACCACTATGCGACCCCTCCGCGACACAGACATGGCGGCAGCGCCGCGCTGCTCGCCATGTGGTGAATACGCCCTCGGAGGGAGTCGAACCCCCGACTCAAGGCTTAGGACGCCCCAGCTCTATCCACTGAGCTACGAGGGCTTGCATCCGTCCGGGAAGACGGATCAAGGTTGGTGCGCCCGGAGGGACTCGAACCCCCGGCCTACAGGTCCGCAACCTGTCGCTCTATCCGCTGAGCTACGAGCGCGCGCTGACAGTGGATTATACCATGTCCGGCCGGGCAATGCATCCCCCGATTGCCCTTCACAATGCCTGTGGCGGACGCATCCCCGGTCTGGTACCCTAAGGCTGAACCGGAGCCGTTGCGGAGCCGGCACTGAGTGGAGGCGCGCTGTGGATAGCCGGCGGATGCTTGAGGAACTCGGCAGGTACGTGGTGGCCGACCCTTACCCGTTCGTACTCGACCTGGAGCGCTCCTCCGGCATGTGGCTGGCCACGCAAGATGGCCGCCACCTCTTCGACTGGGCGGGCTACTACGGCGCCAAGCTGATCGGCCACAACCACCCGGCCCTCTACGCGCCCGACTACCTCCACCGGCTGGCAGTCGCCGCCAACAACAAGATCGCCAATCCTGACTTCCTCACGCCCGAGTGCCTGGACTACTACCGCCTCATCCACTCCCTGGCGCCCCGCTGCATGCGCAACGACCGCCTGGAGGTCTACGTCGTGAACTCCGGCGCCGAGGCCGTGGAGAACATGCTGAAGTACATGATCAACCTCCATGTGCAGCAGCACGGCGGCAACGCCCGGCGCTTCATCTACTTCGACCAGGCGTTCCATGGCCGCACGGTCTTCGCGCTGAACGTGACAGACCTGCGCCACTCGCCGGTCATCACACGCGACTTCCGGGGCCTGGCCGACGGTAACACGCAGGTCGCCTTCCCGGCCGTCCACGCCGACGCACCCGACGCCGAGAACGATCGCAGGACCGATGAGGCGCTGGAGGCCGTAGAGGCGGCGCTCAAGTCCGATCCGGGCGGGATCGCGGGTATTGTCGTGGAGCCGCTGCAAGGAGCCGGAGGCCATCGCATGGCCCAGCCACGCTTCTTCCAGGAGCTGAGCCGCCTGGCCCATGCCTACGGGATCGGCCTCGGGTTCGATGAGGTGCAGACAGCGGGAGGGCAGACCGGCACGGTCTTCGCCATCGACCAACTCGACCTGCCATACCCACCCTCTGCCGTCGCGACGGCCAAGAAGATGGCCTGCGGCGTGGTCTACATGCTCTATCCGATGGATGACCACGGGGTGCTCGACTCAACGTGGGGCGGCAGCCTGGCCGACATGGTCCGGTTCGTGCGGGAGTGGTGGATCGTGCAGGAGGAGCGGCTCTTGGACCAGGTCCCAGCCAAGAGCGACGCCATGGTGCGGATGCTTCAGGCGTGCGCCGTTTCGGTGCCCGGCATGGTCGCCGATATCCGGGGCATGGGGCTCTACCAGGGCTTCAGCATGCCGACCGCCGCGGCCACGCAGGCGCTGGTGGAAGACGCCCTTACCGCGGAGGACCTGCTCCTGCTCAAGGCCGGGCCCACGTCCATCCGGCTCAGGCCCAACCTCAGTGTCACACTGGAGGAGATCGAACTCCTCGGCCAGAAGTTGTTCCGTTGCTTGCAGCGGGCGGCGGCTACACAGCAGGCGATGGAGGCCTAGAGTGGCGACTGCCAACCACATGACGCTCTCACAACTGAACAAGCTGATCCGGGCGACGATCGCCGAGTGGATGTCGGATGCCGGTGACATCTGGGTGCTGGCCGAGTTGGCCGAGTGCCGCCAGCACACCAGCGGCCACTGGTACCTGAACCTCGTGGAGAAGAAGGCCGACTCCGTCGTCGCATCGCTCAGCGCCGTCATCTGGTCTCGCGAGGCCGGAACGGTGAACGACTTCGTGCGCGCGACGGGCCAACGGCTGGCGCCGGGCATGGCGGTCCTTATGCGGGGGCGCGTCGACTTCCACGAGCGCTTCGGCCTCAAGCTGATCATCAGCGAGCTCGACGCCACCTACACTCTGGGCGAAATGGCGCGCAAGCGGCAGGAGGTGATCGAGCGCCTCCGCCGCGAGGGCATCCTGGGCCGCAACGGCGCGCTGGCCCTGCCGGTGGCGCCGCAACGCGTCGCGGTGATCTCCTCCGGGCAAGCGGCCGGCTACGGCGACCTGATGAGGCACCTGACGGGCAACCCGCACGGGTACGTCTTCCACACGACGCTCTTTGAGGCGGCCATGCAGGGCGACGCCGCCGAGCAGTCCGTCGCCGACGCGCTGGCCCGCGTGAGCCGCCGTGCCGCCTCCTTCGATGTCGCCGTGGTGATCCGCGGAGGCGGCTCACAGATCGACCTGAACTGCTTTGACGGGTACGCCGTCGCAGCCGCCATCTGCGCGTGCCCGGTCCCGGTGATCACGGGCATCGGACATGATCGCGACGAGTCTGTGGCGGACCTGGCCGCGCATACCCGAGCCAAGACCCCCACCGACGCGGCGCAGATGCTGGTGGCACGGATCAACGAGTTCGAGCAGGAGGTTGACGCAGCGATCACGCTGGCGGCCAAGCTGGCTGCGGCGCACCTGAACGGCGACCGCGTGGAGCTGACAGGCGTGTGGGGCCGCTTCGCCGTGGCGCCCACGCGGCTCATGTCGGCATGGTCGGCTCGCGTGGCGTCAGGGACGGCGGCGTTCGCATCGGATGCGTCGAGGCATCTGCGAGCCGGGGCGATGGCGCTTGACCAGTCGGTCCGCGGCCTGAACCGGGCGCCGACGCTGCGCCTCGCCGTCCTGGACGCCAGGCTGGCTCCCGTGGTCGAGGCACTCGCGTCACGAGGCAAGCGACGCCTGCAGTCCGAGTCCGAGCAGCTTGGGGCCTGTGAGCGCAATCTGAGCATCATGGACCCGGCCAACGTGCTCAAACGCGGCTTCAGCATCACGCGGTTTCGGGGCGCGGCGGTGACGGACCCGGCCACGCTGCGGCACGGCGCCACTCTTGAGACCGAGCTCTACCGGGGCACGGTTCGCAGCAAGATAGTCAAAGCGGAGGTGGATAGTGGACAAGGCGTCCTTGACCTATGAGGCGGCCCTGGGCCGGCTGGAGCAGATCGTCGGGCAGTTGGAGGGCGGGGAGATCGGCGTCGATGCTCTCACCGCGGCGGTGAAGGAGGGCGTCGAACTGGTCACGTTCTGTCGCCGGCGGCTACGCACGGCGCAGCAGGAGGTGGAGCGCGCACTTCAGGGCCTGACCGAGAACGCCCAGGGAGGAGCAAATGGGGATGTGGGCGAAGAGGGACTCGAACCCCCGACATCATCGGTGTAAACGATGCGCTCTGCCAGCTGAGCTATTCGCCCGAACATGGTGAGTATATCGATGCACGCGGGGTCGAGTCAACCGCCGGCGCCCTTGGTCCGGTTGGTTTCATCGCCGAAGGACCTTCAGCAGGCGCTCTGCATCCGGCTGGCTGTCTTTGTGCATGAGCAGGGCGTGCCGCCGGAGGAGGAGATCGACCTCCGCGACCTGGACGCCGACCACCTGCTGGCCGAGGTCTGCGGCCGCGCGGTGGGAACGGCTCGCGTGGTGCGGCTGGACGCCGGCACGGCTCGCATCGGCCGCGTGGCCGTAGTGCGCCGGAGCCGCGGCGTCGGCGTCGGCTGGGCGCTGATGCGGGCGTGTGAGGTAGTGGCAAACCCCTGGGCGCGCTCCATCATCCTGGATGCCCAGGTGCAAGTGTTCGGCTTCTACGAGCGGCTGGGCTACATCCGCGAGGGCGACGTGTTCCTCGATTGCGGCATTGAGCACGTTCGGATGAGGCTGGCTCTGTAGCCCATCCCGCGCAGTGCGGCCCCGGAAACCATCTCCGGGGCCGCACGATTGACGGGGCAGGCCTGAGGCTCTACCTTTCGAGGCGATCAGGCGCCGTGTCCACCTGGGTAAGCGTCCAACGTCCCTGCACCCGCTCGACCGCCATGCTGACGAAGACCTTCCGCCGATCGCCTGCCCTGTCGCGGTAGACATGGATACCGGAGAGGGTGTAGACCCCGTTGCCGCGCCGGCGGACTCGGGTCAGGTCGAAGGCCACCGTGTCGATGGTTCGGATGGCGTCGCGGGTAAGGTCCAGGTAGTCATCCGCGGCCAGGGAGTACTGGTACCGGCCGCGCTGGTAGATGGCAATCCGCACGTCGGGATCGGTCAGGCCCGCCAGCAGGTTGATGTCGGCGTTACGGAAGCAGTCCTCAATGTCGTCGGCGGCGTACCGGAGCCCATCGGCGTCGGCCTCTCGCAGGTTGGCCCAGGTGTTCCGCGTCAGGTAGTACTCGTCCTCCTCGTCCCAGCCTCGGCACTCGTTGCCCACGTAGACCGGGCTCTCCACGTAGATCACCCTCGGAGCGCCGTAGATCACGTGGCGCCGGTATATCCAGGGCGGGCAGAACCCATAGTAGTAGTGGAACGGCGAGAAGAAGACGTCAGACTGGACGTACGTCGGGCAGTAGTGCGGGTAGTAGTGGTAGCGATCGGGGAAGTACCCGAAGAAGAAGTTGATCGTGGTCCGCGACGCCGGCCGCAGGTTGATGCCGTGATCGTACCGGCGTCCCTCGTATGAGCGCGTGAAGAGGTCACGGGCTCGGTTTCGGTCTGCATCGGCCCGGCCGCGGTTATGGTCGACGTACCGGTTGGGACGGATGTTCGTATCGCGGCTGCCGCGGTAGCCGTCGCGGCCTGCGCCGGCGCCATTGCTGCGGTCGGTTCGTACCTGCGTCGGGCCGCCCAGCCGACCGTTGGTCCGGTCTTGCCGATCCGCTTGGCCCCGGTCACGTCCGCGGCCGGTGGGATCCACGGTCTGGCCACGCCCGACATCTGTGCGCGTCCCACGAACAGAGCCGTCATTGGCGTCACGCCCGCCCTGGTCGCCGCGGTTGCGGTCATTGCCGACGTTGCCGGTGTCCCTCCCGCGGCCCGTGTCGCGATTGCCCTGGTCGCTGCGGTCTCGCCCCTGTGTGGCGGAGCGGATGAAGTCATCGCGGCGCTCACGAGCGGCGCGGTAGGCGTCACGGTCGTTGCCGCCGGTCTGGTTCGTCCGATCCTGCCCGACGCGATCACGGCCGGACCCGGTCTCCTGCGTGGTGCGGCCTGGGCCGCCGTCAACACGAGGCGTACGTTCCACGCGTGTGTTGTCGCGGCCCTGATCGGTGCGGTCGCGGGAGACATCGGTGCGCTGCCCGCGGTCGGCGGGCGGATCGGCCTGGCGGCCACGATCCGGGGCGACATCGGTCTTGCGGCCGCGGTCCGGAACGACCTCGGTCCTGGTGCCGCGATCCGGCGCCGTGTCGGTCTTCTGCCCCCGGTCGGAACCGCGCGTGTTCTCCTGGCCGCGGCCGGAGCCGCCGCCCTCGCTCTGGCCCCTGCGGCTCTGCGCCACCGTGTAGGGCGCCGCCGCGCACATGAGCCCGACAACCAGCAGGAGTTGAACGCTCTGTCGTCTCATCTTATCTCTCCTTCTGCCGGGTGCTATGGCTCCCGGCTGAGGGCCTCAGTCTCCATACACCCTACTGGACGACGCGCCGCACGAATCGTGACACGGCTAGAATGCCACCGCCTGACCATCGCACCGTGGGTCTGACCCAACATGCATGGCGCCCGTCTCCGGGTCGATGCGCATCAACTGGTAAGAACTGCCTTGTGCCCAGCCGCCGATGGGCCGGACGTCGTGTCCGCGACCCCGCAAGTCGGCCACCAGTGCCGCACCCGCGCGCTCCTCTATCTCTACTACGGTACCCTCACCCTCGCGACGCCACTGCCAACGAGGAGCCTCGATGGCCCGCTGCACATCCAGCCCTGCATCTATGACGCTGCTCAGGACCTGAAGGTTGCTCTGCACCTGCACGTGGCCTCCCGGGGTGCCGCCTACCAGCACGGGCAGGCCGTCTCGCGTCACGACGTAGGCGTTGAGGGTATGCATGGTCCGTTTGCCCGGAGCGAGGACGTTCGGGCAGCCGGGATCCAGCGAGAAGCCCGTCATCCGGTTGTTCATCAGCACACCGCACTCGGGTACCACGTAGCCCGCGCCGAACCCGCAGAAGACGCTCTGAATGAGGCTCACCACACCGTCTCGATCACCGGCGAGGAAGTAGGTCGTGTCCGAGCCCAACTGCCCGGGCGGCGGGGCCTGCGCCGCCCTCTGCAGGTCGATCTGGCGCGCCCTGCTTCGAGCGTGTTCCTTGCTGACCAGCTCCGCGGACCGGTCGCGCACCACCCTTGGATCGCCCATATGGCCGTCGCGGTCGGCTGCAGCCAGCTTGGAGGCCTCCAGCAGGAGATGGTGGCGGTCCGCCGCGTCCCATGCCATGGCAGGCAGGTCCCACAGCTCCGCGATGTTCAGGGCCTCCAGCAGGATCAGGCCCTGCGACACCGGCGGCTGACCGTGGACCACATGCCCCCGGTACGTGGTAGCGAGAGGCTTCCGGACGTCGGGTTCGTGGGCGGCGAGGTCCTCCTCCGACAGCCAACCTCCGTCGGCCCGCACGCGCCGGGCGATGGCGGACGCGATGGGCCCGCGGTAGAAGGCCTCCGCTCCGCCTGCCGCGATCTGCCGGAGCGTCTGTGCAAGCGCCGGTTGCCTGATGATCTCGCCGGGCCGGGGCAGGTGGTCCAGCCCCGTGAGCATGGTGGCCACAAGGGCGGGTACATCGCAGGCCGTGGCGCCGAAGGTCTGGCGGAAGGCGCGGCAGTAGGCGTAGCCGGCAGGGAACCCATGCTCGGCGTACTCGATCGCCTGAGCCAGGGCCGCGGTCGGCAGCAGCTTGCCGTAACGGCTGTGCAGGGCGCCCCACGCGCTCACCAGCCCCGGCACGCTGAACGATCGCGAGCCCCTCTGCGGGACCGTGCGTCCGAACGCCGACGGGTCGGTCCGCAACGGAGCCGCGCCTGAGGCATTCACGGCCAACGTCTCGTCGGAGCCGCGAGGGCAGACGATGCAGAAGGCGTCGCCGCCCAGGTGGCTAGCATACGGCTCCGTCACCACCAGGACCGCCGACATGGCGATGGCCGCGTCGATGAACGATCCGCCGCGCCGCATCACGTCGAGCCCCGCCGAAGCCGCCAACGGCTGCGAAGACGCCGCAACGCCCGACGATCCCACCACAATCCCGCGCCCGATGGGCGAGGTAGGCGACCAGTCCATGGCTTCAACCCCCGTTGCCGGCACCTCAGGTGCTAAAATCGTATTCGTGAACGAGCATGCACTACGAGTACTCGAATGGCCGAGCCTGCTGGCCCGCCTGGCATCCCACGCCGCCACCGGACTGGGACGTGAGGCGGCGCTGTCGCTCGCGCCCTTCACCGACATGGCCGGAGCGGCTGCGGCCCTGCGCCAGACGCGAGAGGCCCGCCTTGCGGTCGCGGGCGACGGTTTGCCGCTGGGCGGTATCCGCGACATCAGGCAGGTCATCGCCGCGGCCCGCGTGGATCGCCAGCTTGTGCCGGTGGAGCTACTCGACGTAGCCTCCACCGTTCAGGCCTGCAGGCGCCTGCGGACCACGCTCCTTCGCCGAACCGACACATGGCCGTGCCTCGCAGATATCGCCTCCGGCATACCACATTCGCTGAGCCTTGACGCGCGAATCCTGGACTGCATCTCTGAGAACGCCGATGTCCGCGACGACGCCTCGGCGGAACTCTCAAGCGTTCGGTCTCGCAAGCGCACGGTGGCGGCTCGCCTGACCGAGAAGCTGAACGCCTTCCTCGTCTCCCCGCGCTATCGCCCCATGTTGCAGGAAGCCATCATCACCACCCGCGAGGGCAGGCAGTGCGTGGCCGTCAAGGCCGAGCACCGCGCCCACGTCGGCGGGATCGTGCACGACGCAAGCGCCAGCGGAGCTACCCTCTTCATGGAGCCCGGCTCCTGCGTTCCGCTGGGGAACGAGCTCCGGGAACTGGCCGTGAAGGAGGAGCAGGAAGTCTCCCGCATCCTCACACGGCTCACGGGCCTGGTCGCTTCTGCCTACGACGACCTTCAGGCCATGTTGGCCCGTGCGGCGGCGCTCGACCTGGCCGCTGCCAAGGGCATCCTGGCAGAGGCCATGGCCGCCGTGGAGCCGGAGCTTGCCACGGACGGCTTCACGCGAATCGTCGCCGGCAGGCACCCGTTACTGCCTGAGCCAGTGGTGCCCATCGACGTGGAGGTGGGCGGCGCCTTCACCGTGCTGCTGCTGACGGGGCCCAACACCGGCGGCAAGACGGTGGCCCTGAAGACGGTGGGCCTGGCCACGCTGATGGCCCAGTCCGGCCTCCAGGTGCCGGCCGCGCAGGGGACGCGCATCAGCCTCGTCGATAACGTCTTCGCCGACGTGGGCGATGAGCAGGACATCCAGCAGTCGCTCTCGACCTTCTCGTCGCACCTCCGCAACATTGTTGCCCTGCTGAAGGATCTGGGCGAGAGGTCGCTGGTGCTGCTGGACGAGATCGGCGCAGGCACGGACCCGGCCGAAGGCGCCGCCATCGCCAAGGCGGTCCTCCGCTCGCTGCAGGACCGGGGCGCCCGGGTCATCGCCACGACGCACTACGGGGAGCTAAAGGAGTTCGCCTACGAGCGCGACGGCGTGGAGAACGCCGCGGTGGAGTTCGACCGCGAGACGTTGAGGCCGACCTATCGCGTGCTCATGGGCGTGCCGGGCAGTTCGCACGCCCTCTACATCGCACGCCGGCTGGGCCTCCCTCGCGAGGTGATCGACGACGCCCGCCAGGGCCTCCGGGGCCGGGGCCGATCCTCAGCCGAGGTGCTGCAGCGCATCGAGAAGCTCCGCAAGCAGGCCATGGAGCATGAGCGCGACGCCGCCCAAGCCAACCAGGAGGCGAGGAAGAGCCAATCGGAGTACCAGCGGCGCCTCGACCAGATCACCGACGTACAGCGCACGGTCAAGCGCCAGGCCGAGGAAGAGGCCCGGGCGCTGCTCCGACGAACCTCCGACAAGGCCGAGGGCATCATCGACGAGCTTCGCCGGGCAGGGAAGGGCCAGCGCAAGGCTCCCGACGCCCGGAAGAAGCTCACCGTGCTTCGGCAAGAGACCCACGCCGAGCTGGGCGCCGCGGTGCAACCCGAGCCGGAGCCGCCGCCCGCGCCGGAAGGGCACACCTACCGCCAGGGCGACCGTGTCTTTGTGACGTCGCTGCAGACCGAAGGTGTGCTGCTCGAGGAGTGCGCGGACGGCTTCGTGCCGGTCCAGATCGGCGCCATGCGCGCCACGCTCCCGGTCTCGGCAATCCGTCCGGTAGTGGGCGCCGAGCCGCCCAAACCAAAGCAGGACACCGGGGCCTCCAGGATCTCCATGCGCAAGGCGATCCAGATATCGCCCGAACTGACGGTCCGCGCCATGCGAGCCGACGAAGCGACCGCCATGCTTGACCGATACATCGACGACGCCTACACGGCGGGCCTCCGTGAGGCGCGGGTCATCCACGGGCGGGGAACCGGCGTGCTCCGGCGCATGGTGGCCGAGTACCTCAAGACCAGCCCCGTCGTAGCCGGCTTCCGCGTGGGCGAAGAGAGCGAGGGAGGCGATGGCGTCACGATCGTCTCGTTCAAGCACTAAGCGATGCTGACGAAAGCTGAGATCGCGGCAGTGGCCGCGCTGGCGGGCCGGGTGCGCCTGGTCGCCTATGCACCGCACAGCGGCTTCCTCGTCGGCGTCGCCGTGGTGACCTCGGATGACCGGGTCTTCGCCGGCTGCAACGTGGAGAACGCCTCGTACGGGCTCACGCTCTGCGCCGAGCGTTCCGCCATCGCTGCGGCCGTGGGAGCAGGCGCTCGCGCGATCCGTGCGATCGTGCTGGTCACGGCCACAGGTCGAGCTTGCCCGCCCTGCGGCGCCTGCCTGCAGTGGATCAGCGAGTTCGGCGGGCCGGAGACCGAGGTGATCTGGGCATCGGTGGCCGGCGATACCGTTCGCTGGACGCTGGGTGACCTGTTGCCTTGCGCGTTTGGATCATCGGTAAGCCGCCCCTGAGGCGCGCATGAAGAGAGGGGAGGCCGGCATGGCGACAGCTGTTCAGTTCGGAGCGGGGAACATCGGTCGGGGCTTCATCGCCCAGCTTTTCCACGAGAGCGGCATGGAAGTGGTCTTCATCGACGTGGTGCAGCCGGTGGTCGAGGCCATCAACGCGCGCGGCGAATACACCATCCACATCGTGGGCGACGCGCCCGAGGAGGTTGCGATCGACCGCGTCCGCGCCGTTGATGGCCGCGACCTGGAGGCCGTCGCCGCCGAGGTCGCCGGCTGCGACGTGGCCTGCACAGCGGTGGGTGCCGGCGCGCTCAAGTTCGTCGCCCCCGGCCTCGCCGCCGGTCTGGAGCAACGGCGCCGCGAAGGGGGCGCGCCGCTGAACGTACTCGTCTGCGAGAACCTCCACATGGCAGGGCATGTACTCGCCGATCACGTCCGGCAGCGCCTCGACCCCGAGGTCGCCGATGGCATCCTCGCCTCCACGGGCTTCGTGCAGGCGGTCGTGGCCCGCATGGTCCCCATCCAGGCTCCCGACGCCGATGACCCGCTCGCGGTGCGCGTGGAGGCCTACAAGCGGCTCCCGGTGGACCTGGCGGCCGTACGCGGCACGCTCCCGACCATGGTGGGCGTGGAACCTGTCGAGCGCTTCGACGCCTATGAGGCGCGGAAGCTCTACATCCACAACTGCGCGCACGCCGTCCTGGGCTACCTGGGCTGGCCGCTGGGCATCGAGTTCGGCTACGAGGCGCTGCAGAACCCGCGAGTGCGCCCGACACTGGACCTGAGCATGCGGGAGAGCGGCGAGGCCCTGTGCCGGCAACACGGCTTTGGTCGCGCAGAGATGGATGTGCACGTGGCCGACCTGATGCACCGGTTCGCCAACAAGGCGTTGGGCGACACCTGCTTCCGCCTGGCGCGCGATCCCGTGCGCAAACTGGCGGCGGCGGATCGCCTCGTCGGCGCAGCGCGGATGTGCGAGGAGGCCGGCATAGAACCCGTGGGCCTCGCAGGCGTCGTCGGCGCCGCCCTAGCCTTCGACGCGCCGGACGATCCGGTAGCGGTCACGCTGCAGTCGCGCATCGCGGCGGAGGGTCCCGGTCCGGTCATGCGGGACGTGGCGGGCATCGATCAGGAGGAGCCGCTCGGACGAGCCGTGCTCCAGGGATATCTGACAGCAAAGCAGGGAGGCAAGCACTGAGATGAGCATCATGTATCGCGAGATCATCGAGCAGCCTGACGCCGTCGCCGCCGCACTGGAGGGCTCCGCATCGGCCGCCGCCGCCCTGGCCGCCGCAGTCGTGAAGGCCGATGTGCGCTCCGTCGTCATCGCGGCACGGGGCACCAGCGACAATGCCGCCACATACGCCAAGTACCTGATCGAAACCACGCTGGGTATCCCGTGTGCGCTGGCGGCGCCGTCGGTGATCACGCTCTATGGCGTAGAACTCCGCGTGAAGGATGCGCTGGTCCTCGGCATCTCGCAGTCGGGGCAGGGCTCCGATATCCTTGAGGTGCTCAACTCGGCGCGCGCGTCCGGGGCTATCACCGCCTGCGTGACGAACAACCCCGAGAGCCCGCTGGCAGGCGCCTGCGACCATGTCCTGCTCTGCAACGCCGGTGAGGAGATGGCGGTCGCAGCCACCAAGACGTATACCACGTCATTGGCCGCGGTGGCCCAGTTCGTGGCCTGCTGGTCCGGCAGCGCCCAGTTGGCATCCGACCTGGCGTCGGCGCCCGCCCTGATGCGCGAGGCGCTGACCGCCGAGGAGGCCATCGTCCGCAATATCGCGCGGTACCGGTACATGACCGAATGCTCCGTATTGGCTCGCGGCCTGAACCAGTGCACGGCGCTGGAGGCCTCACTGAAGCTCACGGAGACCTGCTACGTAGGCGCCAAGCCCTGGTCGGCCGCCGACTTCATGCATGGTCCCATCGCGGTGGTGGAGGACGGCTTCCCCTGCTTCCTCTTCGCTCCGGACGGAAGGGCCCTGCCCGCCATGGCGCAGCTCACCGGTGTGCTGGCACTGCGCCGCGCTGAGATGGTGGTCGCTTCGGCGTGCGAAGACCTCCTCCAGCGCGCCACGTCGCCAATCCCCATGCCCGCCGGCGTACCGGAGGCTATCAGCCCCATGGTCTACATCCTGGCCGGGCAGCTGCTGGCGTGCCGCCTCGCCGAAGTGCGCGGCGCGAACCCTGACGCCCCTCGCGGCCTGAGCAAGGTGACGGTCACCCGATGACGAACCGTGATCGATTGGTTGAGACCTTCCTGGAGCTGTGCCGCATCAACTCGCCCTCGCTGCAGGAGGCCCGCGTCGCCGATCACCTCTGCGGCCTGCTTCAGGCAATGGGTCTGGAGGTGGTGCGAGATCGCGCCCACGAGACCATTCGGGGCCAGTGCGGCAACCTGTTCGCCACGCTGCCCGGCAACGCCCCCGGCGCCGAACCGCTCTTCCTCTCGGCCCACATGGATACGATTGAGCCCAACCCCGACCTGGTCGTCATCTCCGATGGTGCGACCATCCGGTCGGACGGCTCCAGCATCCTGGGCGCCGATGACAAGGCGGGCATCGCGCCTATCCTCGAGGCTCTCCGCGTCGTCATCGAGAACGACCTGCCGCACGGCGACATCCAGGTCGCCTTCTCCATCTCCGAGGAGACCGGGTTGCGCGGCGCCAGGTACATGGACGACTCGCTGCTGGGTCCGCGTTGCGGCTTCGTGCTTGACACCGGCCCGCCCGTAGGCACGATCCTCACGTCGGCTCCGGCACACGACATACTGGAGGCGACCTTCACGGGCCACTCCGCCCACGCCGGTATCGAGCCGGAGAAGGGCATCTCGGCGATCCAGGTGGCCGCCCGCGCCGTAGACACCATGCCGCTCGGGCGCATCGACGCTGAGACGACCGCCAACATCGGCTCCATCCACGGCGGACAGGCGACGAATATCGTCTGCGGCGAGGTGATCCTGCGTGCCGAGGCGAGGAGCCGGTCAGAGGCCAAGCTGGAGGCGCAGGTGCAGGCCATGGAGGCAGCCATGCGCGCCGCCGCCGATGCCTTCTCCGCATCCGTGGCCATCAACCGCTTCAACGCCTACCCCGGCTACGTCCACTCCGAGGAGGCGCTGCCTGTGCGTCTCGCCGCCTCGGCCGGCGCTGCGCTGGGCCTGCCTGTATCCATGATCGGCGGCGGAGGCGGCAGCGACGCCAACTTCCTGAACCAGCGTGGGCGTTGCGCTGTGGTACTCGGGACGGCCATGCGGGCCGTCCACACGCACCAGGAGTATGTGGTCATCGACGAACTCGTCGCCACTGCCGCCTGGCTGGTCGCCATCCTCCAAGAGGCGGCGCGCACGTGAGGGCATTACTCTGGGGAACGGTCGAGGCTGTGTCGTCCGACAACGGCGACTGCCAGGTGCTCTCGGTGCGCATCGCAGACGATCTGCGCACTGCGCGCTGCTTCCCGCGCCTTGTCGGCCGGGCAGTAGTGGGGGATCGGGTACAGATCAACACCTGGGCCGTGGAGTTGGGCCTCGGAACCGGGGGGTGCGACTTCATCGTGGCCGTGGACGCCGAGCGCGAGCCCTGCGCTCCGGCCGGTCACGTCATGAAGCTTCGGTACACACCGTTGCAACACCCGGTGCTGGCCGCCGAGGCGCCGGAGAGCCCGCATCACGCTGCATTAACGCAGTGCACCTCGCTGGGCGACCTGCCCGTGGTCTGCACCGGCCTCCACAGCCAGGTGGCCGCGGTGGCGGCGGCGGCCAAGTGGGAGACCGGCGGCACGGCCAGGGTCGTCTATGTGATGACGGACGAGGCCGCGCTGCCCATCGCTCTCAGTGACACGGTGCGGGGCCTCAAAGCTCACGGCCTGATCGAGGCCACCGTGACGGCCGGACAGGCCTTCGGAGGCGACTACGAGGCCGTTAACCTCTACTCAGCGCTCATCGTCGCACGCTCGGTTGCCCGTGCAGATATCATCGTTGTGGGGCAAGGCCCCGGCAACGTGGGGACCGCCACCCCGCTGGGCTTCTCGGGGATCGACCAGGGCGCCGCGCTCAACGCGGTCTGCGCCCTGGACGGCACTGCCATCGCGGTAGCCCGCCTAAGCTTCGCGGACCCGCGGCCACGCCACGTAGGCCTGAGCCACCATACCCGCACGGTTCTGAGCAAGATCGTCTTGCGCCCTGTGATCGTCCCGTTGCCGCGCCTGCCGCAGGAGCTCTCCGCGCAACTCCGGCGAGCAGTGGAGGCCGCCGGCCTTCTGGGCTCGCACGAGTTCATCACCGTGGACGCCGAGTGCGGCCTCCAGGCCCTCGAGGACTCGGGCCTCTACGTGACCACCATGGGCCGGTCGATCGAGATGGAACGCCCCTTCTTCCTGGCTGCCGCCGCGGCGGGCCTCGTGGCCGGTCAGTGGCACACCTGCGCAGCCGAGCGGTGGGACGGGCTGGGCCAGAATGGCGGGGGACACTGATGCCGGCGTCCGACCTTCCGACCCCACGGCAGGTGGCTTCGCGGCTTGTCTACAAGGGCCGCGTAATCGACCTGGCCGTGGATCAACTGGAGACGCCCGAGGGAGGCCTCCTGCGCCGCGAAACGGTACGGCACGGCGGCGGAGTGGCCATCGTGCCGATCACGGCCGAGGGTGAGGTGCTGCTGGTTCGCCAGTACCGGCATGCCGTGGGCGGCTGGCTCACGGAGATACCCGCAGGCACACTGGAGCCGGGCGAAGAGCCCGCAGCCTGCGCCGCCAGGGAGCTTGAGGAGGAGACCGGCTACACGGCGGGCCTGCTGCACCTTCTGGGCCGCATCTTCCTCGCGCCGGGCTACTCCGCCGAGGTGCTCTGGGTCTACCTCGCGACCGACCTGGCCGAGGGGACGGCCCATCCCGATGACGACGAGGTTATTGCCTTGTGTCGGGCCCCGATCAGCTCCGAATGGGGCTCAGCGGAGGAGCCGGTGGACGCCAAGACCATCGCGGCGCTGGCGCTGACCCGGGAGTGGATGGCCAAGCGGACCCCAGACACAAAGAGGCCGGGAGAGCCGCTCCACGCGCGCCGCTCGGCGCCCTGAGTGCCGCTGGCCTTGCCCACCCGTAGGTCTGGGCCTCTGCATCAGCGACTCATCCGATGGATCGTCTCTCCCGGCCTGCTTCCGTCTGAGAGTCCGGCGGCTCCATGCCGCGTGGCCCTCCTTGCCGGGTAAGTTCGCCGGTGGTGCGTCTCTCCAGCGACGAGGGCATTATCGTACCGATGCCGCGGCGTGTCAAGTACCTTCAGGCACGATTTTGGCCCGTCTGGAGGAATATCGCGCCCGTCCCATCGCCCTACGCCGAAACCGCCGGGATCCATGCCGCGTAGTCATGGCGAGCCCGGATTCACTCCGCGGACGAGGGAGTACTGACATGGACAACAATACCATCACACGGCTGATCTTGATCGGCGTCCTCGTACTGGTATCGATCGCCGTTGTCAAGGCGTTGCTGGGTATGCTCAGCCACCTGATCGGCCCGCTCATCGGCATTGCAGCCCTTGCGGCGATCGGGTGGGTAGTCTACAACGCGCTCCGCAAGAAGAACCGCGCCTACTAGTCCGGTCGAGCGGTCGCCAGGGTCAGCCCAGCCGTACCGCCGTACCGTAGGCCAGGACCTCCGTGGCTCCCTGCGTGTACTCGGTGGCGTCGTACCGCATCCCGATCACGGCATCGGCGCCGATCTGCAGGGCGTGCTGGACCATCCTGTTGTAGGCATCAAGCCGGGCGGCCTCACAGACGCTTTCGTACTCCGAGATGTTGCCGCCGACGATCTGCTTCAACCCGCCGATGAAGCCCTGCGCTATGTTCTGGGACCGTACCACGATGCCGCGGACAATCCCCAGGTACGCGACGACCTGCCGACCGGCCACATCATTGCCGGTGGTGACGATCATACTATCCCTCCTGCCATGTCGGCTACTTCGTCACAAGATGCGCCACCGCCCGAGCGACAACCGGGTACTCCCACTCAAAGCCGACCGCCTGGAGGGCCTCGGGCAGCACCCTCTGGCTCTCCAGAAGGACGCCCGCCATCTCTCCGAGGGATGCCCGGAGCGCAAATGCGGGCACCGCGGCCCTGACCGGCCGGCCAATCCTGGCGCCGATCGCCGCCGACAGGTCACGCATGGTGCTTGGCGCAGGCGACACCACGTTGACCGGCCCAGTTGGGCCTTGCGGATGGATGCAAATCAGCAACGCCTCGACGGCTTCGGCCAGATGGATCCAGGGGACCCACTGCCTGCCCGATCCAAGCACCGCGCCCATGAGCTTGCGCATCGGCGCAACCATGCGGGGAAGCGCTCCGCCATCGCCGGACAGCACCATTCCGAGCCGAGCAAGGACCACGCGCCGGTCCTCTGAGGCGGCCGTCTGCGCCTCGGACTCCCAGTCGATGCAGAGCTGCGGCAGGAAGCCCTGGCCTGGCCTGGAGGCCTCTGTGATCGGCTCGGAGGAGCGGTCGCCGTAGATGCCCGTCGCCGACGCGCTGACGAGCACTCGCGGGCCGGGAGACGCTTCTGCCATCGCGGCGACGATGCGCTTGGTCGTCGCGATGCGGCTGGATCTCAGGATGCGCTTCCGGGCGTCGGACCAGCGCAGGGGAGCGATGGGCTCCCCCACGAGATTCACCACGACGTCGGCGTCTGCGACCTTGGTCTGCCACGGACCATCGACATCCGGCTCCCACTGAAGCAGTGAAACCGGGCCGGGAAAGAGGGCCGCGGCTCGGTTCGGGTCGCGCACCAGCGCCACCACGTCGTACCCGCACTCCACCAGCCGGCTGCAAAGCGCTCGACCAACGAGCCCCGTGGCGCCGGCGACGACGACCATCTCAGCGGCGCCCTGGGCTTGTGGCGCATCGGGCTCGAAGCCCGGGTCGGGGTTGGGCTGCTCAGGTTCTGTCATGCTCTAGTCCGCGACTTCCGGCGCCCTCTGAATGCGCGCATCGGAGAAGATATCGGCGTCATCCCGGCTCCGGGTCGAGAACTCGGAGACGACCGCCCCCTCCGGACCCGCCTGGAACCAGTGAAGCGTGTTGGGAGACAGCGTGTACTGGTCGCCGGGCTTCAGGACCACCTCGTTGAACACCGTGTAGGCCCCGGCCGGAGCCGGCGGCGGGGCACACTTGGGATCGGACGTCGCACGGCCCGGCACGTAGAGATAGACCTCGCCCCAGCGGCAACGGAAGGTCTCCTCCTTGCCCGGCACGCCGTCGATCGATGGGTGCCGGTGCTCCGGGCAGGTCTGGCCGGGAAACATGACCAGCTCCTTGGCACAGCACCGCTCGGTGTTGACGTAGACCACGATCTCAAGCCCCGTGCGCGCCAACTCGCTGAGGCCCATATCGGCCACTTCGAGGTTCTGGCGCTCCTCGTCGGTGATGACGATCCCAGCCTGGTCTAGATAGCCTATGGCGCGATCAACGGCGCACGTATGCTCCTCACGTGTGATCATGTCGGTAGTACTCCCCCTGGGTCGGCTAGCCGTAGAGCGGCCCGTAAACGGCGCAGGCGCGGTAGTCGGAGCCCTGCGGATCCAGGGCGCCGAAGCGAGACCAGGCCGCGGGCCGGAAGACATCCGCATCGGCCACATTGTGCATGTCCACCGGAATCCGAAGGATCGAGGCCAGCGTGATGAGGTCGGCGCCGATATGCCCTGCGGAGATCGCACCGTGGTTGGCGCCCCAGGTGTTCATCACGGAGTAGACATCGGCAAACGGGCCCGAGCCCGTGAGCCGTGGCGCGAACCAGGTGGTCGGCCAACCGGGGCTGGTGCGCTCCATCAGCGTCTGCGCCGCGTCCTCGGGAAGCTCAACGGTCCAACCCTCGGCGATCTGCAGGACGGGCCCGATGCCCTTGACGAGGTTGATGCGGCTCATGGTAGCCGGTATGCCGCCGGCCGTCAGGAACTCGGACGAGAAGCCGCCGCCGCGGAAGTAGCCCAGGTCGGCAGGGCACCACTTCGTGGCGGCAAGGCAGGCCTCGGCCTCCTCGGGATCGATCTCCCAGTAGCGCTTCATGGCCGGGCCGTCGGGGCCGATCTGACGGCCGCAGGCGTCCAAGGCAGAGGCGCCCGAGTTGATCAGATGGATGATACCGCCCGCGGCGTGGCCCTGCAGGACGTGCCCCGTCACGCGCTCGACGGCCTCTGGGCTCCAGTAGGTTCGGACGTCTGAGAACATCTGCGCCGTACCGGTGAGCAGGTGCATCAGGAGCATGCTGACGCCGTTGAGGCAGTCGTTCTCGGTAGCCACGATGTAGGGCTGCCTGATGCCCGTCCAATCGAAGGACGAGCAGAGGATCGCCTCCAGGAAATCGCCGTTGGGCATGTAGTCGGTCCACTGCCGCTGCCCCTGGAAGCCGCCCGCGATGGCATTGCGGCCCCGGGCCTCCTCGTGGAAGCCCAACTCGGCGAGCCTCGGGTTGCCGATCATCAGGTCGCGTGCGATCATCGCCATCTTCACGCAAGTGGCCCAGTCGGCGTCCTTCTGCTCACGGGTGCGCTGCTTCTCCGGCGGGTTGTAATCGTCGCCCTCGAGGCAGTACTGGAGCGTCCAGGCCAGCGCGCGGTCGTACTCCTCGTGATCGTAGATGCCCTCGTCCATGCGTCGGCTGAACTCGGTAAGGTCGATGTACTCGTTCCGCATCCCGAGGAAGTCCTGGAAGAAGTCCGGGTCAACGGTCGATCCGGCGATACCCATGGAGACGCCGCCCATGGAGAGGTACGAGGTACCGCGCAGGGTGGCGGCGGCAAGGGCCGCGCGAACAAAGCGCAGGAGCTTCTCAGTCACGTCGGCGGGAATGGTCGTGTCGGTCTTGTCCTGCACGTCGTGGCCGTAGATGCCGAAGGCGGGTAGGCCCTTCTGGGCGTGTCCTGCCAGCACCGCGGCAAGGTAGACCGCGCCGGGCCGCTCGGTCCCGTTGAAGCCCCACACAGCCTTGGGAAGGAGCGGATCCATGTCCATCGTCTCCGACCCGTAACACCAGCAGGGCGTCACGGTCAGCGAGACGCCGACCCCCTCGCGGGCGAACTTGGCGGCGCACTCGGCCGCCTCCGCCACGCCGCCGATGCACGAGTCGGCGATGACACACTCGACCGGAAGACCGCAGGAGTGCCTCACCTCCGCCGAGATCAGGGCGGCGACGCGCTGGGCCATGCCCATGGTCTGGTCTTCCAGGCTCTCGCGGACGCCCCCGTACCGACCATCGATGGTGGGCCGGATACCCACCTTGGGCAGGGGGGTGCGGAGGCGGTTGGCTGGTGGCTGCACGGTCAGTGTGGATGCCGACACGGTTGTAACCCTTTCCTCAGCGCAGGTCGTCCGGCTCCATGGCGCCGCCGAACGCAACGCATACCTTGACAGGATAGTGAGCAACGCCTCGTCTGTCAAGCCCGACCGACGCGCGCAAGAACACGCGCGGGACGGCTCACGCGAGGCCCCTATGCTCTGACGAGTATACTTCATGGGCTCCGGGCCGATTGCGCCGGAGGCACGAGCCAGATACGAAGGGACCTCACGCATGACGTTGGACGATATCCGCAAGGCGGCTCGCGAAATGCAGGCCACCATCCTCAAGCTCGGAGACCATCTTTGACCTCACCAACAAGCTCGTAAACATCGCCGAACTGGAGGCGCGCTCATCGAGCTCTGAGCTATGGACCGACGCAGACGCAGCGCAAGAGACCCTCCAGCGCCTGGCGCGCCTTCGTGACGAGGTCGGACCGGTGCAGGATCTGGGCCGTCGCGCCGAGGCCATCGATGAGTTGGGCCAGATGCTCCAGGCCGAGACCGAACCCGACGCCGACATGGTGGCCGAGCTCGAGACCGATCTGTCGACGCTGCAGGCCGATCTGGACCGCGTCGAGGTCGAGACACTCCTCTGCGGCGAGTACGATGACCGCAGCGCCATCGTGGAGGTCAACGCCGGGGCCGGAGGCACTGAATCATGCGACTGGGCGCAGATGCTCCTCCGCATGCTGCTCCGCTGGGCTCAAGACCAGGGCTACAACATCGAGATGGTCGATGAACTACCCGGCGACGTGGCCGGCATCAAGAGCGCCACCTTCCAGGTCTCCGGCAAGCGCTTCGCCTACGGCTACCTGAAGTCAGAGCGCGGTGTGCATCGCTTGGTGCGGATTTCGCCGTTTGACGCCGCAAAGCGCCGCCACACGTCCTTCGCCTCCATCGATGTCCTGCCCGAGGTTACGGACACGGACCACGTCGACATCCCGCCGGACGACATCCGCGTCGACACCTACCGGAGCAGCGGCGCCGGCGGACAGCACGTCAACAAGACCGACTCGGCGGTCCGCATCACGCACTTGCCCACAGGCATCGTCGTCTCGTGCCAGAACGAGCGATCCCAGCACAAGAACCGGGCGTCTGCAATGAAGGTACTCCAGTCGCGCCTGCTCGAGGTGGAGCGGCGGAAGCGAGATGCCGAACGCGCGGAGATACGCGGCGTGCAGCAGGCCATCGAATGGGGCAGCCAGATTCGTTCGTACGTCTTCCAACCGTACACC
>CAISJD010000161.1 GCA_903885605.1 uncultured Chthonomonas sp. | reverse complement strand
GGCTGGCCCAGTGCGTCACCTGCGGCGCCGAGCCCGGCGGGCAGGGCCTAAGTTACAGCCCGACGTTGGGCGGCCTCCTCTGCGGACGCTGCCGCAGGCCCATGGACGCCGTCCCGTTGCCTGCCACCGCCCTCGACCTGATGCGACGCATGGCTGACGCCGACGCCGACGGCATCGTGGCGCTCAAGGGCGCCGCCGCCGACCTGCAGGTGGTGGGCCGCTGCCTGAAGTGGACCATTCGGTACCGCATTGATCGCGACATCAAGAGCGCGGAGTTCCTCGACTCCCTGCGCCCACAAGGAGCGGTCCCGGCGTGAACCTGCCCAAGATCGTCATCTTCTCCACGCCCCTCGTCTCGACGTGGGTCTTCGACGAGACGCACCGCGTCCTCTTCGATGCCGGCGATGGGGTCACGGCCATGCTCGACAGCCGCATCCACAAGATTCGGCTGGCCGCCATCACGCACACCCATCGCGATCACTGCGCGGGCCTCATGCAGCTCTTGAACCTGCGCGGCGGGGCCGGGGACTTCACTGCCGTCTACCCGGCAGGATCGGGCTCCGGACGGGCGCTGGCGGGCTTCCTCACCACCTTCGACTCCCGCTCCACGGGGAAGGTGCGCTGGAACCCCATGGACGCAGGGCAGGACCTGGCTATCGAGCCGCCTCGCCACGTCCTGCGCACGTTCGCCACGTCGCACTACCCGCCCACGGCGCCCACGCGGACCATGAGCGTCGGCTACCAGATCGTCCGCAGCGTGGACAAGGTGAAGCCCGAACTACGCGACCTGCCGCAGCGCGAGCTGGACGCCCTCCGCATGGAGATGGGCAAGGGGCAGATCACCGAGACCGTGGAGGACCTCCTCCTCAGCATCACCGGCGACACAGTGCCTCTGGAGCCCGCCACCTTCGCCGGATCGCGAGTGCTGCTGCATGAGTGCACGTTCCTCGACCTGCACGACACCGACGGCCACGGCGAGGGTGTGCACCCGCACTCGACGCTGGCCGACGTGCTTCGCTGCGCGTCGGAGGCGCACGTGGGCCACCTGGGCTTGTACCATATCTCGCGCCGCTACGATGAGGGCCTGCTTATGGGTCGCATCCGCGAGCTGTGCGCCGAGATGGCCATTCCATTTCCTGTCAGCGCCGCCGTGCCGGGGCGCCAGTACGAGGATCTGCTTCGGCAGACGGTCTGGCCCGGCCTGCCCGGTCCGGTGGCCGAGCCGTGAACCTATCCGCCTTGACACCGTTGCCGCCCTCGGCGCTGGAGGGGTCCACCGACGCGGTGGCTCGCCGCCTGCTGGGCTGCACGTTGGTCTCGCGTCTGGGCGGCGGCGTCACGGCGGGCATCATTGTCGAAACCGAGGCCTACGGTTCAGACGACCCCGCGTGCCACGCCTTCAAGGGCCCCACCGCTCGAAATGCCGCCATGTTCATGCCGGCGGGTACCTTGTACGTGTATCGCATCTACGGCGTCCACCATTGCGCCAACGTGGTGACCGGTCCGGCCGGGGTAGGGGAGGCGGTCCTCATCCGGGCGCTGGAGCCGGTGCAGGGCCAGGACTTGATGCGAAGCCGCCGAGGCGTGGAGGAGGATCGGATGCTCTGCTCAGGGCCGGGCAAGCTCTGCGCCGCGCTGGGCATCGATGTGGCCGCCAACGGCTCCGACCTGTTCGCCGGTCCCGTGTCGCTGCTGGACGCTCAGGCGGCGCCGTGCGAGGTGCGCGTCGGCCCGCGCGTCGGCGTGACGAAGGCCGCGGACCGGCACTGGCGCTTCTGCGTGGCCGGTTCGCGCTATGTCTCGAGGAAGTGACCCGAGGTTCGTATGAGTGATCCAGCCGGGCTGATCGCCGCGGTCGTAGCCGCAGCCGCCGGTGCGGCGGCGGGCGCCTTCGTTCGCGCCCTCACCGTGAACGGCGCCGTGGCCGCCTTCTGCGTGGGCGTCATGGTGTTCGGGCTGGGCGGCGCCGGGCACGCTGTGGCGCTCGTCAGCTTCTTCGCCTCCTCGTCGCTTCTCTCGGCACTGGGGCTACGCATCCGCCGCCGCCGAGGGGCGTCGACGCCTGTCGGCCCGGCGCGTGATGTCTGGCAGGTGGCGGCGAACGGCCTCGTTCCGGCCCTCATCGCGCTGGCCTCCGCCCTCACCAACCCGGGCGGCACGCCCTCCAGCCGCGAGTGGCTCCTCCTCTCCGCCGCCGCGCTGGCCTCCATGAACGCTGACACCTGGGCCACGGAGGTCGGCGGCCTCTCCCGCTCCCGGCCCAGGATGATGGGAACCTGGAAGCCCGTGGCCGCGGGCGAGTCGGGCGGCGTGACACTGCTGGGCGTCGCCGCCGGGCTGGCGGGATCGCTCTTCGTGGCGCTCATGGTGGCGGCCTGGTGGCCCGTGGGCGGCGCCGGGCTCATCTGGCGGCCCGACCTCGGCGAGGTCTTCGCGGTGACCTGGGCAGGCTTTCTGGCCATGCTGGCCGACAGCATCCTGGGCGCGGGCGTGCAGGCGCGATTACGATGCCGCGCGTGCGGCTCAACGGTGGAGGAGCGGACCCACTGCTCCACCCGAACCGAGCGCGTCTCCGGCTGGGGCGTCATGGACAACAACGCGGTGAACCTCACGGCGTCGGCGCTGGGCGTGGCCTTCGCCTGGATCCTGTTGCGCTGGTTCGGGGGCGGGCTGTGACCTCGGCCGGATCGGGCAGGCCCACATCGTTCACCGACGTTGCCGAGTTCTACGACGAACTCATGCGCGGCGTGCCCTACCGCTCGTGGCTCCGGTACATCGAGCAGTCGCTCCTGCGGCGGAAGATGATTCCCCGCGCGGTCCTCGACCTTGCGTGCGGCACCGGCGCCATGGCCGAACTGATGGCCCGGAAGCGGTGGCCGGTCATCGGCGTGGACCTCTCGGCCGACATGATCAGCCACGCCCGCGCCAAGGCCCGAGCCGCCGGACTGCCCATCGAGTACCTCGTCCAGGATGCGGCGCGGCTCGATCTGGGCGGGCGCACCGTGGACCTCTGCGTCAGCGTCTTCGACAGCCTGAACTACGTCACCGATCCGGCGGCGCTGCAACAGGCATTCCATCGCGTGCTGGCGCACCTCTTGCCGGGCGGGCTGTTCCTATTCGACCTCAACTCGGAGTACGCCCTTCGCAACGCTTTCTTTGATCAGGATAACACTTCGACGGCTGAGCGGCTGCAGTACCGGTGGCGCAGCGAGTACGATCCGGAGACACGCCTCTGCACCGTGAATATGCGCTTCCAGTACCTCGACGGAGACGGCACGCTGCGGCCCTTCGTCGAGACGCATACCCAGCGCGCCCACGGCCACGAGGAGGTGCTCGGGATGCTCGAGCAGGCCGGCTTCGTGGGCATCGAGGCCTACCACGCCTACACGTTCAGGCCTGTCCGGGCCACGTCGGACCGCATCTCTTATGTGGCTTGCGCTCCGGAGGACCCGGACGGCGAGGGAGAAGAAGAGTGACCCGACGGCCTATCGTCGCCATCGACGGACCGGCTGGAGCCGGCAAGAGCACTGTGGCGCGGGGCGTGGCCTCGCGGCTGGGCTTCACCTACGTGGATACCGGAGCCATGTACCGGGCGGCGGCCCTTTGTTGCGTCCGGAACGGCATCGACCCCGCGGACGCCGAGGCTTGCGGCGCGGCGGCGGCGGCCATGCGCCTGGAGTTCGTCCCCGGCCCCGGCGGCGTCCAACGCGTCATCGCCGACGGCGAGGAGATCACTGACGCCATTCGAACCCCGGAGATCAGCGCCCTCTCGTCGCCCGTCTCCAAGCACCCGGGCGTCCGCCTGGCGATGACCTCGCTGCAGCGCGAGATGGGTGTCCGCGGCGGCGTGGTGATGGAGGGGCGCGACATCGGCACGGTCGTCTATCCCGACGCCGAGGTGAAGGTGTTCCTCACCGCCTCGGCCGAGGAGCGCGCCCGCCGCCGAGCGGCCGAGCGGGCCGCCGCGGGCGTCGCCGCCGACGTGGCAGCCATCCTCCGCGAGATCAACGAGCGCGACGAGAGGGACTCAACCCGCGCCGAGGCTCCCCTGCGCCAGGCAGACGATGCCCGCCTGCTGGTGACCGACGGGCTGACGCCGGAGCAGGTGATCGACGCCATTGTGGCCTGGGCCGACGAGGCAGGGGAGGGCGCGCCATGACCTTCGGCTACAGGATGTGCTGGGCCGCCTCCAAGGTCTTCTACAAGATCGTCGGGCGCACGCGGGTTATCGGGCACTCGAACATCCCGACGACCGGCCCCTTCATCGTGGCGTCAAACCACGTCAGCTACCTCGACCCGCCGCTGGTGGGCTCCTGCATCAAGCGCGAGTGCTCCTACATGGCCCGCCACGACCTCTGGAAGTCGCCCGTGTTGGGCTGGTTCATGGATCGCTGCCACGCTTTCCCCGTCCATCGCGACGCGGCCGACCGTGCGGCGATCCGTCAAGCGCTGGCCGTGCTGAAGGGCACCATGGGCCTGGTGCTTTTCCCCGAGGGCACTCGCAGCCCCGACGGCAACCTGCAGCCGGCGGAAGGCGGCTTGGCGCTCATCGTCCAGAAGTCGGGCGCCCCGGTCGTGCCCTGCGCCCTCATCGGCCCCGAGGCCATGTGGCCGCCGGGAGCCAAGCGCCTGAAGCCCACGCAGATCACCGTGGCCTTCGGCCCGCCGATCGTCTTCTCTCCCGAGGTCGGGCGTGAGGAGATGATGGCTCAGGTCATGCGCGCCATCGCCGACCTGATGACCGCCAATGGCCGCCCCATGAAGCCCGCCGAGTAACGCGCCCAGGGGCGGCCCAATGGCCGGTGCCGGGCTACCGCCGGGCGTCCAGGCCCTGCCAGCTATGCGTCCAGTTCCCCTGCTCGCTGACCACCTCGAACCGGTCGTCATGGGGCCGTTGCGCCAGCGTGTGGCCGTTCTCGTCGGCCAGGTAGCGCGGCTCCATGATGCCCAACTCCACCATGGCCTCGAGCGACGCAGGCAGCGTCCCGTAGGCCAGCCGGTACGCGTAGAGCGCGCGCCCGATGCCCAGCCGGATGAAGTGCGCCTCGTTGTCGTTCTTCACGGCGCGGCCGGTCTCCGGCGGCAGGCAGAGGAGCCGCAGCAACTCCAGCGCGATGGGCCCGGACGTGGCGCCCACCGCCTCGAAGGTGAGAAGGTGGATGCCCTCGTCCATCGTGTGGACGCCCAGCAGCAGGTCCACCGACGCCGGTTCGGCCGCGTTCAGGTCCAGCGTGACTGGCAGGCGCTGGCCATCGATCTCCACGGCGTACTCGCCGAAGCCGGGCGCCTTCCACGTCGTCAGCCGGATGGCGTGCCGCCCTGCGCGCTCCACGGCGATGGGCGTCACCAGCCGGGCCCCTGGCTCGGTGTTCGGCCAGTGGAGCACGGGCGTGCCGCCGAAGAAGCCCAGCGTCCGCACCTGCGGCGAGGCGCTCCCTGTGGCACGCGCCGAACGCAACGAGGTGAGAAGGTGGATCTCCTGCCAGGGCACACGCCGCTCAGGCCATCCGGGCAGGTCGGCGAAGCGCTTCGCAGGTCCGGCCTGGTACCAGAAGGCGACGGACGAAAGGAAGTCCGGCCGCTCGATGAAGAAGCCGTCCTCCGACTCGGCGCAGTTGCCCTTGTGCTCGATAGTGAAGCGGAGCGACGCGCTGAACCGCACCGGGTCCAGCACATGCCACCGGTAGCAGACGCCGCCGTCACCGGCCGACCAGCCCTCCCAGCGCGGCTGCCCGAACCAGGCGCTGCATCGCGGGCGGAAGCCCCAGGCGTCGTTGAAGTAGTCCTCCGACCCGGTGCCCTGCAGGCTGGGAACGGTCTCGCCGTCGATGTAGAAGAAGTCGTCGCCTTCGCCGAACCAGCCGTCCTGGGCCATGGTAACGGACATGACGGTGCCCACGTAGGCGCCGGCACCCTCGATGTCGGCGATCAGGTAGTCACCCGGAGCCGCGGGATGCTCTTGCCGGTACTGGGCGTGGAAGTGCATCGTCTCGGTCGGCAGTTCATGCACCTCCACCCAATCCACCTGCCAGTAGAGCCCGGTCGAACGGTCCATGCTGTCGTTGCGGATGACGATCCGGGCCGACTCGCGGAAAGGCATCCGCCAGTAGCAGGTCAGGCTACCGGTGGGTGAGACCTGCACCGGGATGCTCTCCACCGTGGCCGGACGCCCGTGCCCCACGGCGAAGAAGTCGCCCAACGGCGCCTCCACGGCCGGCGTCTCGTCGCCGTCCCAGTAGATGCGCAGGCTCAGGGCGTTCAGCTCATTCACGCCGCCGGCATGGCTCGTCATCCAGATGTGCGTGATGACGCCGGGGCCCTTGAGTGTGGGCAGCTCGAACGTCTCGCCCGGCGCCAGCCGGGTCATGTCGAAGTTGCCGTCCTGCCAGTTCGGTTGCTCGTTGCTGGAAATGCGGCGGTTGCGGCCGGCCATCGGCAGGGCCAACTCGCCCAGAGGCCCGGAAAGGCAGTTCATGCGATCACTCCTGAGGCGCAGACGGCTTAGGTTCTGCGCTGGTTGCTGGTCATGGCCATATTCGCCCCGTTCGCCCCGTTGTCCTGTTGTGTTGGAGGAATCCGCGCCCCCCGCGGCCAAACACCGTGAGGACCGGCAAGGGACCGACTGGGAGGCATGATGAGCGGATCGATCAATTTGGATGGGGTGTGGCAGGCCGTCTTCACCGAGGATGCGCCCGAGTACATGGCGGGCCCGAACCTGGAGGGCCAGTGCCCCCTGCCGGTGGACGTTCCCGGCACGATCCATGCCTCGCTGGAGCGGCTAGGGTACATCGACGATCCCCGCATCGGCCTTAACAGCCTGAAGGCCCGGTGGGTCGAGGAGCAGTTCTGGTCCCTGCGCCGCACCTTTGACCTCCCCGAGGAGGCTGTCGGGCAGCCGGCGTGGCTCTGCTTTGAGACGCTTGAGGCGGCCGCCACCGTCTTCGTGAACGGCGCGCAGGTGGGGACCCATATCTCGGCCCATCGCTCCGCGCGGTTCGAGGTGACCCAGGCCCTGCGTTCCGGCGAGAACCAGGTGGTCGTGCTGGTCGAAACGGGTCTGCACGCCCTGAATGACAAGCCTGTCTCCGGCTACGGCGCGGACTGGCCCGCGCGCATGACGCGGCGGCCGCTGATCCGCAAGGCGCAGCACCAGTGCGGCTGGGACTGGCACCCGCGCCTCATGAATGTGGGCATCACCGGCGGCGTCCGGCTGGAGTACGCCGCCGCGCCGCTGGTGGAGCGCTGCTGGGTGGCCGCCGCCGCATCGTCGGATTTGGCCTCGGCGGAAGTGACGGCCCGCGTCTCCCTCCTCTGGACCGGCGCTGAGCCCGCCGAGGGCCTCCTGCGGCTCGAGGTCGATGGCCTCGCGGCAGAGGCCGCCGTCACCGTGCAGCCCGGCGGCTCCGTGGCGGAGGCCGTGTTGCGCCTTGACCAGCCCCGGCTCTGGTGGCCGCGCGGGCACGGCGAGCAGGCGCTCTACGACGCCAGGGTCACCTGGACCTCCGGAGGCGAGAGCGCCGTATGCGCGCGGCGCTTTGGCGTCCGCAAGGTGGAGATCGACCAGTCGGCGCACCCTGTGACGGGCAGCTACTGCATCCTCCGGATCAATGATCGGCCGATCTTCTGCAAGGGCGGCAACTGGGTTCCCGCCGACCTCTACCACGACACGGTGAGCGACGAGACCTACCGCGAGCTGGTCGACCGCGCCGTGGAGGCCAACTTCAACACGCTCCGCGTCTGGGGCGGCGGCATCTACGCGCCCGAGGTGGTCTGCGATGCCTGCGACGAAGCGGGCATCCTGATCTGGCACGATCTCGGCTTCGCCTGCGCCCAGTATCCCGGCGATGATCCCGACTTCGTGCGCGAGGTGGAGGCCGAGGTCACCGAGGCCATGCGCCGGCGGATGCACCATCCCAGCCTCGTGGTCTGGTGCGGGAGCAATGAGATCGAGTGGGGCGACCATGGCTGGGGCTATGCCGGCATGCGCCCCGCCCACCCGCACTACGCCATGTTCCACCTCTACCTGCCACGGCTGGCGGCGCGCGAGGACCCGACCCGCGTCTACTGGATCAGCTCGCCCTACTCACCGGACTACCGCGACCCGAACGATCCCGTCGTGGGTGACCAGCACCCCTGGGGCGTCTCCATCATGAAGCCCGGCCCGGCCGACTTCTGGCAGTACCGCGACTACGTGGATCGTTTCCCCAACGAGGGCGGCGTCCTGGGCGCTACGGGTCTGGCCACGCTCCGCGACTTCCTGCCCGAGGCGGACCGCCGCGTGCTCTCTTCGTCCTGGGCGCACCACGACAACCCGCTGGCCATCCGTGCCTCGCAGCCCGGCGAACTCGGCCGCGCCTACCAGACGCTGCAGCTCTGGACCGGCCTCAGCCACGATGCCCTGACGATGGCCGACTATGCCCTCCTCAGCGGCATGCTGCAGGCCGAGGGGCTCTCCGAGTACATTCGCAACTACCGCCGCCGCATGTTCAGCAGCGCATCGGCCATCTTCTGGATGTACAACGACTCATGGCCCGTGACGCACGGCTGGACCATTGTCGACTACTACCTGCGGCCCAAGCTGGCCTATCACCCCGTGCGCCGTGCCTTCGCGCCCGTCATCGTCGTCCTGGCGCATGAGGGCGACGAGGTGCGCGTCTACCTGGTTAACGAGACGCAGGCGAGGTGGAGCGGCGAGGTCCGCTTCGGCGTCTTCGGTCTGGCGGGCGGCCTGCCGGTGGACGAGACGGTCTGCGCCACCGTGTCCCCGAACTCGGCCTCCTGCGTGGCGGCGTTGCCCGTCTCGGCCATGGAGGCCCGGGGGCTCACGCGCTGCGGCGCCTTCGCGAGGGCCGACGTGGGTGACGGCACGGCGGCGGCGGATCGGCTCTTCCTGGCCCGGTTCGGCGATCTTGAGTTCGTCCCATCGGAGATTCGGTCAGCCGTAGTCGACACCCAGCTGGTCGTCACGTCGGACACCTTCGCATGGGGCGTCTGCCTCCATCCGGAATGCGAGGCGTGGGCGGCGGACGATGCCTTCGACGTGATCCCGGGCATTGGGTATACTCTGCCCTGGCGGCAGGCGGCGCCGGCGGCAGGCACCATCAAGTCCGCGTCACGGGTACTTAGGCATTACCGAGTTGGCCGCCCGTGAATCGGTCTGGTGTAGCTATCAGGGCGTATTCCGGTCATTCTCCCAAACCATGGAGGGAATCCCGGATGCGTGTGGAACTCTTAGCAGCAGGCAGTGTGCTCTGGCGAGGGCCACGGCCCGGGAGTTGCAGCAAGCATGGCAAGGCGCATCAATGACGAACGCTGCATTGTATGCGGCGTGTGCATATCTGAGTGCCCAAACGGTGGTATCACCGAGGTGGATGGCGCGGTAGTGATCGACTCCAGCATGTGCACGGAGTGTTTCGGTTTCAATGACGCATCGCGGTGCGCCGCGATTTGCCCGGTTGGGGCCGTCGAAACGGACCCCGACATAGAGCAGGACGAGGACGTACTCATCGGGAGATCGGCCGATCTTCATCCGGATCGGTTCCCGAGAGGCTAGGCCGGCGAGCCCAAATCACCAATCCATAAGGATGGCAATGCGATGACAGACTTGCAAGAACTGTACACTGCCGTACTTGACGGCGACGCACCGAAGGCCAAGTCCCTCGTGCAGACCGCACTCGATGAGGGCGCTGACCCGCAGGAGCTCCTCGCCAAGTACATGATCCCGGCTATGGACGAAGTGGGTCGCCTCTTCGAGGCCAACGAGTACTTCGTTCCCGAGCTTCTGATCGCCGCTCGCGCCATGAAGGGCGCCCTGGAGCTGATCCGACCCAAGCTCGTCGCTGCCGGCGCCAAGTCGGCCGGAAAGGTTGCCATCGGCACGGTCCGCGGCGACCTCCACGACATCGGCAAGAACCTCGTCGCCGCCATGCTCGAGGGTGGTGGGTTCGACATTATCGACCTGGGCGTCGATGTCTCCCCGGAGAAGTTCGTCGAGGCCGCCAGGGAGAAGGGCGCCGACGTGATCGCCATGTCCGCCCTCCTGACGACCACTATGCCCGGCATGAAGACCACCGTGGACGCCATTGACCAGGCCGGCCTCAAGGGCAAGGTCAAGGTCATGATCGGCGGCGCTCCTGTGACCCAGCGGTTCGCCGATGAGATCGGAGCCGACGGGTTCAGTGACAACGCCAGCGGCGCCGTCCGGATCGCCCGACAGCTCCTAGTCTAGATCGAGCTCAGGCCCATCTATACATGCCGCGTTCGCCGATCGCGCCCTTAGTGCCGCGTTCGACAGCGCTGGTCATTGCGCCGCGCCCCTCCGATCTGGGGCGCGGCGCTCTGCTATCTGCGCGAAGCCACGGAGCCGCCCATGGTGCCTGACGCTCTGTTCAAGTCCGATGTCGAGGCGGCCAGGTGCGACCTCCTCGCCTGGTGGCGTCGCGAAGGGCTTGCGCTCCACATCACCGCGCCGCGCGACAAAGCCATCGCCGGCTTCCCGGCTCCGCCGTCCGTCGGCTTGGACGAGCGCTGGCTCTCGCCGGCCTACCGGGTCGCGCAACAGCTGCACCACATGGCCGCCACCTTCTTCGGCGGCGTTGCGCTGCCCATCTTCTCCACCGATATCGGACCCGGTAGCCTGGGCTTGCTCATGGGCGGCGTGGGCCACTATGACGATGTCACGGTCTGGTACGAGCCCAGCATCACCGACGCAGAACTGGATCGCCCGCTAGCCCTGGACCCCGCGTGCGCCTGGTGGGAGCGCCACTTCGCGCTGTTGCGTGCCGCGCAGGAGGCCAACCGGGGCCGCTACCTCGTCGGCATGCCCGACCTCATCGAGAACCTCGACACCCTGGCGCAGCTCCGGGGCAACGAGGAGGTCCTGTTCGACATGGCCGACCGGCCCCGGTGGGTCGAGCGGAACATCGAGGCGATCAACGAGCTCTGGTTCGAAGCCTTCGAGGCCATGCGCCCCTGGGTTGACGACGGCGCGGGCGGCAACGCCTGGGGCGCCTTCGCCATCTGGGGTCCGGGCCGCACCGCCAAGGTCCAGTGCGATCTGGCCTGCGCTCTGAGCCCGGCCGCGTTCCGGCGCTTCGTGCAGCCCGCCCTGTCGGATCAGTGCCGCAGGCTCGACTACAGCCTCTCCCATCTAGACGGCACCAACGCCTTGCCGCAGCTGGACAACCTGCTTGCCATCGACGCGCTCGATGCCATCGAGTGGACCCCGCAGTCGGGCCGACCCGGGGGCGGCTCGCCCGAGTGGTACGACCTCTACCGGCGCATCAAGGCCGGAGGCAAGGCCGTGCAGGTCGTGGGCGCCACAGTGGACGAGGTGGAGCCGCTCATCGACGCCGTGGGGCCCGAGGGCCTCTTCATCATGACCTGGGCACGCGACGAGGAGCAGGCGCGCCGCCTGCTGGACGGTTGCGGCCGACGGGAGGCATAGGCCGATGACTGCAGCGCTGCAGCCGGGTGATCGCCTCGCCGGCAAGGATTTCGCCGCACACAACGCTGCGGTCTCCGAGCTATGGCGCGGCTACTGGGACGGGTCGCCCAGCCGCACGCCGGTCATCCTGGGCATCGGCACGCGCTTCTTCCTGAAGGAGCGTGGCGCCAACCCGGACGGCATGACCTTCCGTGAGTACAGCGAGAACCCGGAGACGATGTTCCGCGCCCAGCTCGGCTTCCAGCGCTGGTTCCGCCACAACGTGGACCAGGGCACGGAACTGGGCGCTCCCGCCGCGTGGGCGGTCTACCCCGACTTCCAGAACTACTCCGAGGCCTCGTGGTTCGGCTGCCCGGTGGAGTACCGCAGCGGCGAGGTGCCGGACGCCACCCCGGCGTATGCCGAGCGGCCCGAGGCCCTGATGGAGCGCGGTATCCCCGGGCCGTTCGACGGCGTCATGGGTCGCGCCATCGAGTACCACGAGCGCTTCTGCGAGTTGGCGGCGTCGGAGACCTACCTGGGCCTCCCGGTGCAGGCGCCGACCTACGGGTGTGGCATGGGCAGCGATGGCCCCTTCACTGTGGGCTGCAGCCTCTTCGGCCCCGATGTCCTTTGCACGCTCCTGGCCGCCGAGCCCGAGCGTTTCCATGCGCTGATGTCGTTCATGACCGAGGCGATCGCGACGCGCATGGAGGCCTGGCGTACCCGCTTCGGCGTGCCAGTGCCGCAGGATAGCTTCGGCATGGCCGACGACAGCATCGCGCTCATCTCGACCCGCATGTACCGCGAGCACGTGCTGCCCTACCACCGCCGCCTCTACGACCGGTTCGGCACCGGCAAGATGCGCAGCATCCACCTCTGCGGCGATGCCACCCGCCATTTCGTTACGCTCCGCGACGAACTGGGCATCCAGTCGTTCGATACCGGCTTCCCGGTCGACTTCGCCGGCCTGCGTGCGCAGTTGGGAACGGGCGTCCGTATACAGGGCGGGCCGCACGTTGCCCTCCTGCGCCACGGCACACCCGCCGACGTGGAGGCCGAGGTGCGGCGCATCATGCTGTCTGGCGTCCGCGACGGCGGCCTGTTCGTGCTCCGTGAGGGCAACAACATGGCCCCGGAAACGCCGATTGAGAACCTGGAGGCCATGGTCCGCGTCGGGCGTGCCATGGGCTCCCTGAAGACCGATAATGGAGGATCAGCATGACCAACATAGTGACCGAACTCAGCCTCGCCAAGCCCGTCGTCACCGACGGCGCGTGGGGCACCCAGCTTCAGATGCGCGGCCTGGCCGTGGGCGACGCCCCGGATCCGTGGAACCTGGACCACGCCGACCTGGTCGAGCAGGTGGCCGCGGCCTACGTGGCGGCGGGCAGCCAGGTGATCCTGACCAACACCTTCGGCGCCAACCGTGTGCTCTTGGAGCGGCACGGACTGGGAGACAAGGTCGCCGAGATCAACGTGGCGGGCGTCGAGATCTCCCGCCGAGCCGCCGCGGCCGCGGGCGCCAGGGTCTTCGCCTCCATGGGTCCCACCGGCAAGATGCTGGCCGTGGGCGAGATCAGCGCCGAGGAGGCCCGGGAGGTCTACCTTGAGCAGGCAGCCGCCCTGCGCGACGGCGGGGCCGACGCCCTCCTGGTTGAGACCATGAGCGACCTCGCCGAAGCCGCGGAGGCTGTCGCCGCGGGTGTGGCCGTGGGCCTGCCGGTGGTGGCCAGTATGACCTACCAGCGTGGAGCGCGAGGCTTCCGCACCCTCATGGGCGAGACCGTCGCCGCCTGCGTCAAGCGGCTCACCGAGGCCGGCGCATCGGCCGTCGGCGCCAACTGCGGCATGGGGCCTGAGCAGATGGTCGCTGTGGTGAACGAATGCACGGCTGCCGGGTCGCTCCCAGTCTGGGCCAAGGCCAACGCCGGCATGCCTCGCCAGACCGCCGAGGGCACGATCTACGATGTGGGCGCGCAGGAGTTCGCCGCCCAGTCGCTGCTGCTGCGCGACGCGGGGGCGGCCTTCATCGGCGGGTGCTGCGGTTCCACGCCGGCGGCCATCAGCGCCGTCGTCGCGGCGTTGCGTGGGTAGGACAGGTAAGGAGTACCATCAGGTGCGTCTCAAGCTGATCGCGTGCGAAGTGCTGTTCCGCGAGCTCTGCCAGGCTATTGCGGATACGCCCCATACCGTCGATGTTCAGTTCGCGCCCAAGGGGCTGCACGATATCGGCGCACCCGGCATGTTGGCGCGTATGCAGGAGATGGTCGATGCCGTGGACGAGGCGCAATATGACGCCGTCGTCCTCGGATACGCCCTCTGCAACAACGGCATCGCCGGCCTCAAGGCCCGTGGTATCCCGCTAGTGGTGCCCCGCGCCCACGACTGCATCACGCTCTTCCTCGGCAGCAAGGAGCGGTACCACGACTTCTTCCATGCCAACCCGGGCGTCTACTTCCATACCGCTGGATGGATCGAGCGCGGCCAGGACGCCGGCGAGCTGCAGCAGCTCTCCGTGTCGCACCAGATGGGAATGGACAGCCAGTACCAGGAGCTAGTGGAGAAGTACGGCGAAGACAATGCCAAGTACCTCTTCGATATGCTCTGCAACACGACGCGCAACTACTCAGGCATCGCTTACATCGCCATGGGCCTTGGTAGCGACGCGGCCTTCGAAGAGCAGAGCCGCAACGATGCCGACGCCCGCGGCTGGAGCTTCACCCGCGTCGATGGCGACATGCGGCTCTTCCGCGACCTGCTGGAAGGCAGGTGGGACGAGGCCGACTTCCTGGTCGTGCCGCCGGGGCAGTCCATTGCGGCCAGCCACGGCTCCGACGTGATCAGCATCACCGTGTAACGCCCTCCGGGGCACAACCCAAGCGAGGAGACGCCGAGTGGCAATCGAGCATCGGTCCAGCGACTGGACCGAGTACAAGATGGTCTACGACGACCCGCACCGCCAGGTCGAGCCCGCCGAGCGCGAGATCGCCACGGTGGACGACGTGCTGGCCACGTTGCGCGGGCAGGGCATCATCGATGCCGTGGGGTATGACCATGATCGCTTCCTGGCCCATCGCGCGGCCGTGGCGGAGCAGTTCGAGATCCCCTGGACGGCCATCACACCGCGTATGCAGCGCCTCCTCTACGCCCTGAACGCCATCCGTAAGCCGGCCGTCATGGTGGCCGCGGGCGTCTTCTGCGGCAACACCTTCTTCTCGAACGCCGGCGCCGGCGCGGGGCCGGGCGCCTGCTACGAGGCGAAGGAGCTGCTGGGCATCGAGATCAAGCCCGATGAAGCCGAGCGCGCCGAGCGGAACGTGCGCCGCATCGATCCCACCGGAGTGGCCAGGATCATCGCCGCCGATGCCGTGGACGTTGCCCGCGACCATCCCGGCCCCATCGACCTGCTCTACCTCGACGCTGACGGCGACGCCGCCCGCGGCAAGGGCATCTACCTGGAGATCCTGCAGGCCTGCTACGATCGGCTCAGCCCCGGTGCGCTGGTGCTGGCCCATAACAGCATCAACTGCGCCGAGCGTCTCTGCCACTACCTGGCGTGGGTGCGCGACCCGGCCAACATGAAGGCCGGCGTCAACGTGATGATCGACGGCGAAGGGCTGGAAGTCTCGGCCCGCTAGGTTGCCGTAAGGAGGGTTGCATGTCCGCCAAGCTGACGTCCCGTGAGCGGTTCCGCCGCATGTACGACCACAAGGAAGCCGACCGGGTGCCGATCATCGACGGGCCCTGGGGCGCCACCATCGAGCGCTGGCAGTCCGAGGGGATGCCCGCGGACGTCAGCTATGTCGACTACTTCGACCTCGACAAGGTGGCGGGGATCGGCGTCGACATCAGTCCGCGCTACCCGGCCCACGTCATCGAGGAGACCGACGAGTACGTCGTCCACGTCTCCTCGTACGGCGCCAAGATGCGGAACTGGAAGCACGCGGGCGGCGTGCCGGAGTTCCTCGACTTCGTCATCAAGGACCCGGACAGCTGGCGTGAGGCCAAGGCCCGCATGACGCCCACGCCCGACCGCATCCCCTGGGACCATCTCAAGGCCAACTACGCCCGATGGCGCGAGGAGGGCTCCTGGATACAGGCGGGCCTCTGGTTCGGCTTCGACATCACCCACTCCTGGACCGTCGGCACCGAGCGCGTCCTCATGGCCCTCGTGGAGGAGCCCGAGTGGATGCAGGATATGTTCAGCCACTTCCTCGAGGTGAACCTGGCGCTGCTCGACCAGGTCTGGGACGCCGGCTATCACTTCGACTGCGTCACCTGGCCCGATGACATGGGGTTCAAGAAGAACCAGTTCTTCTCCGTCGCCACCTATCGGCGCCTCCTCAAGCCCGTGCATCAGCGCGCGGTGGAGTGGGCCCACGCCCACGGCGCCGTGGCGCACCTCCATTCGTGCGGCGACATCAATCCGTTCCTGCCCGAGCTCGTCGGCATCGGCATGGACGGACTGAACCCGCTGGAGGTGAAGGCGGGCATGGACCCGGTGGCCATCAAGCAGAAGTGGGGCGACAAGCTGACCCTCCACGGCGGCATCAACGCCGTCCTGTGGGATGACCTCCCCGCCATCGAGGAGGAGATGCGCCGCGTCATGCCGCACCTCAAGAAGGACGGCGGCTACATCTTCTCGTCAGACCACTCTGTGCCGTCCACCGTCAGTCTGGAGGGCTTCAGGCATATCATTGGGCTGGCCCGTGAACTGGGCAGTTACGAGTAGCCGGCAGGGCAGGGAGGCAGAGCCATGAGAGAGATCAGGATCGGCGTCATCGGCGTCGGGCAGATCGGCAAGCACCACCTTGAGCAGTACAGGAGCGTGCCGGGCGCACGCGTGGTGGCGGCCTGCGATATTGACGCGCCCGAGTTGGCCCGGGTGACTGAGCGGTTCGGCATCGAGAGCGCCTACGCCGACTACAAGCAGCTCCTCCAGCGCGACGACCTCGACTCGGTCGATGTCTGCCTGCACAACAACCTCCACGCGCCCGTTACCATCGCGGCGTTAGAGGCCGGCAAGCATGTCTACTGCGAGAAGCCCATGGCGGGCGCATTTGCAGACGCCCAGGCAATGGTGGACGCCTCGGTTCGCTGCGGCAGGATGCTGAGCATCCAGCTAGGCACCCTCTTCACCAACGAGAACCTGGCGGCCCTGGCGATCCGCGACGCGGGCATGCTGGGCAAGCTCTACCACGCCCGCTCGGTGGGCTTCCGCCGTCGTGGCCGCCCGTTCGTCGACGGCTACGGCACAGACAACTTCGTCAAGAAGCATGTGGCGGCCGGTGGCGCGCTCTACGATATGGGCGTCTACCACATCGCCCAGGTCCTCTTCCTGCTGGGACTGCCGAAGGTGGAGCGCATCAGCGGCAAGGTCTACCAGGAGACGCCTATGGACGAGGGGCGACGCGCCTCGTCGGGCTACGATGTGGAGGAGTTGGGCCTCGGGTTCGTGAAGTGCCATGACGGCCTGACCATCGACATCATCGAGGCCTGGGCCATGCACCTGGGCGGGCTCGACAGCAGCTGCATCCTCGGCTCGCAAGGCGGCCTGCGCTTGGACCCGTTCGGCTACTTCACCACTACGGCCGACCTCGAGATGAACAGCTCGTTCGACCTCGGCGAGGTCTCGGTGCGCCGCCATCGCCTGGACCCGGACCGGGAGTGCTACGACAGCGCCCAGCACCACTGGGTCGCTGCCCAGCAGGGCCGCGTGCAGCTCTGGCCCACGGCTGAGACGGCGCTGAACACGATGCTCATCAGCGAGGGCATCTACCTTTCGAACCGGCTGGGCCGGGAGGTCACCGCCGACGAGGTCCGCCAGATGTCGGTTTCGACGGCGCTCAAAGTCTAGGACACGCGGCCGCGGCGGTCGCGCCGCCTGCGGCCAACAAGGGAGGCTGCGTCATGAGGGAACCAAGCCCTGCGTCCGGGCGGCATACTTTCGGGATCGAGGGTGAGACATTTGTGCTCGACGGTCGGCCCTTCGTCATCCGCTCCGGAGAGATGCACTACCCGCGCGTGCCGAAGCCCTACTGGCGCCGGCGAATGCAGGCTATGCGGGCAATGGGCCTCAACACCCTCTGCACCTACGTCTTCTGGAACCTCCACGAGCCCCGGCCGGGCGAGTTCGACTTCACCGGCGAACTGGACCTGGCCGAGTACATCAGGACTGCCGCCGAGGAGGGGCTCTGGACGCTCCTGCGCCCCGGCCCCTACGTCTGCACCGAGTGGGACCTGGGGGGGATACCGGCGTGGCTCCTGAAGGATCCGGACATGGTGATCCGCAGCAGCGACCCCCGCTTCCTCGCAGCATCCGACCGCTTCATGCGCGAGGTGGGTCGTCAGGTGTCTGGGCTGGAGGTGGCCAGGGGCGGCTCCATCCTCATGACGCAGGTGGAGAATGAGTACGGTTCGTACGCCGCCGATCACGAGTACATGGCGGCCATCCGCGACAGCCTGCGTAACGCGGGGTTTGAGGGCCCGCTCTTCACGGCCGACGGACCTTCGGACGGCATGCTGACCGGCGGAACGCTACCCGACGTGTTGCCCGCCATCAACTTCGGCGCCGGCGACCCCGAGCCCGGGTTCACGGAACTGGCCCGCTTCCGTCAGGGGATGCCCCGCATGTGCGGCGAGTACTGGGGCGGCTGGTTCGACCACTGGCGCGACGAGCACCATGCCGTCAGCCCCGATGCTGTGGCCCAGGGCATCGACTGGATGCTGGAGCGCGGCATCTCGTTCAGCCTGTACATGGTCCACGGCGGCACCACCTTCGGCTTCATGGCCGGCGCTAACTACAGCGACGCCTACGAGCCCGACACGACCTCATACGACACTGACGCGCCGCTGGACGAGTGCGGCAGGCCCACGCCGAAGTTCGACGCCGTTCGCGCCGCCATCGCGCGGCACACGTCCGGATCGGAGGAGTGGCCGCCGTTGCCGGAGCCGCCTGTACTGGCCGCGACGGACCCGGTCGTCTTCGACGGAGCCGCCGACCTCGCGGCCCTCGGCGTGCGGACCGAGGCCGCCGACCATCCCATCGGCATGGAGGCGCTGGACCAGGCCTACGGCACCGTGCTCTATCGCCATGTCGCCACGGCGCCGGCGTCGGGCCGCCTCTGCGGGGGGCTCGTGCGGGACTATGCCCATGTCCGTCTGAATGGGCGCGCAGTCGGCGTCCTCGACCGCCGCCACGTCGATGACGGGATCGACCTGGCCCTGCAGCCCGGCGACGTGCTCGAGTTGCTGGTGGAGAACCTCGGGCGTATCAACTTCGGCTCCAAGCTCCCGGGCGAGCGCAAGGGCATCATCGGCCCGGTGGCCCTCGGCGGGGCCGAACTGCTGGGATGGACATCGACCTCCATTCCGCTGGCCGATCCCGGCGCGGCCGCCTATGGCCCCCGGACGGGCGATGGGCCGGTCATCTGGCGCGGCCTCCTTCAGATCGACGAACCGGCGGACACCTTCCTGGACATGAGCGCCTGGCGCATGGGGCACGTCTGGGTGAACGGCCGCCACCTGGGCCGCTACTGGTGCGAGGGGCCGCAGCAGTCGCTCTACTGCCCCGGCGTCTGGCTGAAGCAGGGGAGCAACGCGGTACTCGTGCTGGACCTGAGCGGCGAGGGGCCGTTCCCCATGGCCGGCGTCGCGGAGCCGATCTTCTTCACGCCGTCGGCTCAGGCCAAGGAGTAGACCATGACCCTCGAGCAACTCGCGCAGCTCTCGCCGGCCCAATGGTTCTACGATGTCCGCGACCAGCTGAAGAACCACGTCTACGGCCGCTCTGAGCTCGCCTTTGCCGCTGGCGATGCCGGCCGCGACGCCCTGACGACGCCCGGCCAGGTGGCCGAGCGGCAGAGCCGCGTTCGCGCGCAGGTGGCTGCATCGCTGGGAGGCTTGCCGTCATCCGACACGCCGCTGGATCCCGTGGTCACCGGCGTCATCGAGCGCGACGGATTCCAGATCGAGAAGGTCATCTACCAATCCCGGCCCCGCCATTACGTCACCGCCAACCTCTACCTCCCCGCCGGTCTCGCGGGGCCGACCGGCGCGGTGCTCTTCCTCTGCGGCCACGCCGAGGCGGCCAAGGCGTACCCGGAGTACCAGGCCGTCTGCCAGCGGCTGGCGCTGGCCGGGCTCGTCGTGCTGGCGCAGGATCCCATCGGCCAGGGCGAGCGCCTCAGCTACTGGGATGCCGCCACGCAGTCGGCCACCGTGGGCCCCTGCTGCCCCGAGCATGACCACGCCGGCGCCCAGTGCGTGCCGCTGGGCGACTACCTTGCCCGCTACTTCGCCCACGACGCCATGCGCGGCCTCGACTACCTCTGCTCCCGCCCCGAGGTCGACGCCGCGCGGCTGGGCGTCACCGGCAACTCCGGCGGTGGCACGCAGTCCTCGCTCCTGATGCTGCTGGACCCGCGCCTGGCCGCTGCCGCGCCGGGCACCTTCATCATGAACCGGGCCACCTACCAGCGTACCGGCGGCGCGCAGGACGCCGAGCAGATCTGGCCCGGCTTCACCGCCGCGGGCTGCGACCATGAGGACATCGTCATGGCCATGGCGCCCAAGCCGGTGCGCGTCCTGGCCGTGACCGACGATTTCTTCCCCATAGAGGGCGCCCGCCGCACGGTCCAGCGGTGCAAGCGTGTCTGGGGCCTATTCGGTCGCGAGGAGTGCGTCGACCTGGTAGAGGATGTCTCCGGCCACGCCTACACGCCGCCGCTGGCCCGCGCCGCCACGGCCTTCTTCACGCGCCACCTGCTGGGTGCGGAGGTCGTCGTCGATGAGGCCCGCGTGGAGCCGCTGCCGGCGTCCGAGGTCTGGTGTACCCGCTCGGGACAGGTGCAGGGCGAGATCGATGGCGCGGAGTTCGCCTTCGAGGCCAACTTGGGCCGTCTGCGTGAGGCGACCGCTAGCCGGTCCGCCGGCCTCTCCTCCGAAGCGACCGATTGGCTCCGCGAGCAGGTCTTGCGTGACCGCCGGCCCTGTGACCTTAACCCACGCGTCTACCTCCGCACCGACTGGGAGGGCCTCCCCGTGGAGGCGCGCGTCTGGTGGTCGCAGGAGGGGCTGATGGGCCACTCGCTGCTCTTCCGCCCGGCCGAGGCCGCCGGCAATGCGCCGCTGACGCTGGCGGTCTGGGACGGCGGGTGTTCCGGTGTGGCCTCTCACGCCGAAGCCATCCGTGCGGCCTGTGCCGCCGGGCAGGCCGTCATGGTGCTCGACGTGAGCGGCACGGGTGCGCTGAAGCCCTTCCCGCTTAACGACGCCTATCCGGCCGAGGGTTTCTACGGAGTGATCCACAAGCTTTCGGACGATCTTGTCTGGCTGGGTGATAGTCTATGCGCGCTACGCGTTTACGACGTGCTGCGGGCGCTGGACTTGGCCGCCATCGTCCCGCGGATCGACGTCGGGCGCATCGACCTGCATGCGTCGGGGAAGTGCGGCGTCTACGGCCGTCTGGCCGCGGCGCTGGACGGGCGGATCGGCGGCGTCACGGTGACCGACGGACCCAGGGCCTACGCCGACTGGGTAGGGGAGCGGCTCTACGACAGCGACAACGTCAAGGCGCTGCTGCTGCCGGGCATGCTCCGATGGTTCGATCTACCGGACCTGCCGACCGGCCCCAAGTAACACCAAGGGCCGCCCCAGAACTCTGGAGCGGCCCGCTAATGGGTCGTTCAGGACTCGAACCTGAGGCCCGCTGATTAAGAGTCAGCTGCTCTGCCAACTGAGCTAACGACCCGTCCGGCACGACAGTATACCCCGCCCCGTGGAGCGTGTGCAACACCGGGCCGGGATGTCTTGGAGGCTTGGCCTGAATGATCATCATGGGCGTGGACCCGGGCATCGCCATCACCGGATACGGGTTCCTGCGCAAGGAGGCCGGCAGGCTGACACCTCTGGACTACGGGGTGTTGCGGACGGAGCCGGACATGTCGCCGCCGCGCCGCCTGCTCACCATCTACGAGGGGCTCAGCGCCCTCATTGATGTACATCAGCCGGACACCTTGGCAACGGAGCGGCTCTTCTTCTCGCGCAACGAGACCACGGCCCTCGTGGTCGGGCGGACCATCGGCGTTGTTCTTCTGCTGGCCGCAATGCGCGGCATCCCGTGGCAGGAGTACACTCCCATGGAAGTGAAGCAGGCCGTGGTGGGGTATGGCGGGGCGGACAAGAAGCAGGTGCAGTTTATGATCCAGCGCATACTGGAGCTCAAGAGCATACCGAAGCCCGATGACGCCGCCGATGCGCTGGCCGTGGCAGTCTGCCACGCGCACTCGGTGGGGATCCTCGGCACGGGTCGATAGCCAAGATCACGAGGCCGGCGGGCGCCGGCGCGACGAGGAGGGTTCAATGGCAGTGAAGCTAGCCGTGGACGGCGGCACACCCGTCCGCACCAAGCCCTGGCCCGCATGGCCGATCTGGGGCTCCGAGGAGGAAGAGGCTGTTCTGGACGTGCTGCGGAGCGGGCAGTGGTGGGGCATCGGCGGGCGCTACGTCCCCAAGTTCGAAGAGGCCTTCGCGGCCTCGCAGGATGCGAACCACGCCGTCTGCGTCACCAACGGCACCGCCGCGCTGGAGGTTGCCCTGCGAGGCCTGGGCATCGGCTGCGGCGACGAGGTCATCGTGCCGCCCTACACCTTTATAGCCACGGCTTCCAGTGTGCTGGCGGTCTCGGCCACGCCCGTGTTCGTGGATGTTGAGCCCCACTCGTTCAACATCGACCCGGCCGCCATCGAGGCAGCCATCACGCCGCGCACACGGGCGATCATCCCCGTGCACATCGGCGGGCGGCCGGCCGACATGGACGGCGTGCTCGACGTGGCCCGGCGCCACAGCCTCATCGTCATTGAAGACGCCGCGCAGGCCCACGCCGCGGAATGGCGGGGCCGCAAGGTGGGCGCGTTGGGCGACTGCGGCACCTTCAGCTTCCAGGCCAGCAAGAACGTGAACGCTGGCGAGGGCGGGGCCATCGTCTGCGATGACGAGACGGTCTACGACAAGGTCTGGTCCGTGCACAACGTGGGCCGCACGCGCTCGGGCAAATGGTACGAGCACCACGTGCTGGGCGGCAACTTCCGCATGACCGAGTGGCAGGCGGCCATCGCCATGGCCCAACTGGGCCGGTTGCCGCAGCAGACCGAGATCCGAACGCGCAACGCGGAGCGGCTCACGGGCCTCCTCTCAGGCATTGTCGGCATCATGGCGCCGCCGCCGGACCCGCGCATCACTCGCCACGCCTACCACCTCTACACGCTGCGGTACGATGCCGATGCGTTTGGAGGCCATAGCCGAGACGAGTTCCTGGCCGCCATGGGCGCCGAGGGCATCCCGGTCTCGTCGGGCTACGTGCCGCTCTACAAGGAGGTGGTCTTCGCCCGCCGCTCGGCCGGCGAGGGCGCCTGGTGCCGATCCGGCGCCAGGATGGACTACACGAAGGTTCAGTGCCCCGTCTGCGAGCAGCTCTGCGCCGACGGCGTCTGGATCTTCCAGACCCAGCTTCTCGGCGACGCGACGGACATGGACGACATCGCCGAGGCCATCCAACGTATCCAGGCCGCCTGGACCCAGTAAGGAAAGCACCTTGACCCTCGCTCACCTGCGCCGGACGCTGCTCGGCCTTGCCTGCCTATGGCTCTTCGCGCCGGCGCTCGCCGTGACGCCTCTGGTGTCGCCCGACGCCGCCGTGCTGGACATCGATGATGTGGGCCTCTACTCCGTGGGCTGGGCCTACCGGGGCAAGCCCGCCGTCATCATGCCCGACGGCTGGACCGGCCACTTCGTGGAGCCCATGGGTATCTCGTGCGCGCCGGCCGGTGAGCAGAGGGGCAAGCGCGCGCACCTGCTCCACTGCCCATGGCGCGGCGGCACGGGCGTCACCTGGCAGGAGTACCGCTTCGCCCTGCCAAAGTGCCGCGGGGCGGTGGTCAGCGGCTTCGTGGCCATGCGGTCCGACATGGTGGGGAAGACGGACGGCGCCACCTTCCGCGTAAGCGTCGATGGCCGCGTCGCCTGGGAAGCAAACACGAAGGACGACGCGTGGGTTCCTTTTCGCATCCGCCTGTCCGACGGCAGGCCGCGCACTGTGACCGTTCGGTTCGAGGTCGATCCGGGTCCCAAAGACGACTCGAGCTTTGACTACGCCTACTGGGGCGGCCGCAAGCTGACCATGGCCGGCATCGCCGTGGCGCAACGGTCTCGGCCCGCGCCCAGGCCGCTTGCCCTGGCTCGCTTGCTCTCGTCAGCCACGCGGTCGGTCGCGCCCACGTCGGGCTTCGCCGGGCGCTCCACGGCCGTCTGGAAGGGCGGCAAGGCGCTCTTCACCTATCAGGGGCCGGACGGCTCACTGACCTACGAGGTGGCGCCGCCGGCCAGGCCCACGGACCCGCTGCTGGGTCAGGCGCAGGTGGTCGCGCACATGGCGGGCGACCGGCTTGAGCGTGTGCCGCTGGCGCGAGCCGCCGAGGTTCGCTTCACCAGCGCCGCCACGCCGATCGCCGTGCGGTCCACCATGGCCGGCGGCGCGCTACGCATCGTGCGGACCTACCGCGTGGGCGACCGCGAGGCTGTCGTGCGGCTCACGGTATCGATGAGCCAGAAGAGCCTCGTCGTGGACGCGGCCTGCGACCAGCCCGTGGTCAGCGAGTTCGATATGGGTACGTGGGGGCCCGTCATGCGGCGGCGCGCCGTTCCGACGCCCTTCTACTCCGGTGAGATCCACTACCTGCCGTCCCAGAATGCATTCGTGGGCGCCTTCCTGGATTGGACCGCATCCAACGCGTCGTTGCATCAGGGGCAGTTGGCGCGGTACGACGCGCTCACGGACGGTACACGCAACCCGCTGAAGGAGCGCGCGGTGTTCACGGCGGCCTGGCACTACGCCGAGGTGATGCCCAACCCCGGCAATGCTCCTTCGCCCTACCGGCGGACACTGGCCGACAAGATCATCCTCGATACGTGGGGGCCCGACTTCTCCCGCCTGGCGCGGATGCTGGAGCGCCTCCATGGCCTCGGTGTGCGGAACGCGGTGGTTCTGGTTCACGTGTGGCAGCGCGACGGCTACGACAACGGCCTGCCCGCGCACGTTCCCGCCATGGCCGGCATGGGCGGCGATCCGGCCATGAAGGATCTCGTGGGCACCGCCGTTCGGCTGGGCTACCTGGTGGCGTTGCATGAGAACTACGTCGACTACTACCCCAACTACGAGGGCTTCAACGCCCACGACATCGCGCTGGATTCGGCCGGCAAGCAGCAGTTGGCCTGGTACAACGCCGGCACGCGCATCCAGTCCTACGCCATCCAGCCCAACGCGATCCTGCCGCTGGCACGGAGCCAGTCGCCGCAGGTGAAGGGCCGGTTCGGCACCAATGCCAACTACCTCGACGTCCACTCGGCGGTTCCGCCCTGGTTCCATGTGGACCAGCGAGCCGGCGAGCAGGGCGCGGGCACGTTCCGCCGCGTCTGGGAGGTCCACCGCGACCTGTGGCAATTCGAGCGCGACACCCACGGCGGACCCGTCTTCGGCGAGGGGAACAACCACTGGTACTGGAGCGGCCTCCTCGACGGCGTTGAGGCCCAGTTCGGGGTCGGCTGGCCCGGCAACGGCGGGCAGACTGCGCCGCTTGCGGTGGACTTCGACCTGCTGAAGATCCACCCGCTTCAGTTCAACCACGGGATGGGCTACTACGAGCGCTGGTGGACCGACATGCAGTGGGGCAGCGTGCCGCCCATGACGCTCCTCGACCAGTACCGCCTGCAGGAGGTCCTGTACGGCCACGCGGGCTTCCTCGGCGCCGCCACCTGGGGCATCGATCGACTGTCGTGGCTGGAGCACCACCTGGTCTGCCCCGTCTCGGCGCAGTTCGGCGCCTCGGTGCCGACCGGTATCGCGTACCTGGAGGGCGGCCGATGGGTTGACGGCACCGCAGCCGCCAAGTCGGGCCGTCGGACGGTGGCCCGTGTCCGGTACGCCTCCGGCCTACAGGTCGTGGGCAACACAAGCGACAAGCCAGTCAGCGTTGGCGGCCTCACGCTCCCCCAGTATGGTTGGCTCGCCACGGGCAAGGGCCTCACCGCCTGGACGGCCCAGCGCGACGGGGGCATGGCGGACTACGTCGAGACGCCCACGTCCGTCTTCGCCAATGCCCGCCCTCGTTCCCAGTGGAGCCTCAGCGGCCAGAGCCTGATCCGCCCGACCGTGGCCTCGTTCGCCCAGATCGGCCCCCGGCAATTCCGCGCCACCTACCGATGGAAGGCCGACGAGGCGCCTCCGGGCCTGTACCATTGCTTCGTCCACTTCGGCAGGACCGGCCCCAATGGCGACGAGGGGATCAAGTTCCAGCAGGACCATGGCCTGACGCCCGCCACCGATCAGTGGAAACCGGGCCAGGTCGTCACCGATGGGCCGCACGACATCACGGTGCCCTCGGGCATCGAGGACGGCGACTATCAGTGGACCATCGGCCTGGTCGATGCGGTGGGCGGCGGCGGGCGCCTTCGACTGCAGGGGCCGACCGATGCTTCGGGACGCATCCTCCTGGGCGTCATCCGCGTCGCGCAGGGAGGCGCCGTCGTTGAGTTCGTCCGCGAGACCGGCAAGGACCCGCGACTGGCCGTCGCCTACGGAGCGGGCCTGAACGCACCCGGACGGCTGGTGGACTTCGGCAATGCCCGCACGGACGGCGCCTTCCATCTGGCCCGTCGTGGCGGCGACTGGGTGCTGACGCCCTGCCCGGGCGTGACGGGCACCCGTGTGGACTTGAGGGCCGGCAAGTTCGGCGATCCCACGCAGGCAGTCGCCGGCGATCCCTCCGATGCTGCGCCGCCGCAGGTGAGCCGGTCGGGCGGCTGGATCACCTTGCGCCTGGGCTCGGCCTCGACCTACCGCTGGCCCGCCAAGGCGCCGTAGCCCGCCGGTGACTGACGCGCCTACGCCGCCGAGAACCGGTAGTCCGCTCCCTGAGGCGCCATCCCCAGGGGGCGGGCTTGCCGCCGTGCGCCACACCGACATGCTGCTGGCCGGCATCTTGGCCCTCTGTGCCGTGGGTTTCTACCTGCCTGCCCTCCGTGGCGCGCTCGTCTGGGACGACCACATGATCGTCAGTGGCGAGGCCATCGGCGGTGGGCGCTCGGCCGCTGCCTGCTTCACGCAGCCCTTCCTCTTCTTCTACTACAGGCCGCTGGTGTCGCTCTCCTTCTGGCTCGACCTGCGGCTCTGGGGCGCGTCTCCGGTCCATATGCACATGGTCAACCTGCTGCTCCACGCGGGCTCTGTGGTGGGCGTAGTGGCCCTTGGGCGGCACATCCTCTGCGACCGATGGGCGGCGCTGCTGGCCGGGGCGCTCTTCGCCGTGCATCCCGTCATGGGCGGATCGGTGGCCTGGATCGGGGGCCGCACCGACACGCTGTCGATCTTCTTTGTGGTCTGGTGCCTGGTGGGTCTGGTTGCGGCCGCCCGTAGCGTGGGCGACAGCCGGTCGCTCTGGCTGGCCCTGTCGGTGGCGTCATTCACCCTGGCAGTCTTCACGAAGGAGCAGACCGCGGCCATCCTGCTGCTGGTACCGCTTGCCTTCCTCTGCTTCCGCCCCACCCGAGGCGTTAGCCTGCCGGGAGGCCACTGGTTCGCCATGCTCCCGTATGGCGTCGCGGTGGTCTTCTTCGTGGCGATGGGTGTCTTCGTTTCGTTACCCCGTCCTGCGCTCCTGCCTGCGCCTCCTATCGAGCAGGCGATGAGGGCCGGCCAGAGCATCCTGGCCTACGCGCTGATGCTGGTCGCGCCCTGGCCCCGGCTCATGTCGGCTGTGACGCTGGCTCCGTTCGAGCATCTGGGCGCATGGCCGGCGCTCGTGGGCTTTGGTCTGGCCGTTGCCTGGGTGGCAGGCGTCGCTGTGGCGTGGCGTCGGCGTCGCGAGGTGGCGTGGCTCCTCCTCCTCTGCGGCCTGGCTCTTGGGCCGGTCGTCAACCTGGTGCCGCTACCGTTCCTGCTGCTGGCGCCCTACCGCGCCTCGCTGGCCTGCGTTGCTGTGGCCCTGATGGCGGCCGGCCTGGTGACCGGAGCGTCGCGTCGATGGGGCGGCGCCCCGGCGGCGGCCCTTGCCGCCTGTGCCCTGTTGGGCTGGGGAGGCGTGGCGGTGGCCGGCATGGGCGTGTGGGCCTCCGAGCCGCAGCTCTACCGGTCCATGCTGCGTTGGGATCCGGCCTGCGGCGTGGCTCGCTACAACCTGGCCCGCAACGCCATGCTGCAGCAGCGCTGGTCCGAGGCGCTGCCGCACCTTGGCGTACTGCTCGACTCGCTGGTAGGGGCCGGCCAGTGGGAGCCGGACCGGATCGCCGCGGTTGCCGGGCGGCCCGAGGTTCGCCGCCGGCTGCAGCAGGGGCAGGGGAGCGCCGGGCGACCAGAGGAGTACCTTGCGCTACTGCTCGGCCAGGTGGGCGCCGCCCGCTCAGGTCTGAGTGACATTGCCGGAGCCGAGAGGGCCTTCCTGGCGGCCGATGCGGTGAAGCCGCGGTCCGCGGAGACGCTGGGCTGGCTCGGCTACTGCGCCGCCCAGCGGGGAGATACTGCCGAAGCGGAGAGGCGCTACCTGAGGGCCATTCAGGCCGACACAGGGAGTGCCGGGCCTCGGCGCGGCCTGTCCGTCATCTACTTCGGACAGGGCCGGTACACCGAGGCCCGGCGCCTCACTCAGGAAGCCGAGGCCTGCCCGAGGCCCTGAGGCTGCCGGCCCATGGCGGCGATGACGGCGTCGCGCATCTCGGTGGTGGATGCCGAGCCGCCCAGGTCGCGCGTCATGCAGGAGCCCTCGGCCAGGACGCTGAGCACCGCGTCCTCGATGCTCTTGCCCGCGTCGATCTCGCCGGCATGGCGGAGCATCATGGCCGCGGAAAGGATCAGCGCGATCGGGTTGGCCAGGTTGCGCCCGGCGATATCCGGCGCCGAACCGTGGACCGCCTCGAACATCGCAATGCCGCCCTCGCCGATGTTGGCGCTGGCTGTGAGGCCCAGTCCGCCGATCAACCCCGCTCCCAGGTCGGAGAGGATGTCGCCGTAGAGGTTCTCCATCACCATCACGTCGAACTGCTCGGGGCGCATGACGAGCTGCATGCAGGTGTTGTCCACGATCATCTCGTTGTACTCGATGTCGGGGAAGTCGCGGGCCACGCGGCGCAGGCACTCAAGGAAGAGCCCGTCCGCCAGCTTCATGATGTTGGCCTTGTGGACCGAGGTGACCTTGCGCCGGCCGTTCCGCTGGGCGTACTGGAAGGCGTAGCGCCCTATCCGCATGCAGGCCGTCTCGGTGATGATCTTAAGGCTCTCCACCACGCCGGGCACGACGATGTGCTCCAGCCCGGAGTAGAGGTCCTCGCTGTTCTCTCGAACCACCACCAGGTCGACGTTGGGGAACTTCGTACTCACGCCGGGTAGCGACCGGATGGGCCGCACGTTGGCGTAGAGGTTCAGGCGCTTGCGCAGCATCACGTTGGCGCTGGCGAAGCCCGTACCCACAGGTGTGGTGATAGGCCCCTTGAGCGCGATCCCCACCGATGCCACGGCGGCAAGGACCTCGTCCGGAACCGGGGTGCCGTACTTGGTCAGCACGTCGGCCCCGGCCTCGTAGAGGTCCCACTGCACGTTGACGCCGGTGGCCTCGACGACCTTGAGCGTCGCGTCCGTTACCTCCGGGCCGATGCCGTCACCCGGTATTACCACTACCCTAAGCATGGAAGGCGCCTCCCTGATGGGGTGGCTCAGCCAAGCCCCATGGCGTGTCGCACGGCTTTCATTGTCTCTTCGGCGGCGGCCCGCGCTCGATCAGCGCCGGATTCCAGATAGCGCAGAATCTGGCCGGGATCCGCCAGTAGCTCGGCGCGCCTGGCCCGGATGGGCGCGAGGCGAGCGTTGATCACATCGGTCAACTCGCGCTTGTTCTGCACGCAGCCGCGGGTTCCTGCCCGGTCCTCCTCCCACGACGGCAGGTAGCCGTCCGGGTCGAAGGTGCGGCGAAGCTGGCAGACCACGCAGTTCTCGGGTACCCCCGGGTCGGACTTGCGGATCTTGGTCGGGCAGGTGAAGGCCTCGTTCACCTTGGCTCGCACGGCGTCCGGGTCATCGGACAGGTAGATGGCGTTCCCGTAGGACTTGCTCATCTTCCGTCCGTCCATGCCGGGCACCACGGCCGCCACCTCGTTGACCATCTGCTCGGGCTCAGGGAAGACCTCGCCGTAGAGCCTGTTGAAGCGCCTGGCAATCTCCCGCGTCAGCTCGATGTGCGGTATCTGGTCCTTGCCCACCGGCACGGCATGTGCGCGGTAGACCAGGATGTCCGCCGCCTGAAGCACCGGGTATCCCAGCAAACCATACGAGAGAGACTCGTCATTTAATCCCAGATTCTCTCGCTTCTCTTTGTACGTGGGCACGCGCTCGAGCCAGCCCAGCGGCGTGATCATGGAAAAGAGGAGGTGGAGCTCGGCGTGCTCCTTGACGTGCGACTGAATAAAGATCGCGCACCGGTCAGGATCCAGACCGGCGGCGATGTAGTCCGCGGCGACCTCGACGGCCTGGGTGGTGATCTGGTCCGTGCGGTCGTACATTGTAGTCAGGGCATGCCAGTCCACGATGCAGCAGAACATCTCGTACTGGTACTGCAACTGCACCCAGTTCTTCAGGGCTCCTTCAAGGTTGCCCAGGTGCAAGGTGCCAGTCGGCTGCATGCCGCTGAGGATGCGCTTGACCGCCACGGTCCACTCCTTGCCGGCAGGCCGGCGCCCGCCACACGTCCCTGCCGCCACACGGTTCACCAAACGCGCGACGGGCGGCCCATCGCGGTTCGCCCCGGTCTAGATGCCCCAGAGCAAGAGGCGCTGCATCAACATCACCGGAGGTCCGATCAGCATGCCGATCACGCCCCTGAAGACGAAGACCATCAACAGGAAGATGATAGGGCCGTACTTCAGCATGAAGATCTCGTATGCACGGGCCTGGGGATAGGGCAGCGCTGCGGTCATGATCCATGAGCCGTCCAGCGGCTTCAGCGGGATCAGGTTGAAGAAGGCCAGCGCCAGGTTCACGATGAGCCCCGTCTGCAGGAACTCAAACCACATCGACGAGGCGCCGATGGACCCCGAACCGAGGCCGACCATCAGGCGGATGCCTAGCGAAAAGAGCGTTGCCTGCGCGATATTGCTCAGCGGCCCCGCCACCGCGACGATGCCCTGGTCGCGCCGCGGGTTCCGGAACGCCGACGGGTTCGTCTGCACGGGCTTGCCCCAGCCGATGCCGAACCCGGTCCAGCTCGTCACCGCCATCATGAGCGTGCCGACAGGGTCCAGGTGGTCGGTGGGGAAGAGTGAGACGCGCCCCTGGCTGCGCGGCAGGTCATCGCCGAGCCGGTCGGCCGCGAACGCGTGGGCGAACTCATGCACGGTGATGGCCATGATGAGCACCGCCATCGTTATGATGAAACTCTCGAGGTCGATGGCCTAGGTCCTTGCTCCCGCCTTGAGCCTGGCGGGCACACAATCATGACGCACCAGGTCGGCAGGCGTTTCGCGCTTGACGATCAGGTCGGCGCGGCCGTCACCCACGAGGACCATGGCGGGCCGCAGGAACTTGTTGTAGTTGCTGGCCATGGCAGCGTTGTAGGCGCCGGTCGTCTGGACGGCCAGCGTGTCGCCGCGTTCCAGCTCGGGCGCCTTCGCCTCCCAGATCAGCACGTCGGTCTCGCAATGCCTGCCGGCGACGGCGTAGGTCCGGTCGTGCGGCTGGTCGGCCTTGCCCGCCGCGATAACCTCGTAGACCGCCTCGTAGAGCTGCGGGCGTGGGTTATCGGAGAGGCCGCCGTCAATGGATGCATACGTTCGGGAGCCCGGGGCCGTCAGCGTGGGAACGGTCTTGATGGCGCCTACGGTGTAGAGCGTCGTGCCCGCCTCGGCCACCAGGCTGCGGCCCGGCTCCTGCGCCAGGACGGGTAGCGGCAGGCCATGCTTCGCCAGGGCGTCCGTCAGTGCACCGGTGATGCGTTCGGCGTAGGTCTCCAGGGAGGGCGGCTCGTGCGTCGAGAGGTAGCGCACGCCCAGGCCTCCGCCGATGTTCAGCTCACGGCAGAGGGCGCCGGTCGTCGCGCGGATTTCAGCCATCAGGTCGACGGCCGCGGCGATGGCCTCCTCGTGCGAGACGGTGTCCAGCAACTGGGAGCCCACATGGAAGTGGATGCCGTCAAACCTCAGCGCAGGCGAGGCCAGCACGCGCCGCACGGCCTCGATGGCCGACCCGTCCAGGATGTTGAAGCCGAACTTGGTGTCCGCCTGGCCGGTGCTGATGAACCGGTGCGTGTCGGGATCGACGCCGGGCGCCACGCGCACCAGCACGCGCACCGGCCGCTGCTGGGCGGCGGCTGCGTCGGCCACGAGCTGGATCTCGCCGAAGTTGTCCAGCGTGATGTGCCCGATCCGGCGCCGCACGGCCAACTCGATCTCCGGCGCCAGCTTGTTGCTGCCGTGCAGGTTGATGCGCGATGCCGGGAACCGCGCCCGTAGCGCGGTGAAGAGCTCGCCGTAGGAAGCTGTATCGAGGCAGAGCCCCTCCTGCGCGACGATCCTCGCCACGGCGAGGTTGAGCAGCGCTTTGCTCGCGTAATGGATGCGGTTGCGCGGGTACCGGCCTGCGAAGGCGCCGATGTAGGTCCGGCAACGGGAGCGCAGCTCCGTCTCATCGACCACATAGAGCGGCGTGCCGAATTCCTGGGCCAGCGCGACCGTGTCGCAGCCGCCTATCTCCAAGCGCCCCTGGGCGTTCACGCGCTGGGTGCCGAGCAGCATAGTGGGATATCGCTCCTGTCATGCACAAAAGACGCCGCGGCGCGTGGCGCCCGGCGTTCATCCCGTAGTGTATCCGACCCGTACTTCGGGAGTCAACCGACGGCCGATCGCTGGGGGCCTCTCCTCAGCGCACGTGCCCATTCTATAATAGAGGCGTCGCCGATGCGGGCGACAGGGAGGCGTGGACCATGCTCAAGGTACTTCGGGTCGGTTTGGTGGCGCTCTGCGCGGCAGGGCTGGCGGGTTGCTCGAAGCCACAGGTGGGCAGAGAGGCCGCCGAGGCTCCGCGGGAGAAGCCCATCGGCTCCACGCTGCGCCTCACGGTGGTGCCCTACGAGGCCGCCGACAAGCTGAGCGAGGAGTACGCCCCCATGGCCGCCTACCTCGCCAAACGCATGGGCGCCGCCGAGGGCAAGTTCATGCCCGTGATCGACTACGCCGGTGTGTTGGCCGCGCTACAGGCGGGGCAGGTCGATGTGGCCTACCTGTCTGCGTTCCCCTATGCGCTGGCGTCGGGGCGCATCCGCCTGAAGCCCCTGGCCATGCCCTGGGCCATGGGCAGCCTGGACTACAGAGGCATCATCTTCACGCGGGCCGACAGCGGCATCAAGTCGCTGGCCGACCTGAAGGGGAAGGAGATCGCGTTCGGAGACCTCTCGTCCACCACGGGCTACCTGCTCCCCAAGGCCATGCTTGAGAAGCAGGGCATCCTGGCCCACCTCAAGGGCGCCCGCAACGCAGGCAATGCCAACATGGTCGTGGCCGCGGTGGAAAACGGCACCGCCGCCGCCGGATGCGCCTACGAGTCGGTCTTCCAGGTGGCCTACCGTGAGACGCCCGAGAAGGCCAAGCTGATGCGAGTGCTGGCCGAGACAGAGGCGATCCCGAACGGTATCTATGTGGCCCGAGGCGACCTGCCTGACGCCGAGGTCGCGAAGCTTCGCAAGGCCTTCATGGATATGAACACCGACCCGGAGGGCCGCGCCGCCATGCTCAAGGCGCCCAACGACAAGATCGTCCCGGCCGATGACAAGCTGTTCGACAAGGTTCGCTCCGTGGCCCGTTCGCAGAACGTGACCATTGAGAGCTTCGAGAAGCCCAAGCGCCCGTGACAGCCGGCACGTCCTCGGCCTCGGCGGCCGGCGCTCTCGATCCGGTGATCCGGCTCGACGGCGTGACGCACCGGTACGCCCCCGGCGTATTCGGCCTGCGCGAGGTGACGCTCACGGTCGCACCCGGCGAGCGAGTGGCGCTGGTGGGGCCCTCCGGCGCGGGGAAGAGCACGCTGCTTCGCGTCCTGAACGGCCTGGTGACGCCGACCGACGGCGACGCGGTGGTACTGGGCCAATCCGTCGCCACGCTGGCGGAACGGGACCGGATGGAGCTTCGTCGACAAGTGGGAATGATCTTCCAGGAGTTCGCGCTGATCGACCGGCTGTCCGTGCTGGCCAATGTGCTGGCCGGGCGGCTGGGCTCCGCCCCGCTCCTGCCGAGCCTCCTGGGCCGCTTCCCGGCCTCCGACGTGGAAGCCGCGCGGGCCGCCCTGGCCGACGTGGGGCTGACGGGCACCGAGGATCGTCAGGTCCGTCGCCTCTCCGGCGGGCAGAAGCAGCGGGTGGGCATCGCTCGCGCCCTGGTGCAGCAGGCGAGGCTCATCCTCGGCGACGAGCCCACGGCCAACCTGGACGTCCGAACCGCCGACGAGGTGCTGGAACTGCTGGTCCGCCTGGGCCATGAGCGCGGTGCTACACTAGTCCTTAGCCTCCATGACGTGCGCGCCGCGCGCCGCCACTGCGATCGGATCGTGGCCCTCAAGGCCGGTTCGGTGGCGTGGGACGGCCCGGCGCCGTCGTTCGGCGAGGCCGAGGTCGAGCAGGTCTTCTACGGTTCATAGTATCCCAGCCCCGTCCACTCCAATCGGCCGGGGCCGACACCCATATGCGGAGGTGGCTGTGCCATCCAGTGCAGATCGACAACTTGAGATCTTCATTCGGGCGCGTTACCCGGTGGTCTACGTCATCTCGTGGGAGGAGCGGCGGGTAGAGGACGCCATCCGCGCCATCGCCCGCGAGCGCACCAAGGTGGTCCATACCTGGACCATCACGCAGGGCTTCACCACGTCGGCGGACCGGCGCGATGCCGCCACGCGCGATCCCCTGGCCGCGCTGGACTACATCGCCCGCTCGCCGGAGCACGCCATCTTCGTGCTGAAGGACTTCCACGCCTTCATCAGCGACGCCAACGTCACCCGGCGCCTGCGCGACGTGAGCGCCATCGTCAAGAACTGCTACAAGACCATCATCGTGGTCAGCCCGATCCTGAAGCTGCCGCCGGAGCTTGAGAAGGACATCACCGTGCTCGACTACGGGTTGCCCTCCTACGACGAGCTCTCGGCCTTGCTGGACCAGACCATTCGCTCCGTCCGCGAGATGCCCAGCCTCGACACGAACCTGACGCCGGAGGAGCGCGAGCGCGTCCTCAAGGCGACCCAGGGCCTCACCTCCACCGAGGCCGAGAACGTGCTGGCCAAGTCTCTGGTGGAGAAGCACCGGTTCGACGTCGATGTGGTCCTCTCCGAGAAGGAGCAGATCATCCGCAAGTCGGGCATCCTGGAGTACTACCCCGCCAACGAGGCCTTCGCCGACGTGGGCGGCCTCAACCTCCTGAAGGGCTGGATGGAGAAGCGCACCACGGCCTTCACCGACCGTGCGCGCGAGTTCGGCCTGCCCGAGCCCAAGGGCGTCCTCCTGATCGGTGTGCAGGGCTGCGGCAAGAGCCTCACCGCCAAGGCCATCGGCGCGCAATGGCGGTTGCCGTTGCTCCGCCTTGACATCGGCAAGGTCTTCGCGGGCCTGGTCGGCGCGTCAGAGGAGAACATGCGAAAGGCCATCCGCGTGGCGGAGTCCGTGGCCCCGTGCATCCTCTGGCTCGACGAGTTGGAGAAGGGCCTCTCCGGCACGCAGAGCTCCGGCTCCTCGGATGGAGGCACCACGTCGCGCGTTTTCAGCACCTTCCTCACCTGGCTGCAGGAGAAGACCGTCCCGGTCTTCGTCGTTTCGACGGCCAACCAGGTCGAGGCGCTGCCGCCCGAGCTACTCCGCAAGGGCCGCTTCGACGAGATCTTCTTCATCGACCTGCCCGCTGCCAACGAGCGCGCCGAGATTTTCGAGATCCACCTGCGCCGACGCAAGCGCGACGCCTCGAAGTACGACACCAAGGAGCTGGCGCGCATCACCCCGGGCTTCTCCGGCGCGGAGATCGAGCAGCTCGTCGTCGAGTCGCTCTACGATGCGTTCGACACCGGCCGCGACATCACGATGGATGACATCCGCAAGGCCGCACGAGCCACCGTGCCTCTCTCGATGACCATGCGCGAGAAGATCGGCGACCTCCGCGAGTGGGCCTCCAGCCGGGCCCGCATGGCCTCTGACGCGGCCGTAGAGACGCTGGAGCAGCAGTCGGCGGCGCTGGCCGCGCTCAAGGCCGCAGCGCCCGCCAAGGCCGCTCCGCGTCGTCGGCTCGGCAGGCCCAGCACGCCGCCTGTGGAGGAGGCCGTCTCGGTCGAAGCCCCGGCGCAGGAGGTGCGCCAGTGATGCGCCGCCTGGCGGCGTTGGCGGCGCTGGCCGCGGCGCTCTGCCTACCCCTCTGCGCGCCGGCGCAGGACCCTTCGTCGCAGTTCAGCAAGGCCGTCACGCTCTACCGCGACGGCAAGATGGATGAGGCTTTGGCCGCCTTCGAGCAGGCCGCGAAGCTGGCGCCCACGGAGCCGCTGGTCTGGAACTGGATCGGCTTCATCCACCTTCGCCGTGCCGCGTACGCCGAGGCCTGCAAGCCGCTGGAGGAGGCTGTGCGCCTGCGTCCCAACTACGGCGAGGCCTGGACCAACCTGGGCAACGCCTACCTCAACACGCAGCGAACTGCCGATGCGGCGGAGGCCTTCCGCAAAGCCACCCAGCTCGACCCCAAGGCCGCCAACGGCTTCTACAATCTGGGCAACGTATACATGCGGATGCAGCGTTACGACGAGGCCGTCGCCGCCTTGCAGAAGGCCGCCGAGCTCCGCCCGCGCGACGCCTTCATCCATAACAACCTCGGCGTGGCGCTGCAGTCCAGCGGGAAACCCGGTCCGGCCGCGCAGGCCTACGCCACCGCCACGCTGCTCCAACCTAAGAACGCCACCTTCTGGCTGAACCTGGGTTTGGCGGCGAACGAGGCCGGGCTATACGCCCAGGCCCGCGCGGCGCTGGATCGGGTGCTGATCCTCGACCCTAAGAGCGACCAGGCACGCGTGGCGCTGGGCGAAACGCTGATCCTGATGAAGCGCGATACGGAGGCCATCGTCCAGTTCGAGAAGCTCCAGGCGCGCACGCCCAATGACTTCCATGTCGCCTACAACCTGGGTCTGCTCTATAGCCGCACCAGTCAGCCCGCCAAGGCCGTCGAAGCCTACCGCACGGCGCTGGGGGCCAAGCCCAACAGCCCCGAGGTCCTCTCGGCGCTGGGCCTACTGCTCTACCGCAAGGGTGATGCCAAGGAGGCCGCCAAGCTCTTCAAGGCCCTCACGGACGTGAAGCCCGATGATGCCACCGGTTGGATCAACCTCGGCGCCGCCTGCGCCAAGGCGGGCGATAGGGAAGGGGCTGTGGCGGCATGGGAGGCGGCTGTGCTCCGCGCCCCGCAACGGACCGACGTGCGGCGGTGGCTGGCCGGCGCACATCTGGAGCGGGGCGACCTGGCGCAGGCTGAGCGTGAGTACCGCAAGTCGCTGGCCGCCGGCAAGGCCCATCCCGAGGCGCTGAACGGCCTGGGGCTGATCTACGATCGGCAGGGCAGGGCGGATGACGCCATTCGCGAGTTCAAGGCCGCCGTGCAGGCCGATCCCAAGCACGCTCCGGCCTGGAACAACCTGGGCGTCGCGTACGAGCGCAAGGGAGATACCGCCGGCGCGCTCGCCGCCTACCGTAAGGCGCTGCAGGTGAGCCCCAAGTTCGCCGACGCCCGCAAGAACCTGGACCGCCTCAGCCGCCCCAAGCCCAGAAACTGAGGTCCTTCAGGCTCTTCCGACACAGCAAGCGGGGCTCCCGGGATCGATCCCGGGAGCCCCGCTACGCTTCCGACGGCGGAAGGCTACCAGCCTCGCGACGCCATCCGATCAGCTTCGTCGATCTTGCGGACATCCAGCGAGAACATCGCCTCGCCCAGGCCCGCGGAGACCTCGGCCAGCTTGTCCGGCTTGTCGAAGTAGGTGCAGGCCGCCACGATCGCCCGTGCCCGCTCGGCGGGGTCGGACGACTTGAAGATGCCGGAGCCTACGAAGATTGCCTCGGCCCCAAGCTGGCGCATCAGCGCGGCGTCCGCCGGAGTGGCGACGCCGCCGGCCGAGAAGTTGGGCACGGGCAGACGGCCGGTCTTGTGGACCTCCACCACCAGGTCGTAGGGCGCGCCCAGCTCTTTGGCCGCGGTCATCAACTCCTCGACGGGCAGGCCCTGCAGGCGACGGATGCCGCCCATCACGTTCCGGAGGTGCCGGACGGCCTCGACTACGTTGCCGGTGCCCGCCTCGCCCTTGGTGCGGATCATGGCCGCGCCTTCGCCGATGCGGCGGAGCGCCTCGCCCAGGTCGCGGCACCCGCAGACGAAGGGCACCTTGAAGGCGTGCTTGTCGATGTGGAACTGCTCGTCCGCCGGCGTCAGGACCTCGCTCTCGTCCACGAAGTCAACGCCGATGGCCTCCAGGATCTGCGCCTCCACGAAGTGGCCGATCCGGGCCTTGGCCATGACGGGGATCGATACTGCCGCCATGATCTCCTTGATCATCTTGGGGTCCGACATTCGGGCCACGCCGCCGTTGGCGCGGATATCGGATGGCACACGTTCCAGGGCCATCACGGCCACGGCGCCGGCCTCTTCGGCGATCACGGCGTGCTCGGGGGTGACAACGTCCATGATGACGCCGCCCTTGAGCATCTCAGCGTGACCGACCTTGGTGGCCCAGGTTGCCTTCTGCGTCTCGTAATCGCTCATAGTCTTCACCTCGGGTTCAGATTATACCAGTGGCATGCCCTGCGTGTTCGAGGTGGCGCATCCTAACGCGGCTCGGGGCCGGGCTCGGCCTCCTTCTCCATGGCCTCGCCGGCTCCCACGAGGCCGTCGCCGGCGGTCTTGAGGCCCTCGCCGATC
>CAISJD010000160.1 GCA_903885605.1 uncultured Chthonomonas sp. | reverse complement strand
GCCGTGGCGAGGGCGCGCCGGTGGTTTCGATACGGCCCGCGCAAAGGCGGCGCGGACCTACTCAACCAGCGGCTGGGGCTGTGCGCGGTGTCTCAGTCTGGGGTCCAGCCCTGCTCAAGAGGGTCACTTCTCTAACACAAGAAAGTGTCCCCTTGAGCCCTACCCCGTCAAGAGGGCCACTTCTCTGCCACAGGAAAGTGGCCCTCTTGAGCCGCTTGGCGCCTGCCGAGGGCTGCTTCGCTTAGTGGACGACCTTGTTCAGCGGGTACTCCACCAGGCCTTCAGCGCCGGCGCGCTTCAGGGCCGGCAGCAGGTCGCGGACGATGGCCTCTTCCACGATGATCTCCACCGCCACCCAGTCCGGGTCGGAGAGCGGCGAGACGGTGGGGCGGCGCAGGGCGGGGAGGATGGCGTTGACGGCGTCCAGGCCCGCGCGGGGCGCGTTCATCTTCAGGCCCACCAGCTCCTCGGCGTTCAGCGCGCCTCGGAGCAGCATGGCCATGTTCTCCAGCTTGGCGCGCTTGGCGGCATCAGCCCAGGCGGCGTGGGAGGCGATCAGCCGCGTGGTGCTGATCTGCATGGTCTCCACGATGCGCAGGTTGTGCGCCCGCAGCGAGTTGCCCGTCTCGGTGTTCACCACGATGGCGTCGACGAGCGTCGGCACCTTGATCTCGCAGGCGCCCCAGGAGAACTCCACCGACGCGCTGACGCCGTGCTGGGCCAGGTAGCGCTCCGTCAGGCGGACGTACTCCGTGGCGATCCGCTTGCCCTCGAGGTCCTTCACGCTCTGGACCGGCGCGTCGTTGGCCACGGCGATCACCACGCGGATGGGGTTGCGGGTCACCTTGGAGTAGGTGAGCTCGGCCACCTCGACGATGTCGGAGCCGTTGTCCTCGATCCAATCCTTGCCCGTGAGCCCCGCGTCCAGGATGCCGCCCTCGACGTAGCGGGGGATTTCCTGCGGCCGCATGAGGAGCGGCTCCATCTCCTGGTCATCGACGCTGGGGTGGTAGGACCGCCCGCTGGACATGCGGAAGTTCCACCCCGCCCGCTTGAACAGGCTGAAGGTGGCGTCTTGCAGGCTGCCTTTCGGTATGCCGATCTTGAGCTTCACGAGCAGTCAATCTCCGTTTCATGTTGAGGGCGCCGGCATCCCGGCGGATGCGCCGTACATTATAGACCGCGCCGCAACGGGCGACCGAGGCAGGAACCGGGCGGGGCGGCGGCTAACTCTCCCGCGGAGGTACGTCATGCGCCCACTGCTCGTCTTGCTTGCCGCCGCCGTCCTGGCGCCGGCCGTGTCCGGGGCGCCGCGCTTTCCCGATGACCGCATGGCGGCCTACCATGCCACGCTGGTGGCCATCAACGAGGCCCGTCCCAACGCCGGCGTGCTCACATACGCCATGGACGCGCCCACCTATATGGATCACTACGGATTGGTGCGCCTTGCCGTTGGCGTGGAGGTCGGCGGACGCACGCACTGGGCCTCCGAGGCGAAGGAGGTCGAGGTCCGCGACATCCCCGGCGGCGTCGAGGCCGCCTGGCGCGTGGCCGGCGTGAAGGTATCGACGCGGATCCTGGCGCTGCCCGTGGGTCGGCTTGAGCAGAAGTGGCAGGGCGCCGCGCTCTTCGGCGTGAGCGTATCGCCCCGAACCCCGGTCATGTTGCGCCTCTCGGGTCCGGCGCGTGTGGGCCCCTCGGCGCCTCGGGCCGCATGGCTGGCCGGCGAGGCGGCGGGCGCATGGCGAGCGGGCAAGAGCGCCGGGACCTTCGTGATGCAGGGCGACTCCGTCCCCGTCTCCACCGCCGTCCGGGCCTGGGACGGGGCCGATGCGCCCTCCGCCGGTCCGGCTGAGCTGCGGATGCGCGCCGGGCTGGGGAGCGTGCTGGTGGCCTTCGCCGCCGGCGATGCCGAGGCGTCGGCGCTGGCGGCTGCCGATCCCGCGCCGCTCCTCTCGCGCCACTCCGCTACCTACCGAACGCTCTTGGCGTCGAAGATCGCCACGCCCGACCCCACGCTGGACGCCGCCTTCCGCAGCGCCATCCTCACCCTCGACTACAACTGGCTCCGCCCGCTGGGCTGGGTCGAGTGCATCCACCACTGGCACGCGCTCTGGCACATGCAGCACTCGCCCGGCGCCACCTGGATCGGCCAGGCGGACCGCGCACGCGAGTGCCTCCTCAGCCATGCCGAACACCTCATGCCCTCGGGCGCCGCTCCGCAGTTCTTCCCCGGAGGCCAGACGCACCGCGACTTCGGCGGGAGCAACCAGTTCTTCCTCTGGCAGGTGCGGAACTACCTGCGGCAGACCGGCGACACCGCCGGCGTGCGCCGCCTCGCACCGGCGCTGGACGCCGTCATCGCCCAGACCTGGCACGAGAACGACCCGGACGGCGACGGCCTGCTGGGCTGGGGGCAGCAGATCGGCAACCAGGAGGACTACGTCTCGACCCCTTGGAACGGCGCGACGCCCACCATGGAGGGCATCCAGATGCTCCTCGCCCGGGCGGAGGTCGCTGTGGCCCTGGGCGATGCCGCCGGAGCCCGCCGCCTCCGCGTCCGCGCCGACGAGCTCGCCGCCGCCCTGCGAGCGCGGCTCTGGATGCCCGACCTGGGCCGCTACGCCTTCCTCGAGGAGCCGCAGGGCACGCGTCGCCCGGACGGCCAGTACCACACCATGCTCTACCCGGCGATCTACGGGCTCGCCGACGCGGAGGACGCGTGGACCGGCGTGCGGCAGGTGCGCGACCGCCTCACCGACGCCGACGGCGCGGTCTACTGCTCGGCCAACTTCCCGTGGCACGCCGTGGGCACCTGGGGCATGCAGGCCGGGGTGGCGCAGCAGCCCTGGGCCGCCATGGGACTGGCCGCTGTGGGCCTGCGCAACGAGACCTGGCGCCCGCTCCATGCTGCCGCCGCCTGGGCGCAGGACGCCAACCACCGCGGCGCATGGCCGGAGATATCGACCGAGCCCACAGCCGCCTACTTCTCGCCGCCGGCCGGGCTCTACCTGCAGGCGGTGGTCGAGGCGCTCTTCGGCCTCCGCGCCGACCTGCCGCGCGGCGAGGTGACCGTTGCGCCCAGCTTCCCCGACGCCTGGCCCTCGGCCTCGCTGACGCTGCCGGAGTACCGCGCCACGTACCGCCGCCTCTCCGGCCCGCCCACGCGCGGCGCCCTCTGGCGCGTCCGCTACACGCTGGAGACCGCGCGCCCGCTCCGGCGCAGGCTGTCGTGGCACGTGCCCGTGGGTAGCGTGGCAAGCCTCACCTGCGACGGCAAGCCGCTGCCGTACCGCCTGCGGCCCGGCGTGGATTGCGCCCTGCTCACCGCGTCGGCCCCGGCGTCGCGCCGGACTGTCTTCGATTTGGCGCTCCGCGTCGATGGGGTCCGCCTCCTGCACGACGGCTCTGTCGCCGAGGGCGATCCGCTGACGATCCGGGCAGAGGTCGCGGCCGTCACCGGCGTCGATGACCGCTGCGGCATCCTCCGCGACGTGAGCGTTGCCGGCGGCGTGTTGCGCGGACGCGTTCGGATGGGACTGCTCGCGCCCTACGCCGGGTTCGGCAGGCTGGGCCGGCTCACCTTCAGCCGCCGCACGCTCTTCGTCCGGGTTCGCACGGCCTCCGGCGCCACGGCCACGCTGGCGGCCACGGTCGCCCTGCTGCCGCGCATGGGGGCCTCCGGCGCGTTCGCCTGCAAGCCCGGCGGCGGCTTCACGCTCCGCAACAACACGGCTTCGTCGGTTCGGGGCACGGCGCTGCTGCGTTCTGCGGCGGGCGAGTTCGCGCTACCCGTGGCCCTGCCGCCGCGCTCCACGGTGCGCGTGCCCTTCGCGCTGCCGGCTGACCGCGCGGCCCTGCTCAGCCCCGGCGACAACCAGGCGGCCATCCTCTGGCCCGACGGTTCCCAGACCGCCTTCACCGCTCCCGGTCCCGCCGAAGCCGCCCTGGCCACCTGGCGCTCCGGGCGCATGGTGGCCGCTCCGCTGCCCGCCGACCTGCTGCAACCGGACACCGACCGGCCGCTGTGGCGCATCTGGTACGCCTACGGCCACTGGCCCTGGGCCAACTCGCGTCCGCCGGCCACCGAACTCGCCCTGCACAAGCGGCTGGAACTGCCCAACGGCTGGGCCTTCGAGCCCGCCGGCCGCAAGCTGGCCCCCGTCTCGCGCCGGGTAGGACGGCCGCACATCAGCGTGCCGCTGCCGCCGGGCCCTTGCCGCCGCGTGGCCCTGCTGGTGGCGCCCATGCTCGACAACCACGACACCTTCACCACCGCGGCGCGGGTGACCGTGCGCGGCTCCGACGGCCCGCTGGCCGTTCGCACGCTCCGCTTCCCCGGCGACCTGGACTGGTGGTGCCCCGCCGAGGTGGTGGGTGACTTCGCCACCGCCCGAGGCCCGCGCAAGGAGCCGCACGGCCCGCTGCCGGCCCTGCCGCCCGGTGCCTCGGACTGGCCCGAGGGGCGCCCGCCCGCCTTCCCGCAGCCCGCGTTCTGGGCCTCGGCGCACGTCTACGCCACGCCCTCCTGCGTATTCAACGTGGTCGAAGTGGACCTGCCGCACATCGCCGAGGCCGTGTCCGTCGAGGTCGAGACGCTGACCGAGGACGCCTGCCTGGCCGTGGCCGCCGTCACCGCCGAAATGGCCTCGGGCCACGCCGCTCTGGCCGGTACGCCCTACCTGCCGCCGCCGAACCTGCGCGAGCCGAGGACGCTCTTCAGCCTGCGCCGCGCCGGTAGCCTGGAGGGCTGGATCGTCACCGGTGGCTTCAGCGTGGCGCCGGTGCCCTCGCTCTTCGCCGGTCCGACGCTCAACTCGCTGGCCTCGGGCGGCGAGGCGGCGGTCGGATCGGCCACGTCGCCGCCCTTCACGCTGGATGCGCCCTGTCTGCGGGTCCGGATCCACGGAGGGCACTCGGCGGCGCCCGACGGCCCCGGCACGCTGGCCGTGCGGCTCGTGGATGCCGCCGACGGCCGTGAGCTGGCCGTCCTCCGCCCCAACGGGACGCACGTCCAGACCGAGGCGACCTTCGACGCGCGCGCCTGGCAGGGCCGCAAGGTCCGGCTGGTTCTGGAGGACCGCAACAACCGGCCCAGCTACGCCTGGATCGGCGTCTCGGATATCACGCTCGGGCCGCGGTCCTGACCGCAAGGGAGACCCCATGAAGCCATCGCACCCCAACATCGTCTTCGTCTTCGGCGACCAGTGGCGCGCCCAGGCGCTGGGCTACGCCGGCGACCCCAACGTCCGAACGCCCAACCTGGACGCCTTCGCGGCGCGGTCGCTCCGCTTCACCCAGTCTATCTCCACCTGCCCGGTCTGCTGCCCCTGGCGGGCGACGCTCATGACCGGCCAGAACCCGCTGACCCACGGCGTCTTCGTCAACGATGTGCCCGTCCGCGGCGAGCCGGCCTACCTGGCCCAGTGGCTGGGCGAGGCGGGCTACGACACGGCCTACATCGGCAAGTGGCACATCGACGGCCACGGCCGCTCCTCCTACATCCCGCCCGAGCGTCGCAAGGGGTTCCGCCACTGGCGCGCGCAGGAGTGCACCCACGACTACAACGCCTCGGGCTACTACGCCGACGACCCGGCCCCGCGCCGCTGGCCCGGCTACGACGCCGAGGCGCAGACCGAGGAGGCCATCCGCTACCTCCGCTCCGCCCGCGACCGCGGCCCCTTCATGATGATGCTCTCCTGGGGCCCGCCGCACGACCCCTACGGCACCGCGCCGGAGCGCTACCGGCGGATGTACGACCCCGCAAGCCTCGTCCTGCGCCCCAACGTGCCCGACGAGCGCGAGGAGGAGACACGGGCCAAGATCGCCGGCTACTACGCCCACTGCTCGGCTCTGGACGCCTGCTTCGGCCGCCTCGCCGACGCGCTGGAGACGCTGGGGCTGGCCGACGACACGCTGCTGGTCTTCACCTCGGACCATGGCGATATGCTCGGCTCGCACCTGCAGTGGAACAAGCAGCGGCCCTTCGAGGAGTCGATCATGACGCCCATGCTCATGCGCTGGCCGTCCGGCTTCGGGAGCGCGCCGCGCACGGTGACGAACCAGGTCGCCTCGGCGGACATTATGCCGACGCTGATCGGCCTCGCCGGGCTGCCCGTGCCTGCCACCGTGGAGGGGCGCGACCTGAGCGAGGCGATCCGCCGCAACCTCCCGCCCGACGGTGACGAGGCCACGCTCATCGAACTGCCGGCCTGCTTCCACCAGTACGCCTACTACAACGGCGGCCGCGACTGGCGCGGCTTGCGGACCGCCCGCCACACCTACGTCATCGACCACCAGGGGCCGTGGATGCTCTTCGACAACGCGGCCGACCCCTACCAGATGCGGAACCTGGTGGCGGAGCCCTCGACCTCGGACCTGCGGAGCCGGCTGGACCGCCGCCTGCGGGCCATGCTCGAGGCCCGAGGCGACCGGTTCGAGCGCGGAGCCGACCTGATCCGCCAGGTCGGCTACCACACCGACCAGCGTGGCGACCCGGTCTACAGCCCGTAGGGCCTACGGGTCGTACACCTTCCGTCCCAGCCGGATGGCCTCGCGGTTGCGCAGCTCGGTTTGCAGGCGCGCCTCGGCGCGGACCAGCCGCGCGGCGTCCGTGGGGTTCGGCTGGAAGCCCGGCATATCGGCTCGGGGCCGCTGGGCCAGCATGGCCGCCCCGGCGCGGATGATGCCCAGGGCCTCGCCGCGCTGCGGGCTGTCGGCCGGTAGGCGGTCGAGCAGCGGGCTCAGCTCCGGCCGCTCGAAGCTCACCAGCGGGCCGGGGTAGCGGTCGAAGCTGCCGTTGGCGGCGATGGGGGCGCCGGTCAGCTCCTCCAGCCGCCGCATCTGTGCCGGGTCCAGCGGGCAGCGTCCGGTCCAGTGGTCCGGGTAGGCGCAGGCGTAGGTGGGGTAGTAGGGCGCGTTGAGGTCCACCCAGGTCTGGATGCGGTCGAGGCTCTCGGCGTCGAGCCGCAGGCCGTGGTGGTCGCCGGAGACGGCCTTCACCAGCGGGCTGGCGTAGGAGCCCCAGCTCATGGCGGGCTGGATCTGCGCCGGGCCCGCGCCCACCGCGCCGGTGTATCCCTTGCGCCACAGCTCCACGTAGGCGGTGTTGAAGACGAAGTCGCGGTCCGCCGCCAGGTTCAGCTTGCGGCCGGCGGGTTTGCCGTAGTCGTGGCAGCCGACGCAGTGCTGGTCGAAGACCGGCTGCACCTCGCTCATGAAGCCGAACTCCCGTGCCGGGCCGCGCCACGGGGCCAGGCGGCTGGGCGGCCGCCGCATGGCCAGCGAGGCGGCTCGAGCCGCGGGCGGGGCCGAGCGGCGCTCCTCGTGGCACCCCACGCAGCCCGCCCTCTCGCCGGAGTGGACCATGGCGGCGCTCCGCATGGACTGCACCATGCGCCCCTGCGCGTCCAGCAGCTGGAAGTAGACCAGCGTGTCGGCGGGCACGCTGAAGTAGGCCGAGCCGTCGGCCTCCACCGGCACGCTGCCGAGGATGCGCTTGCTCTCCAGCGAGTGCCAGTTCATGCCCGGCGCGGTGTATCCCTGCCCGAACCAGGAGCCGGGCGACCAGAAGCGCTTGGGCGGCGCCTCCACCACGCGCAGGCTCTTCACCGCTCCCCGCGCCACCCCGGCCATGTGCGTGCCCTGGTAGACGTCGGCTACGTAGAAGGCGCCGGTTCCGCCCGTGGTGTCGCGCCTGCTCGGGATCACCGGCGGCCGCGGGCGTGCGGTCAGCGGCATGGGGTCGTAACAGCCGGCGCCCTCGGTATGCAGCAGGATCTCGTTGCCGAACAGGTCCAGCAGGTAGATGCCGGTCTGCTCGCCCTGTCCGGTCATCCGCGAGCAGAGGAAGTACTTCGCGCTGAGCGGGTAGGGGTCCGCGTACTTCAGGCGGAGCTGGGCGAAGGCGTCGCAGTCGAAGGGCGGGCCCTCATGCACTAGCCGCATGGCGTCGGCGGGCCAGATGCGCACGACCGGCTTGCGCCCGTTGAGGCCCAGCGCCGGGTCCACCAGCGCCAGCGCGCCCCAGAGGCGGTCGTGGTGCGGCCCGAAGATGCAGAGCGCCTTGCCGCCGCCGGGCACGATGCGCGGCGTGTAGGCCGCGGCGGGAGACGAGGCGTTGTTGCCCCAGAAGATGGCCTGGTTGGTGCCGTCCGGGTTCATGCTCCAGAGCCCGTGCGCGTCGCCGAAGTTGCGGTCCACGTACTCCCAGCGCGCGTAGAGGATGCGGCCGTCCGGCAACAGCGACGCCTGGTTCTGGAAGAGGTTGTTATGCTCGATCTGCTGGATATTGGCGCCGTCGGCCTCCATCCGGTAGAGGTTGGCGGCGTGGTCGCGGGAGCACTGGTTGAACTTGGGATCCCGCGTGGAGGAGAAGGCGATGCCGCCGTCGGGCAGGTAAATGGGGTCGAAGTCGGAGACGCCCTCGGCGCGGGTGAGCTGCCTGCGGCCGGAGCCGTCGGCGTTCATCTCCCAGAGGTGGTAGTCCTCGTCGGCGCTGCGCCGCAGGGCGAAGAGGACGCGCCTGCCGTCGAAGCTCACCTCCGGGTCGCGCACCATGCCGTCGGGCAGGCTGATCAGTGTGCGAACCGCCCCGCCGCGCGCCAGGTCCAGCGCCTTGATCGCTCCGCCGCCCTGGAAGGCGGTGTTGTGCATGACGCCCCGGTCGGGGTTGAACTCGCCGGTATGGAAGAGGGTGTCGATGGCGTGGTAGTGGCTACGGTACTGCGGCCGCGCCACGAAGAGGATCGGCCGTCCGCTCACCAGCGGGTTGGCGATGAGGGCCTCGCGCCGCAGCGCCTCGAAGGCCTCAGTGGCTCCTGCGGGCGCCTCGCCGCCGCCTGTGAGCCGTCGCCGCAGGGCCTCCAGCCGCGACCTGTGGGCCGCGCCGTTGGGGTAGCGGGAGCCGAAGGTTCGCGTCAGGTCGTGGATGGCCCGCGAAAGCGCCTCCATCGCGGCTTCCGTGGGCCCGGCCGCCGCTCCGGGACCGGGCAGCGCGAGGCCCTCCATCTCGAGCCAGACCACGTCCCAGCACTCGCGGCCCAGGTTGTCATGCGTCAGCGTGATCCGCCGCACGTCGTAGTCGAAGGTGAACCGCTCGTCGTAGAGGCCGACATCGCGGGGCGCCAGCGTCCGCTGCACCAGCACGTGGTCGGCGCCCTGGGCGTCGGTGGCCGTCACAGTGAGCTTCATGCCGTCCAGCGTCTGCGCCGCGGCGGAGTCGGTCAGCCCGTAGCGAAGGCGCCACGTGCGGCCTCGGGGCCAGGCCACGTCCCACGAGGCGCTCATCACATTGCCGTCGGGGAAGGCCAGCATGAAGAGCCCCTTGCGCCGTTCGCCGCGCACCATCCCCTCGCCGGAGGCCAGGAAGCCGCGGTTGTCGCCTTCCCACTCGTAGCCAGCCGCCAGCTGGTGCCCCGCGCCGTTGTTGGCGCAGGTCTCCCGCCAGACGTAGGTATGCCGTGCCGCGTCGGTGATGCGGGCCTTCTCCAGCCGCAGCGGGGCAGGGGAGTTCCCCGCGGGCGCGGGCCCCGTGGCGCAGAGCGCGGGCAGTAGCCCCAGCGCGGGCATCCAGATCCAGGCAGGGCGCAGCTTGGGCAACGGGCGTCTCCTCGCCGGGGTCCACGCGGGGCCCCTCGGCAGTTGCAGCCATACCATACCGCACCGAGGAAGGTATAACACCGCCAGTGCCGGGCCCCGGTTCGGGCGCCGGACGAAGGGGTGCGACGTGCGCGTTCTGGCCTGCCTCTGCCTGCTCTGGGCGGCGATGCCCGCCGTTGCGGGGCCGAACCTGATACCCGGCGACACGTGGGACAACCATGCCCAGGGCAACATCACGCTCAAGGTGTCGCCTGCCCAGGGGACGCCGCCCGGCGTGGCCTCCGTGATCACGATCTCCACGGCCCGCGCCACGGAGCCGTACTACATGGCGCAGATATCGCGCACGATCCCCGGCGACCTGAAGGCGGGGAGCCGCCTCCGCTTCACCTTCTGGGCGCGGTCCGCCGGCCGCAGCCCCATGCGCGCCACCGTGGAGCGGACCACGCCGCCCTACACCGGCGTGGTGGAGCTCAACATCGAGCCCGGCGCCGAGTGGAAGCGCTACACGGGCATGGGCGCCACCGAGGGTTACGGGCCGGACGGCCTCTCGGCGCACTTCCAGACCGGGCGCGGGCCCGGCGAGATCGAGATCGCGGGGGTGACCGTGGAGAACCTGGGGCCGGACCCGGCTATCGTCGCGGCGGAAGCCGCCTGCAAGCCCGACGCCGTGCGCCGCCGCATCCGGCAGGTCCGCACCGGCGTCCTGGACGTGGTGGTGCGCGACCGGCGCGGCAGGCCCGTCCCCAACGCCTCGGTGTCGGTCCGCGAGACGCGCAGCGACTTCCTCTTCGGCTGCAACATCTTCGGCCTCAGCCCGGCCGACACCGGCGCCGCGCAGTCCGAGTACCAGCGGCGGTTCACGGAGCTCTTCAACTATGCCACGCTCCCCTTCTACTGGGGTGCGTTCGAGCCGGAGCAGGGCCGCCCGCAGCATGAGCGGCTCACCGCCATGGCCCGCTGGTGCGCCGAACACGGCCTGGCCGCCAAGGGGCACCCGCTGATATGGCACGAGGTCTACCCGCGCTGGGCTCCCAAGGATCCCGACGCCGCCGCCGAGCTACTGCACAACCGCGTGAAGGACATCCTCCCGCGCTACGCCGGTACGGTGAAGTACTGGGACGTGCTGAACGAGGCCAACGTCGCTCCCACCTACGCCCAGACCGGCGAGGGCGCATGGATCAAGCGCGACGGCGCCGCGGCGGTGGTGGCCAAGGCCCTCGGCTGGGCCCGCGAGGCCGGCAAGGGGCTCGGCAACACCTACCTCTACAATGACTTCGAGACCGGCGACGCCAATGACGCCCTGCTCACCGAACTCGCCCGCATGAAGGCCCTGCCCGACGCCGTCGGCATCCAGAGCCACATGCACTCCGGCCCCTGGCCCCTGGAGCGCGTCTGGGCCGTCACGGAGCGCTTCGCCCGGTTCGCCAAGCCCATCCACTATACGGAGGCCACGGTCGTGAGCGCCGCGCCTCGGAGCTTCGACTTCGCCAAGCCGCCCACGGACTGGCTCACCACGCCCGAGGGCGAGGCCGCCCAGGCCGACTACGTGAAGCGCTTCTACTCGCTCCTCTTCAGCCACCCCTCCGTACAGGCAATCACCTACTGGGACTTCAGCGACGCCTGGGCCTGGCTGAACGCGCCCGCTGGCTTCCTGCGCAAGGACATGAGCCCCAAGCCCGCCTACGATGCCCTCAAGCAGCTCATCCGAGGCGAGTGGTGGACCGACGCCAAGGCGAGCACGAGCGCCTCAGGACGCTGCTCGGTCCAGGCGTTCTATGGCAGCTACGCGATCAGCGTCACGGCTCCCGGAGGCCGCAGCGCCCGGGCCGAGGCCCGCTTCCCGCAGGGCAAGGGCAAGATGACCGTGGAGGTGCGCCTGCCCTGACGGGCCTCAGCGCACCTGCATCACGTCGAACCGAACCCAGCGGTGCGCTTGCGCCACCCCGGACCCGGGCCTCCCTGCCCGAGTCCGTGCCGGTCCGTGCCGGTCTGTGTCCGTCCGTGGTCGTCCGGGGTCCCCAAACGCAAAAACGCCCCACCACAAGCAGCGCGCAGCCGGTGAAGGCCGTGCAGCATGCCCGTGGTGGGGCGTTGAATGTGCCCCGAAGAAGGCGTATCCGATATTCGGTTCGCGTTACACCGTTAGACTACTCCGTCGGCGGCGCCGTGTCAAGCTCTACCTCGATCGAAGCACTCGTTGGTACCACATCTGCTCCTCGGCGGTCATGGGCCGTGCGCGCACCGCACGCTCCTGGTACCGAATCCCATGGTCGCCGTCGATCGGCACGGTGTGCATCGTCTTATCGTCCCAGATTGGGTCCGGCACTCCGTCCGGGTACGCGTCACAACGGCGGTCGACAATGCTGCGCAGATGCACGCACATGCAGCATTGGACACTGGCAATGTGCTTGGACCTCATCGTCAAGCCAGAAGGTTGATCGCCGACACCCATCACGTCACCTCGAAGTCGATATCAAGCTCCTTGAGCATTCGAACTGAAGCCTCAAAGGAAGACATCGCATCAACCATGGCCCGAACAACAGGCCGGTCTTCTGGAGCAGCCGAATCGATCAGGTCTCCGTGCTCCGACGCTAGCATCTCCAGATGTGCATTGTACGCTCTGGTGACGTCCTTCAGGCTGCGCGGTTTCACCCACCCGCCGAACGGTCGGGATCCATCTCCACATCGCGCATAACCTTGCCGTGGCTCCAGGCTACCATCCCTCTGGCATACATGCGGTCGTAGCCTGCCGCGACAAGCCCATCGACAGCCTCGGCGTCTGTGAGTTCTCGGATTGTCCCGTCGTCAAGCAACTGCCGCACTAAATCCACCCTTGCCTCTTGAGCACAGCTTCGATCTCATTGTAGACCGGAATGAACTCATCGTCCTCCCAGTGCAAGCGACTGTGGCCCATATCGTCGAACATGCCCTCTGCAAGCTCGCGCCTCAGCAGGGCCACGCTCCCGGCCCGTCGGCCAGTGCAACGGACAGGACGGCGGGCAGAAGGAACGCGCCCATGGGTAGCCTCAATCAAGGATCTCGAAGTCGAACGAGCAGGGCGATTTCCCTCCGCTGCTCAGCGCCGACGACCTGACCCAGCCGCGAAGGTGCCGGCCCAGCGCGAACTGCAGGTGGCGCTTCACATGGCCCTGGCAGCACTGGCAGTAGGTGGCCGACATGCGGGCGCCGGGCGCGCGAATGCAGGAGCACCGGAAGCTCTCCCAGTCGCTGGGCTGGAACTCCACGCGGATGCGGCCGTCGGGCTGCATGGCCACCGAATGGCCGAAGACGAACGGCTCGGCGTCGGCGGCGGCCACGCGCTCCTCGACCGTGCCCCCGGCCTGGCCGATCGCCTTGCTCAACTGGAGCCGCTTGCCGCCCAGGCAGCAGGCGCACCGCTCGCGGACCGCCACACGCTGGTCCGCCTCGACGAGCGCGTCCATCCGGTCCATCGCCCCGGCGAACCAGGCGGCCATGGCGTCCGGCTCCGAATGCGACGTGAGGGCCTCGCCGCCGTCCATGATCTGCTCCGACACGTCGGGCGCCACGCCCTCGCGCTTCAGCGCCGCCGCCAGCCTCTTGATGCGTCCGTCACGGTACTCGGCCATGGTGCGCCTCCTTGCCCCGGTTGCGCCCGAGTTCGACGCCGATCGGCGGAACTCCTGCCGCGAGCCACGGCCCCCCCCTGGGGGCTCCTGGGGGCTCCTGGGGGCGTGGGTACGCCCGGGCGCTTCCGGCACGGCCTCGTGACGGCAATCCGCGCCGCACGAGGCAGGTACACTGACGCTGAGCCTTGCAGTACGGCCCATGGAGTGGCGGAAGGGATTGGCATGAAGCTCGGCAGGCGAGTGCTGGCTGCGCTCATCTCAGCGGTCACCGCGCTGGTGGTGCTGCTCTACGTGGCCGCCACGCTCGTTGAGGTACATGCCTTTGAGCAGACAGAGGCGGAGCACGCACGAGGCGATCTAGCGCGGGTGCGCTCTGCGCTGGAGCGTGTAGTCGACGGGCTCGACCGGTCGGTCACCGACTGGTCGCAGTTCGATGACACCTATGCGTACGTACAAGACCGCAACGCATCCTTCGTGAAGGCGAACCTGACGCCGTCCGCTTTCTCCGGCTTGGACCTAAGCGCACTCCTGATCACCGACAACTTCGGCAGGCCGATCTGGTCTGGCGGCTACGACTTGCAGCGCTCCATGGCGGTCCCCCTGCCGGCCGGTCTGGCACGGCTGGCCCTTCCCGGCGGCCCGCTCAATCCGGGCGGTCCAGGGCACCGGGGTACCAGGGGCATGGTGGTGCTGCCTGACGGCGCCATGGCCGTTGCAGCGCGGCCGATCCTCACGAGCAACTGCCTCGGGCCGGCCCGTGGCCTCCTCGTAATGGGGCGGCGCCTCGATGCCGCAGTCGTCCAGCAGATCAGCGACGGACTACGGGTGCGTGTCTCACTGCATGCGGTGGCCGATCCGTCGACCCTGCGTGACTATCAAAAGCCGCTCGACGCGCTCACCGGCGGCGCCCAGGACCATCTGGTGACACACGGCGGCGAAGATCTGAGCATCTTCGGGCTTCTGCGCGACATAGGAGGGAGGCCCGCGCTAATGGCGCAGGTCCGGATGCCGCGCGATATTTACCGGCAAGGCGTACACGCCACGGCGCTGTTCGGCTCCATCGTCGCCCTCGCCTGCCTGGTGTTCGCCGTTGCCATGGCCCACCTGCTGCGCCGGCACGTGGTGAGCCGCCTGGAGGCACTGAACGACCAGGTGGGCCGGGTCGACCTTGAAGCGGAGTCGCTGCCGCAAGTGGCCGTGACCGGAGCAGACGAGATCGCGTCGCTTGCGGGCGCCATCAACGCCATGCTGACGCGGGTGGCCGAGGCGCGTACCTCCGCGGTGGAGAGCCGTCGGCAGTATGATGCTCTGTTCAACGCCATGCCGACGGGCTGCGCTCTCCACCAGATGGTCTACGACGAGGAGGGCCGCCCGGTCGACTACCGGTTCCTGGCGGCCAATCCAGCGTTTGAGGCGATGATCGGCCGAAAGGTAGCCGACATCATTGGTCGGACCGTTACGGAGGTCCTCCCGGGGCTCGAACCGACCTGGATTGCCACGTACGGTGAAGTGGCGGCAACGGGCGTGCCGGCCCGGTTCACCAACTTCGCCTCAGGCTTAGGCAAGCACTTCGACGTGGTGGCCTTCCGGCCGGCAGCGGGCCAGTTCGCCTGTGTGGCCGCCGATGTTACAGAGCAGATGCGAGCCGACGCCGAACGTGAGACGCTGCACACTCAGTTGGCCCAGGCGCAGAAGATGGAGGCAGTGGGCCGGCTGGCCGGAGGCGTCGCCCACGACTTCAACAACATGCTGATGGCGGTCCTGAACAACGTTGAACTGGCACGCGACGAACTGCCGGCTGGGCATCCGGCCGTCGAGCACCTGGACGAGATCGAAGGCGTCTCGCACCGGAGCGCCGACCTCACGCGGCAGCTCCTGACCTATGCGAGCAAACATGCGATCGCGCAGACCGCGCTGAACCTGAACACGGTCATCGGCGGCCTGCTGAAGATGCTCCGCCGGATCATCGGCGAGGACATCGAGATGGTCTGGAGGCCGGGCGCCGCTCTCTGGCATGTGATGGCCGACCCCTCGCAGATCGACCAGATCCTGGTGAACCTGGGCGTCAACGCCCGTGACGCCATGGCCGGGCCGGGTACGTTGACTGTCAGTACGGCGAATGTGACGGTCGACGCGGCCGACACGTCGGCGCACGGTGACGCCCTGCCGGGGCAGTACGTGATGCTGACGGTGAGCGATACCGGCCACGGCATGGATGCCGAGACCTTGCAGCACATCTTCGAGCCTTTCTACACGACCAAGGGCGTCGGTGAAGGTACCGGGCTGGGGTTGGCGACGGTGTTCGGCATCATGCAGCAGAACGGCGGCTTTGTGCAGGTGGCGAGCCGACCCGGCAATGGCGCCACATTCCGGATGTACCTGCCGAGGTCGGTCGTGGACACGCCGGCCGCCGCATCGCATACGGCCGAGGGGTCGGTGCCGGCCGGGCGCCCCGGCGGAAGCGAGACCATCCTGCTCGTCGAGGATGAGCGACCCATCAGGGTCTCGACGCAGCGGCTGCTGGAGCGGCTCGGGTACCACGTCCTGTCAGCCGACTCGCCTGACGAGGCGATCGCCCAGGCAGGCGCGTTTGAGGGCAAGATCCACCTCCTGCTCACTGACATCATTATGCCGAGGATGACCGGCCTCGAACTGGCGCAGGTCATGCGCGAGTTGCGGCCAGGCCTCAAGTGTGTCGCCATGTCGGGTTACGCCGCGAACATGGCTGCGCCGGGCGGCGCACTCGGTGATGGTGTGCGGTTCCTGTGCAAGCCCTTCTCACGGGAGGTGTTGGCGCTCACCGTTCGGGAGGCGCTCGATGCTCCGCCATGCGATCCGGCTGTGCCGGCGCAGGGGTAACGGCCGCCGAGGGTCCACCGGTATGCGGAAGGGGTTGGGACCGCGCGGTCCCAACCCCTGCTGCAACGTCGGCGGTCCGGCTTCGGACCCTACTTGGCGGCGGCGAACCGCTTGGCGACCTCGTCCCAGTTAACCACGTTCCACCATGCCGTCAGGTAGTCGGGCCGGCGGTTCTGGTACTTCAGGTAGTAGGCGTGCTCCCAGACGTCGATGGTGAGGATGGGAGACAGGCCGTCGGTGATGGGCGAGTCCTGGTTGGCGGTGCTCAGGATGGCCAGGTTCTTCTTGTCGTCCAGCACGACCCAGGCCCAGCCGCTGCCGAACCGAGTGGCTCCGCTGGTGTTCACCTGCTTGGCCATCTCCGCCACACTGCCGAACGAGCCGTTGATGGCCTCCAGCAGCTCGCCGGTGGGGGCCTTGGCGCCGCCGGGCTGCATGAGGTCCCAGAAGAGGGTGTGGTTGTAGTGCCCGCCGCCGTTGTTGCGAACCTTGGTCCGGATCGCCTCGGGCACCTGGCCCAGCCCCTTCAGCAGCTCCTCGATGCTCTTGGCCTGGAGGTCGGCATGGTCCTTGAGGGCGTCGTTCAGGTTGTTGACGTAGGCCGCGTGATGCTTGTCGTGGTGGATCTCCATCGTCTTGGCATCGATGTGCGGCTCAAGCGCGTCGAAAGCGTAGGGTAGCGCGGGTAGCGTGAAGGTGGCCATTTCATGTCTCCTCATGGTTCTCGTTCGTGTGTCTTCATGCCCGCGGCGCTCATGACCTGCTCCGTCGGGCGGCTATGATGTCTTACGCATGGAGCGGTGCGTCGTATCCCGTTCGCGGCAAGGTTTTTAGTATGGCTACACGCGGGCTCCGGGCCGGGAGGTCGGCCTCGGGCGTCTTGGGTAGAATGTTGCACACGATGCCCCCCCCATGGGCTGCAAGGAGTTCCGGCCATGCCGATCTTTGAGTATGACTGCAAGCAGTGCGGCCGCAGGTACAGCGCGCTGGTGGGTGTGATCGCCAACCCGAAGCCCGCCGCGTGCCCGCGGTGCGGCAGCCAGGACGCCGAGAGGCGCGTCTCCCGCTTTGCGCGCCTCCGTTCCGAGGACGAGACCATGGAGAGCCTCTGCGACGAGGCCTCGTACGGCGACCTGGAAAACGACCCGAAGGCGATCAAGAAGTGGGTCAGGGACATGAGCGCCGCCATGGACGAGGATATGGGCGGCGACCTGGAGCAGGCCTTCGAGGAGGAGATGGAGAAGGGCGACGATGCCGGGCCGGACGGCGGCGGCGGCGGCTCCGAGCCGGAGCTCTAGCCTATGAGCCAGGGCGCGCCCGAGAGCCCGATGTCCAATGCCGCAGTGCAGAAGGCCGCCGAGGGCGTGCTTGCAGGCGACGAGAGGAAGGGCTGCGCCGGCCGGCTCCTACCGTTCCTGGGGCCTGCGTTCGTGGCCTCTGTGGCCTACGTCGACCCCGGCAACTTCGCCACCAACATCCAGGCCGGAGCCCGCTTCGGCTACATGCTGATATGGGTCATCGTGGCCAGCAACCTCATGGCCATGCTGATCCAGACCCTCTCGGCGAAGCTGGGCATCGCCACGGGCTCAAACCTGGCGGAGGTCTGCCGGGACCGGTTGCCGCGCTGGATGGTCTGGACGATGTGGGTGCTGGCCGAACTGGTGGCCATGGCCACCGACCTGGCCGAGTTCCTGGGCGCGGCCGTGGGCCTGCAGCTGCTCTTCCACATCCCGCTCCTCTGGGGCGGCATCATCACGGCGTTCGCCACGTTCGTCATCCTCGGCCTCGAGCACCGGGGCTTCCGACCGCTGGAGGCCGTCATCGCGGTCATGGTGGGCGTCATCGCCCTCTGCTACGTGGCCGAAACGCTTCTCGGCCGGCCCGACTGGGGCGCCATCGGCCGTGCCACCGTCATGCCCCGCTTCGACGGGCCTGAGAGTGTCGTCCTCGCGTCGGGCATCCTGGGCGCCACGGTGATGCCCCACGTCATTTTCCTCCATTCTGCGCTGACCCAGGGGCGCGTCGTCACACGCCACCCCGACCTGCTGAAGCGGCTCGTGCGCTTCGAGATCGCGGACATCGTCCTGGCCATGGGGCTGGCGGGGTTCGTGAACGCAGCCATGCTCATCATGGCCGCCTCCACGTTCCATGCGCAGGGCCACAGCGGCGTCGCTACCATCGAGGAGGCGCACCGGACGCTGACCCCGCTGCTGGGGCCCCTCTCCAGCGCCTTCTTCGGCGTCTCGCTACTGGCGGCAGGGCTCTCATCATCGGCCGTCGGCACCATGGCCGGGCAGGTGATCATGCAGGGCTTCCTGAAACACAAGATCCCGCTCTGGATCCGGCGCGGCGTCACCATGGCCCCCTCCATCGTGGTGATCGCCATCGGGCTCGACCCTACCCAGGTGCTGATCGCCAGCCAGGTGGTGCTCAGTTTCGGCGTGCCCTTTGCGCTGGCCCCGCTGGTGCTCTTCACTTCGGACCGGTCGCTCATGGGCGTGCTGGTGAACGGTAAGGCCACCACCGTGGCGGCGTGGGCGGTGACCTCCGTGATCGTGTCGCTCAACCTCTACATTATTTATAAGGCCATTACTGGAGGATAGCCATGCCGGGACGAGACGACCGCGTCATTCGAAGGATCCTGGCTCCCCTGGACGGGTCGCGTCTGGCCGAGGCCGTGCTACCGTCGCTCATCGCGTTGGCCGGCCGGTTCGGCGCCGAGGTGGCTCTGCTGCACGTGCTGGAGGAGCGGCCGCCGGCAACCATCCACGGCGAGGCGCACCTGGCGGACCTGCGGGCCGCCGAGGAGTACCTCCAAAGTGCGGCCGCAAGGCTGACCGAGGCCGGCGTCCATGTGGAGCTGCACGCCCACGAGACGCGTGAGGGGAGCGTGGCGGGCAGCATCGTTGAGCACGCGCAGGAGATGGCTCCCGATCTGGTCGTGCTGTGCGCACACGGAAGCGGCGGCCTTCGCGACCTGTTCATCGGCCGCATCGCCCAGCAGGTGCTCCAGCGCGGCGCATGGCCGATTCTCATGCTCCAGCCCGCGCCGGACGGCTCGCCCATGCCCTTCGAGCCCACCGATATCCTGGCGCCCGTGGACGGCGAGCACGACCAGAGCGTGGCATTGCGTCTCGCGTCGGCGCTGGCTTGCGCGTTCGGGGCGACGCTTCACCTGGCGCTTGCCGTGCCTACACCGGAGACGCTCGCCGATGCCCGCCGCCGCAGCGGGATCACGCTGCCGAGAACCATGCGCGCCATCCTGGACCTCGCGGAGGAGGGCGCCGCCCGCGACCTGGCGGCCATGGCCGCACCGTGCGCCGTCCGCGGCGCCGCCGTCCGCACGGCTGTGCTGCGCGGCGAGACCGTGGCGGCGCTGACGGCCTACGCAGGCCAGATAGAGGCGGGACTCGTCGTACTGGCCACGCACGGCAGCACCGGCATCGAGGCCATCGTGGAGGCCAGCGTGGCCCCGCGCATGGCGGCGAGGCTAGGTCGCCCCATACTCTTCGTGAAGGAGACCTGACGCCCATGGTGCCCACACCCACGGCTCCCCCTCCGCCGCCCGCCACGGTGCGGGTCGCCTACGCGCCGGGCCTCTGGGTGGCCGACGGCGGCGATGCCCGACGCGCCGAGCCCGGTTCCGAGGCGCCGGGCCTGGAGATCCGATGGGGCTCCGTGCGCTATCCCCTGCCCAGTCAGGACCGCGCGGCGTGGCAGGCAGCTATGGATGCGATGCGCCGCAGGGCGCGGAGCCGGCCGCTGACCGACATCTCCGTGACGTACACCGGCACGCGCGCCTGGGTTCGCCTGCAGCCCGACGCCGCCCGCCCGCTGGCCCTGAAGCCCGGCGAGAGGGTCACGCTGTCCGCCGATGTGACGCCGCTGGCCGGCAACACGCGCCTCTGCCTTGCCTTCGACTACCTCGACGGCAAGAGCGGGGCCTGGGTGGGCTGGTCGACCGTTCGGGCCTCCGCGCAGGCGGGCGTGTCGGGCAAGCGGAGCCGTGTGCGGCTCACCGCTGACGTGCCGGAGTTCCCCGGCGCGGCCTTCGCTGTGCCCATCCTCGGGCAGGACGGCACGTTCGACGCTACACCCGGCCGCTGGACGCTCCACTCCATTGAGATGGAGATGCCGGGCCCGGCAGGTCGCGCCGCGTCGCTGGGCCGCTCCGGCCCGCGGGTGCCGACGCTGGATCGCGGCATCTACGGCCGACGCGACCTCGCCTGGGGCGCCGGCAACTTCACCTGCGCCTTCGCGTTCCTCTACGACGCCGCGCTCTGCAGCCCCGAGAGCGGCAGGCTCACCGTTGACGCGTGGATCGACGACTTGGAGCGGCGCGTGGGCCACGTCGACTCGCTGGTGCTGTGGCACGCCTACCCGCGCATCGGCGTGGACGACCGCAACCAGTTCGACTTCTATCGCGACCTCCCCGGCGGCTTGCAGGGGTTGCGCGACCTCACGCGGCGGATGCGCGCCCGAGGCACGCGCTGCTTCATCGACTACAACCCCTGGGATACGGGTACGCGCCGCGAGGCCGGCACCGACACCGAGGCGCTGGCCGGGTTGGTGCACGAGATCGAGGCCGACGGCATCTTCCTCGACACGATGACCGCCGCGCCGACCGGCCTGCGATCCGCCGTCGATGCTGGGAGGCGCGGGGTCATCTTCGAGCCCGAGGGCGCGCCGCCGCTAGAGCAGACCAGCCTCTGCAGCTCCAGCTGGGCGCAGTGGGGCCCCGCCTACGATGAGCCGTCGGTCCTCCTGCTCAAGTGGGTGGAGCCGCGGCACATGCAGCACCGTATCCAGCGCTGGTCGCGGAGCCACCAGTCCGAGATCGATGAGGCGTGGCTCAATGGCTCCGGCATGATGGTCTGGGAGAACGTCTTCGGGAGCTGGGTTCCATGGAGTGCCGAGGACAGCGCGGCATGGAAGCGCGCCTCGGGCATCCTGCGCAGCTTCACGCCGGAGTTGGCCTCCGACCGCTGGGAGCCCGCCGTGCCGACGCTTCGGGCAGGCGCCTTCGCGTCACGCTGGCGGTCGGACGGGCTTGAGCTGACCCTGACGCTGGACCGGAGCGCGGCCGGCGGGCCGCTGGTCCGCACATCGGTCAGGAGGGCGGGCGCCCAGGCTTGGGACCTCTGGACCGGCCGCGAGCTGGCCGTCGGGCCCGACGGCGCCGTCAGCGTCGAGCCGGGCCGGTATGCCGCCATCGCTGTGGCATGGACCCGCGCCGCCATGGAGCGCGTCCGCCGGCTGGCCGCGGAAGCGCCGCCGTTCGACGCCCCTGGCGCGACGGAGCCCGAGGCTGCGCTGCTGCAGCGGCTGGCCGCCTCGATGGCGCCCCGGCCGCCCCAGGCGTGCCGGCCGCTGTCTGCGGGCGCGGCGATGCCCGACGGCATGGTGCGCGTCAGCGCCGGAAGGGCCCGTATGCGGCTACAGCATGAGCGCCGCGAGTGCGGGTGCTACCCCGACCCCGGCCTGCCGGTCGAGCGCCTGGCGAGCTTCCTCGTGGGCCTCCCGTTCAACGAGACCGTGACCCACGACTTCACCGTGGATGTGCCTGCCTTCGCCGTCGATGAGGCCCTCGTCAGCAACGGCCAGTTCGCGGCGTTCCTCAAGGCCACCGGCTACCGCCCGGCCTGCGCGGAGAACTTCCTGCGCCACTGGGGCGGTGACGCCTGCCCTGCGGGCGCTGAGGAGCTGCCCGTGGTCTACGTCGATCTGGACGACGCACGGGCCTACGCTCGATGGGCGGGCAAGCGGCTCCCCACCGAGGCCGAGTGGCAGCGTGCGGCGCAGGGCGACACCGGGCGCGTGTGGCCCTGGGGCGACGCATTCGACGCCACGCGGTGCGCAGGCTCCCGGCCGGAGGCGGTGCGCGCGCATCTTGATGGCCGAAGCCCGTGGGGATGCTACGACATGGCCGGGAACGTCTGGCAGCTAACCGAGAGCGAGCGAAGCGACGGGCACACGCGCTCCTGCATCCTCCGGGGTGGATCGGGCTTCGACGCGCAGGGCTCGGGCTGGTACGTGCACGGCGGCCCGCAACGGCTGGACACCCACACGCGGTTCCTGCTGATGCACCCGGGGATGGACCGATGCGGAACCATCGGCTTCCGCTGCGTGCGTGACCTTGCGCCGGTAGCCGTCGCGCCGTGAGGCTGTCGCTACCGTGCCTGTTCAAGAAGCAGGCCGCGGCCGGGCAGGCCGACCCGCCGGAGATCGGTCCGCTTCGCGAGGGCGACCTCTACCTGACCCTGGAGCGACGGATGGAGGGAGACCCGGAACGCGGCTGGTACCCCTGCTACCGGTTCTCCATGCTCCACGCCGCCAATGGCGCGCTCATGGGCCGCATCGACCTGCGCGTGGGAGATTCGCCGGTGATCGAGCGGTACTCGGGCCACATCGGTTACCACGTCTACCCGGCCTACCGAGGAAAGCGGCGTGCGGAGCGTGCGGCGCGGTTGCTGCTGCCGCTGGCCCGCAAGCTGGGTTTCGAGGCGCTCTGGATCACCTGCAACCCCGACAACACCGCATCGCGCATCACGTGCGAGCGGCTGGGGGCCGTCTACGTGGAGACCGTCGACCTGCCGCCGGGCAATGATATGTATAACCGGGGCGAACGCCGGAAGATGCGCTACCGGCTGGACCTGTAGCGCACCCCCCACGCGGCTACTTCTTCAGGTACTTCTCCACCCAGTCAGCCAGGGTCGTCGCCTCGGCCTCGATGCCCGGCCAGCCGTGGGCCTTGCCCGGACGAACCTGGAGGTTTGACGGAACGCCCATCTCCCTGAACTTCGCCATGATCAGCTTGCTCTGCTGGATCGGCACCAGCAGGTCGGCGTCGCCGTGGATGATGAGCGTGGGCGGCGTCTCCTTGCTCACTCCGTAGATGGGTGATATCTCGCGCGCGATCTCGATCTTGCGCTCGGGAGTGGTCTTCTCATCCACGCCGAAGGCCGGCCAGAAGCTCTTCAGCAGCGGGTTGTCGATGGCGCGCTGGCCCTCTTTGTAGTAGTTCAGGAAGTCGCAGGGCGGGTAGAAGCAGGCCACGGCCTGTACGCGGCTGGAGGCGCGGTCGACGGGGTCCTTGGCGTCGGCGGGACCGGGTCCGCCGCCGCAGCCCATCATCAGCGAGAGGTGTCCGCCGGCGCTGCCGCCGCAGGCCGCCAGCTTGTTGGGGTCGACGCCCCAATCGGCCGCCCGGGTGCGGATGAAGCGTACGGCGCGGCTCACGTCGGCCACCGCCTCGGCCACGGTGAAGCGCGGAGCGGAGCCGTGGCAGACCTGGAACATGGTCATGCCGCGGTTGGTGAACGCCCTGGCAATCTCCGGGTTGATGCTATCGTGGTTGCTCACCCAACCGCCGGAGACCATCCAGACGATGCCGATGCCGTTGGGCTTCTCCGGCTTGAAGACATCCATGGTGAGCGCCATGCCGAGCTTGTGGCCGTAGACCACGTCGGTAACGCGTGTCTGATCGGCCAAGGCGCTGAGCGTGGCGGTGAGCAGCGCCGCTACGACGGCGAGGCGGACGAAGAGGCGGGTCATCGGTTGGTTGGCTCCCATGGCCGCAGGGCGGCTAGTCGCAGATGAAGGGCACGCGTAGCCGGAGCACGGTGCCGCGCCCCTCTTCGCTCTGCCCCTCAAGCCGCCCCTTGTGCGCCCGGGCGGCGTTGAAGACGATGCGTGTGCCCAGCCCCGTGCCGGTCTTCTTGGTGCTGGTAGGGTCGCCGCGGAGGATGCGCTCCAGCACGTGCGGGGGCATCCCCTTGCCGGTATCGGCCACTTCGATGATCAGGCATCTCCCGCAGGGGAACCCGGCGTCCTCCGCGCAGCGGACATCGACGGTAACCGAGCCGCCGGGCGGTGTCTCCGGGATCGCGTTGTTCACCAGGTTAAAGATGGCGCTCCGCATGAAGAAGCGATCGACCCGGCATGGACCGGAGGCATCAACGCGGGCGTGGAGGGCCACGTCGCCGGCCTTGGCCAACGGCTCAAGCTCCCGCAACTGGTCGGCAACGAGCGCCGCCACGTCGGTCATCTCCAGGTTCGGCTCGGTTGAAATCCCCTTCATCACGTCGGAGATGCGCTTGGTGTGCTCCTGCACGATCTGCACCTGGTCCAGCACGATGGCCAGCTGCTCGGCGTAGCCCCTGCGCACGTACCGGGCGGCGTGGTTGACGTTCCCGCGGACATCCTCGGGCGCCGATGCCAGCACGGCATCGAGGTCGGCGAACATGGCGTCGAGGTCCGGCTTCAGCATGACGGCCGCCATGTAGATGGGGGCCACCTTGTTCTTGATATCGTGGCTCAGGTCGCCCACGGCGGTGGCGATGCGGGCCTGCTCGGCCCTGCGGTGGAGGTCGGCGTTGAGGATGGCGGTGGCCGCGATGGCCGCAACGATCTCCAGCACCGCGAGGTCGGTATCGTCGAAGCCGCCGGAGCGTTTGTTCAGGAGCTGCATGATGCCCACAGGCGTGCCGGCCTGGTGCACCAGCGGCACGGTCACCATGTTGCGCGTGGTGAAGCCGACGGCCTCGCCGATGTCGGCGCGGTGGGCGGGCTGGTCGGCCGGTGCGTTCTCGATGACCGCCGCCCCGTTGCGGAAGACCTGCCCGGCGATGCCCTCGGAGGCGCCGAACGAGTGGCCCAGCAGTTCGCGGGAGCTATCCGGCCCCACCACATGGCGGAAGACCAGCCGGTCGTCGGCCTCGCGGTAGAGCAGGATGGAGCCCGCCGAGGCCTCGACCACGCCCATGGAGACGTCAAGGATGTCGCGCAGGCGGTCATCGACGTCGAGCTGGGCGGCGAGCAACCGGGTGATATGGTGGACGGCCTCGATCTGGCGATCGCGGGTCGAGAGGTCGTGCGTCGGCTGGCTGGGGCGCCGGTTGGTCATGGCGGCAAGGCCCTCCTGGCGAGTGACGGCGGCGAATGCGCTAAGGTACAGTATAGCAGTCGCCGAGCCGGGCATGGCGGCGGCCGCTTCTCCCGTAGGACAAGCCCTTGATCCGCATTCATGCCTTCGCCAAGGTCAACTACACGCTGGACGTGCTGAGTCCGCGGCCCGATGGCTACCACAACCTCGCTACCGTGATGCAGAGCGTCTCGCTCTGCGACACGCTGGAGGCCGAACGCGTCGCCGCCGGCATCACGCTGGACTGCGACGCGCCCGGCGTGCCCCGCGACGACCGCAACCTGGCTGTGGCGGCCGTGCGGGCGTTGCTGGCGCACCATGGCCGCTCCGACGGCGTCACGTTGCGCCTGCGGAAGCGCATCCCCGCCGAGGCCGGGCTGGGCGGCGGAAGCTCCGACGCGGCGGCGGCGCTGAGGGCGGTGGACGCCCTGCTGGGTCTGGCGACGCCCGTGCACGAGTTGGCCCGGGTGGCCGCGGCGATCGGCTCCGACGTGCCCTTCTTCCTCACCGGAGGCGCCGCTTCGGTTCGGGGACGCGGCGAACAGGTGCAGCCGCTGCCGGACGGGCCGGAGTTCCACTTAGTCATCCTCAAGCCCTCGGTAGGCATCTCAACCCGCAAGGCCTATGCCGCGCTGGACGCGATTCCGGAGCGCCGCTCGGCACGCGGGACGCGGCGGATGGAGGAGGCCCTCGCGGCCGGCGACCCGGGCGAGGTGGTGCGCCGGATGACCAACGACTTCGAGGAGGCCGTCTTCGCCCAGTCGCCCGAAGTGGCCGCGGCGTACGACAGCCTGCTCATGGCCCGCGCCTCGCGCGCGCTCCTCTGCGGAAGCGGGGCCTGCGTGCTGGGCGTGGCCGCCTCGGCCGAGGATGCCGAGGCCATCGGCGCACGCCTGCGGCTGGCCGGCATGCAGGTGACCGTCTGCAAGACCCTGACACGGGAGCAAGCCATGGTGATTGAGCGTGAGTAGCTGCCCCGCCATCGTTCTGGCCGGCGGACCGGCGCACCCGGAGATCGCGGCGGCGGCGGGCGTCACCCATCGCGCCGACATCCCCTACAACGGCCGCCGCATGGTGGACTTCGTCGTGGACGCGCTGGCTGCCTCGCCCGTGGTGCGGGGGATCGCCGTCGTCGGCCCGCTGCCCCCGGACGGCCGCTACAGCGTGGCAGGCGACCGCGGCGGCTTCGTGCCAAACATCTATTCAGGGCTGGAAGTCACGCGCTCCGACGCGCCCTTCGTGTTGCTCGCCACCTGCGACATCCCATTCCTCACCGCCGAGTCCGTCACTGACTTCGTCGAGGCCGCACTGCCGCTGGACGCCGACCTGGTCTGGCCCGTGGTGACGGTCGAGACCTGCTACACACGCTATCCGGGCATCAAACGCACGGCGCTGACCCTGCACGAAGGCAACTACACCGGCGGCAACCTGATGCTGCTGAAGCCCTCATTCCTGCGATCCAGCGAGCCGCGCATCGCCCAGGCCTTCGCGGCGCGCAAGAGCCCGCTGAAGCTGGGCGCCATGCTGGGCCCGGGCACGCTCATGCGGGTGCTGCTCACGCTGGCGCTCAAGCGGCCCTTCGCCGACATCCCATCGCTGGAACAGGCCGTCTCCCGGCTCATCGGTGGCAAGGCCCGCGCCGTGGTGAGCGGGTACCCCGAACTGGCTACGGACATCGACCGCGCCGGCGATCTGGCCGCGCTCCAGTCGAATGGAGGAGGTTGACATGGTGATTGCAGCGGTGGTGGCGGCCATGGTCCTCACGGCCACGCCGGCGAACGGCAAGCCCGAGGCCAGGCGTCCGGAAGTCTGGATGAACATGGTGCAGCTGGAGCCCCTGGGCCGCCCGGGCGCCCGATGGGACTTCGTGAAGCGCAGGCTAGACGTCCTCGAGTTCCCCATCAACGCCGTCGCCTTCCTCATGCCCGAGCAGGACATCCGGGGCATCGTGGAGCAGTGCAGCCGCCACGGCATCAAGATCGCGCTGGAGTGCGGCTACTTCGACTGGAAGAGCCAGACCGAGGACTTCTCGGCTCCCAGCCCCAAGGGCATCACCGACACGGTTCGCACCACCATGGCTCCCGGCGTGGGCGAGGAGACGGCCCGCTCTGAGATCGGCAAGATTCAGAACCTGGTCCGCGCCGGTGCGAAGATCGCCTGCCTGAACCTTGACGGGCCGGTGCGCCGGATGCTCTGGCCCGGTTCCGACGTGGGGCGCGGCGACATCCCCGGCCTCGCCTCGGTGGACCTGTGCGTCACGGAGCTGGTCGCATACATGCGCACCATGGTCAAGGCATTCCCCGGTCTGCAGTTCTATGTGCTCGCCAACTTCCCCAACTGGGGATGGCGCGGCGCGCCCTCCTACTGGGGCGGCATGTTCTACGGCGACTACTTCGACGTGCTGCGGAAGACGCTGGACGGCTGCCGCGCCGCCCGGGTCCCCTTGCGCGGCGTGACGGCCGACAACCCCTACGAGTACACCATCGGGATGCAGCCACACAAGGCATGGGCAGCCATGGAGGGCGAAGCCCAGCCCACCAAGCAGGTCGATCCGGCCAAGGTGGACTGGATGGCGCGCCTGCTGGACCTCGAGAAGACCGTGAAGTCGCGGGGCCTGCGGTTCAACCTGATCATAAACTCGCAGGGCGGCGGCGACGCCTCCGAGGAGGCCTTCCAGCGGACCACGCTGAAGTACATGGAGACCTACCTGGCGGCGGGCGGCAAGGCCGACGGCCTCATCTTCCAGACCTGGTACAAGTTTCCCAGCAAGGCCGAGCCGGAAGACGAGCCCTACACGATGACCAACCTGCTGAAGGTGGCCATCCAGCGGCTGGAGGCCGGAGCGGCCCGTTAGCGAAGGCTCCCCACCAGGCTGCTGACGCCCAGCGCCGCGAGCACCGCCGCCGAGACCGGCAGCAGAAGGCGCATGCGTCCGGGCGCCAGCCCATGGAGCCCGCCGATGGCCACAATGGTGAGAGTGTTGCCCAGCGTCAGGACGGCATAGAAGGCCGCCACCACCGCCACGGCGGCGGACGGCTCGGAGGGCCAGCGGCGCAGTACCTCGGGACCCAGCACCAGGCTCCATCCCAGGTAGGGACCGGGGTTCAGCACATTCACCAGCACGGCCTGGGCCAGGCTTCGAGGCGCGGCGCCCGGCGCCTCCGGGGTCGCGCCGACGGCGGCCCTTGCGCCCCTCAGCGTCACCGCCGCCAACGCCAGCAGAGCCACGCCGCCCGCCGCCTGTAACCCGCGCTGCATCCCATCGGACACATGCCGCAGCACAGAGAGCACGGCCAGCGCGATGAAGCCGTCGCTCACCAGCGGCGCCAGGCCGGCCGGTAGCGTCCGCCTCCAGCCCACCTGCGCGACCCGCGAGAGGAAATAGGCTTGCATGGGCCCCGGCTGCACCACGCATGCGAAGCCGAAGCCGAGACCCAGGAGCAGACTGCGAACCATAGAGCCCTGCGCCGTCCTTTCGCCTGCCGGTGTGGGAAGGCCCGCCTCAAGCGTCGAGGCGGGCCTGATGGACCGGCGACCGGCGAAGTCTACCTCGGCGCGCCGGGCGGCGGGAAGCCCCCCGACGTCGGGCTGTTGCCCATGCCCATGCCGCCCGACGTTGAGACGGGCGCCCCCTGCGGGCTCATGCCGCCGCCACCGAAGGCGGGATTGGCCCGCCCCTGGCCCGAGGCATTGGGCGAGACCATGCCGCCGGAGGGCGTAGCAACGCCGCCGGACGAAGCCATGGGAGCGCCCGTGGTGTTGACGGCCCTGGGGCCTCCGCCCGGCGACATCTTATACGGAGCCGGCCGGGCTGCCTTGTAGCCGAAGCCGACCACCACCGCGAGCGCCGCCACCACGGCGATGACAATGATGACGGGGCTAACCTCTTTCTTCATGGATTGCTCTTTTCAGACGGCCGATGTCTACGGGTAGGTGCCCACGTTGCCGCCGCAGGTCACATCCACGCCCTCATGGAAGGGAAGGATGTCATGCCAGTTGCCGCCCCATCGGGCCGCGAGTCCGGCGCCGGCCTGATAGCCGCCGTACCAGACGTTCCAGCAGCGATAGCCGGGCAGCTTCGGGAAGTCGCCTGCGCCGGGATCGGTGCGGAAGGGCTTCGCGTGGCCGTCGGCGTAGACGAAGTTCGTCATCACGTTGTGGCGGGCCGCCACCTCGTTGGCGCCGTCGCCCACCGCGCACCAGTCCCACTGCCCGTTGTTGCAGTTGTCACGCTCGTAGAGGCGGACCGTGAGCGCCGGGAACTGGGCGGCCGAGACCTTGACGCGGTAGTGTCGCCCGTAGTCGCCGCCCTCCCACCAGTTCCAGCCGAAGTGGCAGGGCATGGTGTAGGAGCGCTGGATGCCCTTGCCGAACGTCGTGTCGAGCGTGGGCGTGTACTGGTCGCTGGGGCAGGTGATGATGCCGTAGTTCTTCATGTAGGGCTGTGCGAGGCGGTCCCAGGTCCAGTTGTTGTTCATCAGACCCGCGCCGCCCGTGGGTACGCCCATGTGCGGTGGTAGGAATGCCTCGTCATAGTCCTGCTCGTACATCATCAGCGCCGTGCCCATCTGCTTCAGGTTGGAGACGCAGGTGATGGCCCTGGCCTTCTCCCGCGCCTGGGCGAACACGGGGAAGAGGATCGCCGCCAGAATGGCGATGATCGCGATGACGACCAGCAGCTCGATGAGGGTAAAGCCCTTGCAGCGTCGCATACGGATGGCTCCCTTTCTCTGTGGCGGCGCCGAACGCCGCTCTTGGTTGCCCGCCATGATAACACCACGGGCCAACTTTGACAAGAGGCACGGGCCGTTCGAGCCGTTGCGCGCCTCAACGCACGTCGAGGAAGGTTCCCTTCTGAAGCTGGGCGAAGGCCTGCCGCAGCTCGTCATCGGTGTTCATTACGATGGGGCCGCGCCACGCCACCGGCTCGCGCAAGGGACGGCCGGAGACGAGCAGGAAGCGCGCACCGGCATCGCCGGCCTCCACCGCCACCTCATGGCCGCTGTCGAACAGGACGAGCGTCCGATCGCCGGCGACAGGCGACGAGGAGCCCGCGAACCGGGCCGTTCCGGCGAACACGTAGGCGAAGGCGTTCGCCGCGTCGTCGACGGGCAACGCCTTGCGCGCACCGGCGGCCACGGTCACGTCGAGGTAGGCGGGGTTGGCGGCGATACCCTCGACGGGCCCCGTCACACCCCATAGCTCGCCGCAGATGACCCGCGCCACCACGCCGTCGCCTTCCGACGCCTCGGGGATCTCGCCCGACCTGATTTCCTGGTAACGAGGCGCACACATCTTGGCGGAGGACGGCAGGTTGGCCCAGAGCTGGAATCCGTACATTCGGCCCTGGGCGTCGCCGCGGGGCATCTCCTGGTGCATGATGCCGCGCCCGGCGGTCATCCACTGCACGTCGCCGGGACCGATCTCGCCGGCATTGCCGATGCTGTCGGCGTGGGCCACCGAGCCGGCGAGGACGTAGGTGATCGTCTCGATCCCCCGGTGCGGGTGCCACGGAAAGCCGGCGGCGTAGTCCTCGCTGCGGTCGCCGCGTAAATCGTCCAGGAGCAGGAACGGATCGGTCTCGTCCGTGTCGCCGAATCCGAATGCCCGGCGCAGGCGCACTCCGGCCCCTTCCAACGTAGGAGCAGACTGTATAGCACGGCGAACCGGGCGGATCGTCATGGCTTTCTCCCTTCCGGCGGATGCGCGCGGCGCGATTTGGTCTATGCTTACTACGGTGGGTGCGGCGGTCCGGTTAGCCGGGGCCGGCGACCCGATGCGCCTCGCTGAATGCGGGGCCGAAGTGTGCGGGGTCGGCGCTGCCGGTCGCCGCCGGAGAGCTGCTATGGCGTTAAGGTTCATCGGGTTGTCGGCGACTGCGCTCGCCGCGATCATTGCTGCCTCTGCCGGCGGCAACCGCGGTGAGGACGCGCCGGCAAAGGTCGGCTTTCAGCAAGACGGGTCCGTATTCGTCTCCACCAACCAGAGCATCACGCCGACCGGCTTGCTGAGCCGTACCGAAGGGTCTCGGCCCAAGGACGTGGCCACGGCGCCGGACGGCGGTTGCGTGGCGGTCCTTGCCACCAACAGGGTCCTCTTCTACACTCCTGACGGTCGCCAGATCGAGCAGGTGGGCTTTGGAGCGGGTCCTCTGGGGCTGGCCTGGGCCCCCGATAGCCAGTCGCTCTACGCCTCTGCAAGCGACGGCAAGGTAGTCAAGCTGGCTCGCTCGGGCGACAAGTGGACCGTCGGCGCCCGCATCGCCGTGGCCGAGGGTAAGCAGGCTCCGCAGCCCGCGGGCCTTGCCGTCTCGCCGGACGGTGCGACGCTCTACGCCGCGCTGGGGATGCGCAATGCCGTGGCGGTAGTCGATCTCCGCTCGCTCGCGGTAACGTCCACCATCCCGGTCGGCGCCTGCCCCTACCATCTCGCCCTCTCGCCAGACGGGCACACGCTCCTGGTGGCCAACCGCGGCGGCCGGCCCACACGCCCGGACAGCCGCGGGTCGGCGCTGACCGCCGGCACCGCCATCGCCGTCGACCGCCGCACCGACGCCGCGCGGCGCGGCACCGTCACGATCATCGATACGGCGAAGGCGGCCGTCCTGCAGCACCTCGACGTGGGCAGACAGCCCGCGGGCATGGCCATCTCGCCCGACGGGGGCACGGCCTGGGTGACCAACTCGGACAGCGACGACCTGAGCGTCATCGACCTCGCGCGGCGGCGCGTCGTGCGCACCCTCTCGCTGCGCCCTGCGGACGACCCCGGCTTCGGCCAGATGCCCACCGGAGTGGCCCTGAGCGACGACGGCCGGCGGCTCTACGTCACCTGCGGCGGAGCCAACGCCCTGGCAGTGGTGGATGCCACCGATACCACGCGGGTCCTCGGATGGGTGCCCTCGGCCTGGTACCCCATCGACGTGGCGCTCTGCGGCGACAAGGTCGTCGTCGCCTGCTCCAAGGGCGTCGGCAGCCGGCCCATCGCCAAGACCAACCGCTTCGGCGTCCACGACAACGTCGGCTCCGTGCAGTTCCTGGGCGAGGCCGACCTGAACCCGCTGGACACGCTGACCCAGAGGGTCGCGGCCAACAACAAATGGGGCGTTGAGCCCTCTCCCCGCCGCGGCATGCAGCCCGTGCCCGTGCCGGAGCGCGTGGGCGAGCCGTCGGTCTTCAGGCACGTCGTCTACATCATCAAAGAGAACCACACCTACGACACCACCCTGGGCGACATCAAACAGGGCAACGGCGACCCGGCCCTCACGATCTTCGGTGAGAACATCACGCCGAACCAGCATGCCATCGCCCGGCAGTTCGTACTGCTCGACAACACCTACACCAGCGGCACCAACTCCGCCGACGGCCACCAGTGGGTCTCCTCCTCGGTCGCCAACGGCTACATGGAGCAGAACTACCAGTCCTACGCCCGCAGCTACCCCTACGACGGCGGCGACGCGCTGGCCTACTCGCCTGCGGGCTTCCTCTGGAACGCCGCCGCCGCCCGCGGCCTCAGCGTGCGGGTCTACGGCGAGTTCGTGAACAAGCCCAAGGTGTTGGCGCCGGACGGCAAGAAGAAGCCGAGCTGGACCGACCTCTGGCGCGACTACCAGTCGGGCGCCAACCAGTACATCATCAGGGCCGAGACCGACAACGCGGCCCTGCGCAAGTTCCTGCATCCGCGCTTCATCGGCTTCCCGCAGATCGTCTCCGACCAGTGGCGCGCCGATCAGTACCTGGCCGACCTCGCGCAGTTCGAGAAGAGCGGCAAGATGCCGGCGCTCTCCATCATGCTCCTGCCCAACGACCACACGTCGGGCACCTCGCCGGGAATGCCCACGCCGCGGGCGGCCGTGGCCGACAACGACCTGGCGCTGGGGCGCATCGTGGAGGCCATCTCGCGGTCACGCTTCTGGAAGGAGACGCTCATCCTCGTCATGGAGGACGACTCCCAGCTCGGCGTCGATCATGTGGACGGGCACCGGACCCTGGCCTTCTGCGTGTCGCCCTACACCCGGCGCGGCGCCGTCGTGAGCGAGCCCTACACCCACACGTCCATCGCGCGGACCATCGGCCTGGTGCTCGGCATACCGCCCATGAACCGCTTCGACCGCACGGCCCGGCCCATGACCGCTTGCTTCACGGGCACGCCCGACCTCGCCCCCTACACGCACCAGGCCGCACGCGTGAAGCTGGACGAGATGAACCCCGCCGCCACGGCGCTACGTGGCGAGGCGCGACGCCTGGCCGTCGCCTCTGCCAGGCAGGACTTCAGCGACGTGGACCGCGCCGACCCCGCCGTGGTGGCCCGCGCAGTGTGGCTCTCCCGGAAGCCCGGCGTCCCCTTCCCATGGGACCACTACCACGCCGTGGAGGATGACGACTGATGCCCGCCATGAGCCGCAAAGAGGCGCTGGGAGCCGGTGCGCTGGCCCTTGGAGCCGCGACGGGAGCCCTTGGCGCTCCTGAGAAGTCCACGGTGCGCGTGGGCGTCGTGGGCGTTGGCGGCCGCGGCTCGGGCCTCCTGGGCATGATGCTCCAGATGCCCGACGTCGTCGTGCCCGCCCTCTGCGATATCGACGGCCCCAGGCTGGCGGCCGCGCAGGCCATGGTGGAGCGCTCGGGCAGGCCGAGGCCCATCGGCTACTCCAGCAGCGACGAAGCCTACCGGCAGACGATGGAGCGCGACGACCTGGACGCCGTGGTCATCGCCACGCCCTGGAACTGGCACACGCCCATGGCGGTCCGGGCCATGGAGCGCGGCATCTACGCGGCGGTCGAGGTGCCCTGCGCCCTCTCAGTAGCCGAGTGCTGGGAGCTCGTCGACACGTCCGAGAAGACCGGCGTCCCCTGCATGATGCTGGAGAACTGGAGCTTCCGGCGCGACAACCTCGCCGTGCTGCAGATGATCCGCAAGGGCCTGCTGGGCGAGATGGTCCACTGCCACTGCGCCCACTCGCACGACTGCATCGACCACTGGTTCTTCGACCCGCAAGGCGTGGACCGCTGGCCCGCGCGGTTCCTGGTGGAGCACAACCGCGACCAGTACCCCACGCACAGCCTCGGGCCCGTGCTGAGCTGGATGGACATCAACTGCGGCGATGTCTTCGCCTCGGTCACCTCCACCGCCACAGACTCACGCGCCATCAACGCCTACTTCGCCCGCCGGTTCGGCCCGGAGCACCCCGGCGCCAAGCGACGGTACAAGCAGGGCGACATCGTCACCTCCGTCATCCGGACCGCGCTGGGCAAGAGCGTCGTGGTGAACTTCGACATGCAGCTTCCGCGCCCCTACGACAACCGCTGGATGGTGCAGGGGACGCTGGGCGTGTATGACGAGGACCAGAAGTCGGTCTACATCACGGGCCGCAGCCCAGCCTACCACCAGTGGGAGCCCTTCGAGCCCTACCAGACCGAGTTCGACCATCCCTGGTGGCGCTCGGGCGGCGGTGCGGACTCAGCGGCGGCGCACGGCGGCACCGACTCGCTGGAGCTTCGGCTCTTCCTCAACTCCGTGAAGGCCCGCACACAGACACCCATCGACGTCTACGACTCGGTCACCATGAGCGCGCTGGTGGGCCTCTCCGGCGAGTCCATCGGCCGCAAGAGCGCCCCGGTGAAGTGGCCCGACTTCACCCGCGGCAAGTGGAAGCAGCGAAAGCCCACCTTCGGCGTGGTCTGAGGAGGCAACCGAGGGCAGGGCATCTGGGGTGCGGTGCTGCCGTGGTCTCGATACGCCTGCCCGCCTGGCGGCGGACAGGCACTCGACCGACGGCTGGGCGACGCTGACCTTGACCTACCGCAGCGCACACCCCAGGCCGTCGGTTGAGTAGGCCCGTGCGGCCACGCGCGGGCCGTATCGAAACCACGGCGCGCCGGAGCCTCCTGATCTCCCTGTGCTGTTGGCCGCTACGGGACCACGTTAAAGGTCGTGCTCTCCGTCGCCGGTCCGTACCAAGCGTCTCCGGCGAATGCGGCGGTGGCCGTGTGGGCGCCTGCGGGTTCGTCCGCCGGGATAGACCAGAGCACCGCGGCCCATCCGTCGGCGCCCACGGTGGCCGAGCCCATGCCAGTGCCGTTCACCGCGAACGCGATGCTCTTGCCGGGCTGGGCCACGTAGTCCGGCATGCTCCGGACGTAGGCCTTCAGCGGCTGGGTGGTGCCGCGCTTAACGGATCGGACATAGGGCCAGATCATGATCTCGCCCTGTACCACGCCCAGCTTGCCGGTGTTGGCCGAGGCCGTGTAGCCCGCGTTGCCCGCCCAGCCGGCCCGGATCACGCGGATGCCCGCGCCGTTGCCGTCCGGGACCGTGTAGCCGAAGGCGATGCATCCGCCCGAGTTGGTCGCCTGCGAGCCCAGCGCCGTGCCGTCCAGCTCCATCGTCAGGGTCTTGCCGGGAAGGATGACGTTGCCCGTGGTGTAGAGGTAGGCCTTGAGGACCGTGTAGGTCTTGATCTTGACGTTCAAGCGGTCTACCACGTACACCTTTGTCGCCACTGTCTGTGCAGCCAGAACGCCGGCGCCAGCGCTGGGTTGAACTCACCGCCGCCAGCGTAGTGGACGGCGATCAGTCGGCTGACGGCGCCAGCATCCATAGTCCAAGCACACTGCGCCTGCCCCCCAGGGTCAGTCACGGCTGAGCCCACTGCGGTGCCCGCAACGCTAAAGGACACGGCCTGACCCGCGATGAAGGTTCGAGCCACCGTCCGGTAGAGGTAGCCCTTGAGGACAACGGTACCCGTAACCGTGCCTACGCGATCCGGTACAAAGATCGAGGTGGCCACCGAGGCATTAACAGTCAGTACCGCAGCCTGCGCCGAAGGTGCAAAGGTCGCATCGCCGGCGAATGAAGCCCGAATCGTCCGGATCGATGCTCCACTTGGCACCGTGTAATACACCTGCGCTCGGCCGTCAAGGTCGCTGGTCATTGAGCCGGCAGGTGTGCCGTCTACCGTGAAGAAGATGGATTTGCCAGCCAACGCAACCAGAGTATCAGAACGACTAAGCAGCGCTATTAGCGGAACTATATCGCCTACGCATCCATCGGTATCTATGGCGGTGATAGTTGTAGACATTCTAAGTGCATTTGCTATCTTTGCAATGAAAGCGTCGCCGCCGCCAGCGTACGACGTTTCAAATCCTGCGCTAGTACTTGGAAAGCCACTTGATTGCGTCCATCCAGTGATATATACATCACCTGTCATATCCAATGCAATGCTATTGGCTCCGTCGCTACTGGCACCCCCTAAGTATGTACCGCACGCAAGGCTCCTTCCATCTGGCGTAATCTTAATGATAAAGGCGTCGGTTTCCCCATTGTTCGATGGGTCAAATGCTCCACCACTCGTCGGGAAATCTGTCGAGGCCGTCTGGCCCGCGACATGGGCGGCACCGTTGCTGTCCACGGCAATTGCGTGGCCATAATCTGCAAGGCTCCCGCCAAGAAAGGTGCTGTACGCGAGTGTCTTGGCGTCAGGGCTAAGCTTGGCGGCGAAAGCATCTGTGTTGCCATTTCGGCTTCGGTCGTAGGCCAATGTACTAGTGGGAAAGTTGCTCGACTGAGTTGCACCCGTGACATAGGCGGCCCCGGCACCATCCACGGCGATGTCGAGGCCGAAATCGGCGTACGCACCCCCAAGGAAGGTGCTGTACGTAATGCCTGTACCTGAGGTATTGAGTTTAGTAACAAATGCATCTTCATACCCGTTATGTGAGATGTCATAGGCTCCACCAGTCGTCGGGAAGCCGGCACCTGCGATGCCTGTGATATAGACAGCGCTACTGCTGTCTATGGCGATGGCGGTGCCGGTGGTCCAACCGGTACCACCCAGGTATGTGCTGAAGGTCAGGCTGCTACCGTCTGGGGTCAGTTTGGTGACAAAGGCGTCCTGACCGCCAATCAGCGTTGTGTCGTGGGCACCGACGCTGGTGGGGAAGTTGGTCGATTGCGTGCAACCAACGGCGAATGCAGAGCCGTCACTATCAATCGCAATGTCTGAGGCGTCCTCATGGCCAGCGCCGCCGAGGAACGTGCTGTAGGCAAGGACGTTTCCGGCAGGGCTGAGTTTGGTGACGACCGCGTCGGTACTACCGTCCAGCGACGTATCGTAGGCACCAACGGTTGATGGGTAGTCGGTGGAGTAGGTCTGGCCGGCGACATAGGCCGCTCCCGTGCGGTCGACGGCAATGCCCTTACCATAGTCGCCCCCCGAGCCGCCGAGAAAGGTGCTGAAGTCGAGCCTTGTACCACCCGATCCGAGCTTCGCCACGAATGCGTCGTTACCGCCTCCATTGTGGGAGACACTGTATGCGCCAGAACTGGTGGGGAAGGCGGCCGAGAATGTGTATCCCGTCACGTAGGCGGCCCCCGAGCCATCCACGCAAAGGCCGAGCCCGTACTCGGAGGCAACTCCACCTAAGCAGACGCTGTACTCCAACACCGGGTCCACCACCAGCGGCCGCGCCGTGTCGTAGCGGGCTACCTGGAAGGCCACTCGGTTGCGCTCGAGCGTGTAGCTGCAGGCGACCTGCTTGCGGACGCCGGCCACCGTCTGGTAGGCATAGGGGCGGTTGAGGAGCACGTCGCCGCAGGCCGTGGAGGCGACCAGCGCTCCGTTGCGGGCCTTGAGCGACTTCGCGCCGGAGAGCGCCAGGCGGATGCGGCGTGGGTCGGCGCCGGGCTTCACGACGAAGTCGTACTCCAGCGCCCCGCCCTTCCCGGCGCCGTAGGTCACCAGGTCGATGCCCGGGTAGATGCCGGCCATGCGCACGCCGGAGTAGGTTGGGATGTTGGTGCGCCACTTCCCGGGGTCGTTGCCCAGGAAGTAGTTGACGATGCCGGGTAGCTTCTTCACGCCAACGGCGGCCACGCGTGGGTTGGCTCCCTGAAGCTTCAGCCGGAGAGCCGCCGCCTTGCCCTTGCCCTGCAGCGCCAGCACCATCTCGCGCCTGGTCAGGAAGAGCGTACCCTGCCCCGTCCGCGCCACGAACTCCACCTGCTTGGGCCAGCGCCCGGTGTTCTTCTCGAACGACACGCCCAGGCGCGGCATCCGCACCTGCGGCCGCGACGGCGGCGAGGCGCACGCACCCACAGCGGCAAACACCAAACAGAAACCGACCAGAGGACGCATAGCAACCTCCCGCACAGGGCAAACAGCAATGAAAACCTTCGGTAACGTGGCATATGAGCCGCGCGGTTGTCAAGGGCTGTCGCAGGCAACCCCGTCAACGGCGACAACGATGCCATGCCCCAGGCCGGCATCGGGTGTGCGGTCGGGCCGTGGTCTCGGCACGCTGGTCGGGAAGCCGCCCGGCACGCGACCGACGGCTGGGGCCCGGACGCAGAACGGCCCCGGGGCGAAGTGCTCCGGGGCCGTTTGCCTGCTGCTTCCCGCCGCGGTCGCTACGGCACTACGTTGAATGCCGTGTTGGCCGTCACTGCCACGTACCATGCGTCGCCGGCGAACTCGGCGGCGCAGGTGTGCGAGCCGGTGGCCTCGGCTGCGGGGATAGACCAGTTCACCGTGGCCCAGCCGT
>CAISJD010000159.1 GCA_903885605.1 uncultured Chthonomonas sp. | reverse complement strand
GCGGCGCCGTCGCGGTCGTAGGTCACCACACTGGCGCGCTGGTTGGCGCCGGGCTCCAGATAGTAGAGCCCCAGCCGCCCGTGGGATGTCCGCACGATGTCATCGACGCCGACGCCCAGGCCGCGCAGCGTTCGGATGCAGCCGTCGGCGGGCGGGTTACGCGGCAGCGCTGTCACGAAGGACGCAGAGCCTCCCAGCGAGGCCACCGCAACCGCAACGTTCACCTCGCCGCCGCCGTAGGCGTAGTTCACCGCGCCGGGGAACGACTGGGCGAAGCGCAGCGCCCCGACAGGCGTGATGCGGCCCATCACCTCACCAAAGGTCACCAACCGTTGTCCCATGGGATGGCTCCTTGCCGGTCTCGCCTAGCGGAAGATCGAATCCGACATGCCGGTGTTGACCTTGATATCGGTGTACTCGCTGACGCCGGCCAGCACGCGGTCGGTGGTCTGAACCTCAACGCGGGTCGGGAACCAGATGCCCGGCGCCACCAGCGTCACGTTCTTGAACGTGTAGACAGCCTGCAGCTTGCCGTCCTGCGTGTACGAGTCGCGCCGGCGAACCACCTTGGTCTTGGGGTCGATGTAGATCATGTGGTGCGACGTGTCCTCGTCGCGGTCCTTGTACGTGAAGTCGAAGACGGCCACCGGCGTGCCCTCTACGGTTCCTTCGCGCACGAACCGCGCGGTAGCATACGTCAGATAGTACTCGGAGACGAGGCCGACGTCCATCAGCGACTTGCGCTTGCCGGGCGAGTTGCCGAAGTCGCGGCGGGTCTTCATGCCGATCTTGGGGATCGAAACAAGCTGCACGGTTCCGCTGACGATGTAGACGCCCTTGGTGCCTTCCACCGTGCCCTCGACGCGCACCATGTTCGGTTCCTTGTAGCGCATCTGCACGTCGTTGAAGCGGTAGAGCATCCCGAAGTCCTTGCCGATCTTGTTCAGCGCGCGCTGGTCGGCCTTGACCACCTTCATGGTGGCTACGAAGTCGTCCAGCTTGCTACAGACGTAGCTCCGGATGTCGGTCTCGATGGCCTTGGCGGGGACGCCGCTGAGGAGCGCGGTTGCGGCCAGTGCGACGAGAGCCATGGCTCGGTATCTTCTCATTCTGGTTCCTTTCGGTGGCTGCCGGCGGCGGGGAGGCCGCGAGGCCCAACGTGTACATAACAAGACGGATGGCCGGTTCGGTCGGTGGCGCGGGTCGGCGACCTTAGCGCGAACTCCGGGCAGATGACTTGCGTTCCGCCAGCAGCCTCGCCTCCGGCGACCGCTTGTAGTTCTCGTCAAGCGGGTAGCAACCCGACGGCAGCCCGTTGCGCGGGGCCGTGGTGCAGTCGCTGAAGGTGCGGCAGATGCGCTTGCGGTCCAGGCGCCCCTCGAGGACGTCCAGCGGCATGCCCGGGTACGAGAGGACCATGCGTCCCAACCCCACGAAGTCGGTCCAGCCTTGCGCCACGGCGGCGGCAGCCACGTTGGGCAGGAAGTCCTGCAGGTAGGTGTAGGCCGTACCCACCACGAGCGGCCCCGCGCCCACGGCCTTCAGCGCGCGGGTGACGTGCATATGCCGCGCCACACCGATGAGCGGGTCCTCAGGCGGCGCATAGCCGTCGCTGGGCGGGTAGAGGGCCGGACGCTGGATGTGCGGGTTATAGTATGGGCTGCCGCCGGTGATGTTCGCCGCTCCTACGCCCAGTTGGCCCAGGAGTTCCATGAAGCGGACGGGCTCGGAGAGGTCGATGTCCGTCGGCGCATCGCGGTCCACGCCGAAACCGTACTCATACGGCACGCAGTGACAGTGTGGGACCGGGATGCCGGGACCCGGCTTGCCCGGTTCGCTCCGGTAGGGATCCGGCATGAAGGGCACGGTATCGAACGCGCTGAACCGGACCGCCAGCCCCAGGCCGGGAGCAGACGAGCGAACGGCCTGAACCAGCTCCCGCAGGTAGCGCGTGCGGTTCTCCCAACAGCCGCCGTAGCCGCCGGGCCTGTGCAGCGCTCCGAGAAGCTCGTGGCCGAAGTAGCCATGGCAGTGCTTCAGGTCCACGAAGTCGAAGCCGATGCGGTGGGCGAGCGCGGCGGCTCGGGCGGTGTCCTCGATGAGGGACCGGATCCAGCCGTCGCTCACCGGGGCGGTGTCGGAAGGGAGGCCCATGCGGGCGTCGAGGATGGGATGGTTGGCCGCGATGCAGGGCTCCGGCCGGTCCCAGGCGCTCGGCCGGCAGTAGCGGCCCGAGTGGGTGAGCTGCAGCCCGACCACCGGCCGCCCATCGCTCCCTGTGGCCTCCTGGTAGGCCTTCAGCAGGCGCTGCAGGATCGCCTCCAGGTCCGGCGCGGTGTCCGTGCGCAGGACGAGCTGGTGCGGGTTGGCGCGGCCGCCGTGGCGCACGGCCACGGCCTCACCCCCCCAGATCAGACCGGCGCCGGACCGGCCGAACCGCTCCCAACGCCGAGCCGTCAGTTCGGTCGGCCGCCCGTCCGGCGTGCCGTCCCAGCCCTCCATGGGGTGGATGCAGAAGCGGTTGGCCGCCTGCCTGCCGTAGACGAAGATCGGCTCAGCGAGGGCGGAGACGTCGGGCGCATCGGCTGCGTCGAGGGGCAGGTCCAGCCCCAGTGCGGCCGCGGCCGAGGCGAACTCGGCGACGGAGTGCAGAATGGGCAACCGAACCAGGCCCTCGCTCGACATGCTACTCCTCCGCGGCGGGGGCAGGGCCGGTCGATCCGGGCGCCCCAAAGGCTCGCGCCGAGTATACCTGCGGCCATCACCCAGCAAGGTCGGCGCAGCGCCGGCGGAGCTTGACAGGACGGACCGTAATGGTCAATACTATGCGGACGGCCCTGCGTCTTCAGGGTCGTGTTTTTGTCTGTCCGCCAAGTCGGCTGAGGCCGGCGACGCGTCCATCCCGTGCCGCAGGAGCGCCCTGAATGATCTACCCGTCACCCGACAAGCTGGATTCCCTCGAGGACGGCAAGTACGCCCTCGTTATCGTAGTCGCCAAGCGGGCCCGCCAGATCAAGGACGGCGCGCGCATTTTTGTACCCAAAGAGTCGACCAATCCCCTGACCACTGCCTTGGAAGAGATCGCCGAGGACAAGATCATCATGAAGCAGACGCTGATCCATGATGATGTGCCCAGCTCGGCCCCGATCACACCGGTCCTGACCGGCCTGCTCGACGCCGAGTTCGACCCGGAGGCCGCCGCGCATCTGGCCGACCTCCTCGATATCGGCGAGGACAACTCGGGCCACGAGGATGACGCCGCACCGGTGGATCAGGTCATCTACACTGACGGTGTCGAGGACGATGGCGACGGCTACTCGCTCGGAGCCGGCGCCGAGGATGGCTCGGGAACCGGCCTCGACGGTGATGACGACAACGCCGGCGATGACGATGTTGACAGCGAGGCCCTCTAGGCCGCGGCCGGGCCAGTAGCGAGCGATCTATGTCCAGAGTAGTCGGAATTGACCTCGGCACGACCAACTCCGTCGTCGCCGTGATGGAAGGCGCTGAGCCCGTCGTGATCCCGCTGGCCGAGGGCGGCAGGCTCTGCCCGTCGGTCGTGGGCTTCAACAAGGCCGGTGAGCAGCTGGTGGGCGCAGCCGCCAAGCGTCAGGCCATCTCGCACCCCGACCGCACCGTCGCCAGCATCAAGCGCCAAATGGGGCGCGACTACAAGGTCGCCATCGACGGCAAGACCTACACGCCCCAGCAGATCTCGGCCATGATTCTGCGCAAGCTGAAGGCCGACGCCGAGGCGTACCTGGGCGAGCCCGTAACGCAGGCAGTCATCACTACGCCCGCCTACTTCAGCGACGCGCAGCGGCAGGCCACCAAGGATGCAGGCGCCATCGCCGGCCTTGAGGTGCTGCGGATCGTCAACGAACCCACGGCGGCCGCCCTTGCCTACGGGATCCAGAAGGAAGACCTGCACACCATCGTGGTTTGGGACCTCGGCGGCGGCACCTTTGATGTCTCCATCATGGACCTCGACGGCGGCGTCTTCGAGGTGAAGGCCACCAATGGCGACACGGCCCTGGGCGGCGATGACTGGGACACCGCCATTGCCCACCACCTTGCACAGGAGTTCCAGGCAACGAACTCCGTCGACCTGCGTAAGGACCCTATCGCCATGCAGCGGTTGCGCGAAGCCGCCGAGCGCGCCAAGGTCGAGTTGAGCAACGTGGTGACCACCACGATCCAGCTCCCCTTCCTGTCGTCCGGCGCGGACGGCCCGCTGCATATGGATGCGGCGCTCACGCGATCGCAAATGGAAAACCTGACCGCAGGCCTCCTGCAGCGTTTGGAGCAGCCCACACGCCAGGCTCTGGCCGATGCCTCGCTGGACGTCACGCAGATCGACCGCGTGGTGCTGGTGGGCGGCAGCACGCGTATGCCCGCCGTACAGGAGTTGGCCAAGCGCATCTTCGGGCAGGAGCCCTTCCGGGGAGTGAACCCCGACGAGGTGGTGGCCCTCGGGGCCGCCATCCAGGCAGGAGTGCTCTCCGGGGACGTTCGAGATATCGTGCTGCTTGATGTCACTCCCCTGTCGCTGGGCATTGAGACCCTCGGTGGCCGCATGGCGCGCCTCATCGAGCGCAACACGACGATCCCCACGAGCCACACGAAGACCTTCACCTCCGCAGCCGACGACCAGCGCAGCGTCGAGATCAAGGTCTGCCAGGGCGAACGGCAGATGGCCTCGGACAACAAGCGGCTCGGCAGCTTCGAGCTAAGGGACCTTCCGCCGGGACCGCGCGGATCCGCCCGCATCGATGTGACCTTCGACATCGACGTGAACGGAATCGTGCATGTCTCAGCCAAGGACCAGACCAGCGGCAAGCAACAGGGCATTACCGTTACCGGCGCCTCGGGCCTCTCCAAGGACGAGATTCGCCGCATGGTAGCCGAGGCCGAGGCCAACGCGGAACAGGACCGCGTGAGGATCGAGCGGCTCGATGCCGGCATTCGCGCCGAGTCCGCCATGGACGCCGCGCGACGAGCCCTTCATCTGGCCGACCGCGAACGCCACCCACACCTGATCGCCACCGTGGACGAAGGCGTCCTGAGCCTCCAGGCGGCGCTCGCCGGCGAGGACGTGGAGGCCATCCGCAAGGCCACGGACGCCCTGGGAGAGAGCACCAACGCGCTGGCCCGCGCCACGGCAGAAGCGCCGGCTGCGAGCCCGCCCGAATCGGCCACGGCCGACCAGGCCGACACCGCAGAGCCGCCGGGCGAAGAACAGGCTTAAACGACAAGAATGCCAGATAAACGAGATTTCTACGAAGTCCTCGGCGTGCCCAAGGGTGCAGGTCCCGACGAACTCAAGAAGGCCTACCGGAACCTAGCCCGCAAGCTCCACCCCGATGTGAACAAGGCGCCCGAGGCTGACGCCCAGTTCAAGGAGCTGAACGAGGCCTACGACGTCCTCAGCGACGAGCAAAAGCGTGCGGTCTACGACCGGTACGGCGCGGAAGGGCTCAGCGGCGGCGGCCCCGGCGGACCGGGCGGCGCGGGCTTCGGCGTGGAGTTCACCGACATCTTCGATGCGTTCTTCGGCGGAGGCGGTCGTCAGGCCGGTCCCCGGGGCGCGGAGCGCGGCGATGACCTGCGCTACGACATCGAGATCACGCTGGAAGAGGCCGCCCACGGCGCCACGCGCACGCTCCGGTTCAATCGCCTGCAGCTCTGCGATGTCTGCTCCGGCAGCGGCGCGGAGCCGGGCACCACACCGCAGACCTGCCCCACCTGCCGAGGCGCAGGCAGCGTCCGGCACACGCAGAACACCTTCCTGGGCACCGTCCAGACCAGCTCGACCTGCGGCCGTTGCCGCGGCACGGGCCGCGTGAACCTGACACCATGCAAGCACTGCTCCGGCAACGCGCGCCTGCGCAAGGCGAAGGAGCAGGAGCTCAAGGTGCCGCCGGGCGTCGATAACGGCACGCGCATCCGCCTGAACGGCGAGGGTGACGCGGGCCTGCGCGGCGGCCCAAGCGGCGACCTCTACGTCGTAGTGCGGGTAGCAGCGCACGAGGTTTACGAACGGCGCGGCGCCGACCTATTCTGCGAGTTTCCCATCGGATTCCCCACCGCCGCCCTGGGCGGCGACGTCGAGGTCGATACGCTCTATGGCAAAGAGCGGCTGACGATCCCGGCCGGGACGCAGGCCGGAGCCGAGTTCCGCCTGCGCGACAAGGGCATGCCGGACCTGAACGGTCGCGGCAAGGGGAACCTCTACGTAGTCGTCTACGTTGACGTGCCGAAGGAGCTGTCGTCAGAACAGAGGAACCTGCTGGAGTGCTTCCAGCAGACCCTAACGAGCGGCACATCCAACTGCCAGGGCAAGCCGGCCGCCAAGAGCTTCTGGGCACGGTTGTTCGGAGGTGACTAACACCATGCGCTGGGCGCAGATCACCGTGCTGGCCCCCGAGGAGTCGACCGAAGCGGTCTCCTTCGCGCTCACGTCCGCAGGTTGCGCGGGCGTGGCCGAAGTGACCGGTCGCCCCTGCGTCGTCAAGGGCTTCGTGCCCCCCGATGATGACGAGCACGCCGCGCTCCGCCACGTCCAGCAGGCCTGCGCCCGGCTACCCGAGTGCGGCCTGGCGGCGGTGGACCAGGTGCTTCTGGACTACGTGGACGAGCGCGACTGGGCCAACGAATGGAAGAAGCACTTTAAGCCCACCGAATTCGGCAAGCGCATCGTCGTGAAGCCCACCTGGGAGGCCTATGCCGGTCCCGCGGACAAGCTGGTCATCGAGCTGGATCCCGGCATGGCCTTCGGCACCGGCGGCCATCCCACGACCCGGCTCTGCCTGGTTGCGTTGGAACGGCTCGTGACGCCCGGCATGCGTGTGGCCGATGTGGGCTGCGGCAGCGGCATCCTGGCCATGGCGGCCGCCGCGCTGGGCGCCGTCCACGTAGACGCCTCCGAGATCGATGCCCTGCCCCGGCGCATCGCGTCGGAGAACGTGGCAGGCAGTCCGTACCGCAACCAGATTTCGATCATGTCGGACAGCGAGTTCGCCGCCCTGGACGCCCGGTACGAGCTAATCGTGATGAACATCGTGCCCGACGTGATCAATCCCCTCCTGCCCGATGTCGCGCCCAAGCTGCTTCCCGGCGCCCTTCTCATTACATCCGGGATCGTTGAGGAGCGTTGCGCCGACGTGGTCGAGGCCGTCGAGCGCCAGGGCTTGACGCTCCTTGAGGTCCAGGAGGACGAAGTCTGGCGAGCCGTAATTGCCCAGGCCGGCCCGGCCCCACATGCCTCTTGACGACAGGGCGCCACGGAGGCTCTTCGTTGCCCCTGGATCGCTTGCGTCGGACCGCGTCACCATCACCGGTCCCGACCACCGCCACCTTGCACTCGTCCTGAGGGCCCGTAAGGGCGACCCGCTGACGCTCCTGGACGGCTGCGGCCGCGCGCGACGTGGGACGGTGGCCGAGGTAGGCCGAAGCGAGACGCTGCTTGACCTGGGCGCCGACGACCGCTGCCCGCCTGACCCGCCGCTTCGCCTCACCGTGGCGCAGGCCGCCCCAAAGGGAGACCGCTTCTCCGAGGTCGTGCAGCATGGCACCGAAGCGGGCGCCTGGGCCTTCGTGCCGCTGCTGACCGAGCGCGGCGTGGTACGTCTGGACGCCAGGGATGCCGAGGGCCGCACGGCGCGCTGGCAGGCCGTGGCCAAGGGCGCCGCAGAGCAGTCGGGCCGAGGTTCCGTGCCCGCCGTGCTGCCCCCCGCGCCGCTCGCCCAGATGGTCCGGGACTGGGGCGCCGACTGCCTCGTCCTCCACCCGGGCGGCGTGCGCCTCTCGGAGGCCATCAGCCTCGCACCGGGCCTTCGGGCAGGCGGCGCCGCCTGCCTTGCCGTGGGCCCCGAGGGTGGCTTCACCGAGCGCGAGATCGACGAGGCCAGACGGGGCGGAGCGGCCGTCGTCTCGATCGGTCCGTACGTCTTCCGCTCCGAAACGGCCGCCGTAGCCGCCGTAGCCATCCTGTTGGACCGCATCGGGCGCGGCGCAGCCTGAGCGCCTGCCCCGGTTAGGCGTGGTACAATCCGCAACACGGAGAGGGCGCCCGTGCCCAGATTCCGGGAGGTAACCCCATGCCATCTCCAGTGATCGCCGTAGTCGGCCGTCCGAACGTCGGCAAGTCGACGCTGTTCAACAAGCTCACAGGGCGGCGGCTCGCCATCGTCGAAGACACGCCGGGCGTCACGCGTGACCGGCTCTACGCGCAGGTTGAGTGGTTGAACCGCAGCTTCACCATCATCGATACGGGCGGCATCGTGCTCGACGACCGGGACCCGCTCACCGTGCAGGTTCGCCTCCAGGCGCAGCTCGCCATGGATGAGGCCGACGCCATCATCTTCGTGTGCGACGCTGCCGAAGGGGTGACCGCCGCCGACCTTGAACTGGCAGATGCGTTGCGCGGCTCGCCGGTTCCGGTCTACATCGCCGCCAACAAGGCCGACAGCACCAAGGTCATGCAGACCGCGGTGGAGTTCTACAGCCTCGGCTACCCCGAGGTCTTTCCCATCTCCAGCATTCATGGCCACGGGGTCGGCGACTTGCTGGATGTCATCGCGGGAGCCCTGCAGGACGCCGAGGCCGACGAGGGCGACGATGACGCAGCACGGATCGCCGTGATCGGACGGCCCAACGTGGGCAAGTCATCGCTGACCAACGGGATCCTGGGCGAGGACCGCGTGATCGTCAGCCCCATCCCCGGCACGACGCGCGATGCTATCGACACCCGGCTGGTGCGCGACGGCCGCGAGATCGTCATGGTGGACACCGCGGGCATCCGCCGGGCCGGCAAGATCCAGGGCAGTGTGGAGTACTACACCGTCCTGCGCGCCAAGACCGCCATCGAGCGGTGCGACGTCGCGGTGGTGGTGGTCGATGCCAATGAAGGGCTGGCCGACGGCGACAAGCGTGTGGCGGGAATGGCGCACGAAGCCGGCCGCGCCTGCGTGATCGCGGTCAACAAGTGGGACCTCGTGAATGAGGCCATCGTCAACGGCCGCAACCCCGACCGGGTCAAGGTGCTGGAGTTCACCGAGAAGATTCGCGACGAGATGCCGTTCGTCCAGTACGCGCCCATCGTCTTCTGCTCGGCGCTGCACAGGTTCAGCGTCTCCCAGGTCGTCGACGTGGCGCTGGAGTGCGTCGATATGCACGCCATGCGCGTTCCCACGGGCGAACTGAACCGGATCATCCGCCATGCGGTAGAGGACCACCCCCGTCTGGAGCACGGCAAGCAGCTCAAGGTCTACTATGCCACCATGCCGCGCGTCAAGCCGCCGACGGTGCTCATGTTCGTGAACGACCCCGATATGGTTCACTTCTCCTATCTGCGCTATCTGGAAAACCGCATTCGCGCCGCCTACCGCTACGAGGGTACGCCGCTGATCTTGAGGGCCCGCCGGGCCGAGTCACGGCAGGACGCCATGCGCGTAACCGGCACCAAAGACTTCGGCGAAGACCGTTAGGCATCGGCCGCCAGGGCCCCATTCATGACCTCTGATACCCCCGATTCGGCAAGCAGGCCCGCATTCGCCGATCCGGCTCGGGCCGAGAGGCTCATGGTGGGCCTGGCAGGCGGCGGCGTCACAGACGACGTCGTCGAGGCCTTTCGTCCGGCGCTCCTCGACGCACTCGCGAAGGCGCCTGATCCCGACCGTGCCCTGACGAGCATCTGCCGCCTGCTGGAGGCCGTAACCAGCCGCATCACGCAGGTCAGGTACCTTGGGCAGCATCCCACTGCCCTGCCGATGCTGGCCCAGGTCCTCGGCACCAGCCAGTTCCTGGCAGACATCCTGGTGCGGAACCCCGAGTACCTGGAGATCCTCACCAGTCCCAACCTCATCGCGGAAGGTCGGTCGTCCGCAGCCATGCATGCCGCACTGGGTCAGTTCTGCGGCGTCGTCAGCCGCCCGCAGCTTCGGCTCGAGGCCATGCGGCGCTTCCGGCAGCGCGAAGTGCTGCGCATCGGCGCACGGGATATCCTCGGCGCCGCGACGATGCCCGAGACCGCCCGGGAGTTTTCGCACCTGGCCGACGCATGCGTGCAGCAGTGCCTCGAGATCGCCGAGCAGGAACTCGCCGAGGCATTTGCCGTCGAGGACCGCATCCCGCTCTGCGTGATCGGCATGGGCAAGCTCGGCGGGGAGGAGCTCAACTACTCCAGCGACATAGACCTGATGTTCGTCCACGCTGACCCGGACACCGAAGCCGCGCCGCGGGCGGCCCGGTACGCCACACGGCTGGCGGAGCTCATCGTCTCCGGCCTGTCGAAGCGCATGGAGAACAGCCACCTCTTTCGCGTCGATATGCGGCTAAGGCCCGAGGGCCGTTTCGGTTCGCTGGTCCGGTCGATCTCATCCTACAGCCTCTACTACGAGAGCTGGGCCGAGCCATGGGAGAGGCAGGCCCTGCTGAAGGCGCGGACCATCGCAGGAGACGCCGAACTGGGGCGAGCGTTCATGCGCATGGCAGAGGCCTTCGTCTACAGGCGCAACGTGACCGAGGGGTTCATCGATGCCATCCGCAGCAACAAACGGCGCATCGAGCAGCAAGCCGCCGCGCAAGGGCGCTCGCGCACCGACGTGAAGGTCGGCGTAGGTGGGATCCGCGACGTTGAGTTCTCGGTCCAGCTGTGCCAGCTCATCGCCGGGAGCCACAACCCCTGGCTCCGAACTCCCAACACGCTGGAGGCGCTCGCCAGGCTCCGGCACGCGGGCATCCTGCGGCCGGCTGAGGCCGATGACATGGCCGAGGACTATGTCTTCCTGCGCAATGTCGAGCACCGGCTGCAACTGCTCTACGAGCGGCAGACCCAGGCCTTGCCCACGGAGCCGGCCGAGGTCGACCTGCTCGCGCACAGGCTCGGGTTTGCGGACGGCCCGACATTCGAGCGGGAGTACAGCCGCCGGGCTCAACGGAACCACGCCCACTATGCCGCCATCTTCCTTGGGGACCGTGAGCCCATTGGGCACGAGCCCGAGATCGCCCGAAGGCTGGTCCAGGGACTCGAGGCCGGGGCCGATGCCGGCGAGCTGGAGGCCCTGTTGTCCGAGGCCGGAATAGTGGATCCTGCGTCGGCGCTACGTCATCTGCGCGACGCCACGATTGGTGGGAACTACGGACTGGCATCACCCGCGACCCGCGAGGCCCTGGGCGACCTGATGCCGCACCTGCTATCCTGCTGCGGAGCCACGCCTGATCCCGACGCAGCCCTGGCGGCGACGCTGGAGCTTGCCGAGGCGTCGCCCAATCCCGCCGAGATATACGGAGCGCTGGCCCAGGCGCCCGAACTGCTCGAACGGGTCTGCCGGCTGGGAGCCGGGTCGCCCGAGATGGGCCGCATCCTTGCGCGCCGGCCCGAGTGGCTGGACATGCTCGTCGATGAGAGCATGCTCGATCCGGAGCCCAAGCAGGCAGACCGGTATGCGTCCGAGTTGGCCTCCCGCCTGCGCATCGATCGGCCGGGAGCCGACCTCGGCGACCGCTTCTGGCAGTCGTTGGCCCTCTACATCCAGCGCGAGCGGCTGCGGACCGCCGCGCGAGACCTCTGGGGCGACATCACCGCGGCAAAGGTGCGGCGCGAGCTCACGGCTCTGGCCGACGCCGTGCTGGGGGTCCTGCTCGAACGGGCATGCCGGCTGGCGTCCGCCAATACGCTTAGCGAGCCGGCACGCTGCGCCATCACCGGCATGGCCGTCGTGGGCCAAGGCAAGCTGGGCGGCCGTGAGCTGAGCTACGGGTCAGACTGGGATGTCATCTTCATCATGCAGGATGCCGACGGTGGCCCCAACACGCCAGAGTGGCGCGCCTGCAACGGCGTGGCCGAGGCCGTGCTGGCATCGGCCCAGGAGCTGCGCGTGCGCGGCGCGCCCGTGGAGATCGATGCGCGCTTGCGGCCTGAAGGTCGGTTCGGCGCACTGGTCAGGCCGCTTGCAGACTACGCCGCCTACTATCGGGACAACGCGCAGACGTGGGAGCGGCAGGCCCTGGTGAAGGCTCGCGCCTGTGCAGGCCACTCGGGTTGCGGGCGCGCGTTCATGCGTATCGTGGCCGAAACGCTGTACAGCGAGGTGTTGCCCGACGCGCAAGCCGACGAGATCCGCCACATGAAGCGCCGGATGGAAGCGGAGCGGCTCAAGCCGGAGATGCGCGAGCGTGACTTGAAGCTGGGCCACGGCGGCATGTCGGACATCGAGTTCGCCACACAGCTCCTGCAGCTCAGGTACGGGAGGTCCTGCCCGCCGGCACGGGCGCCTGGAACGGTGGGTGCCCTGTTGGCGCTGGCTCGGCACGGGGCGCTACGCGCGCCGGATGCCTCCCGGCTCGCTGACAACTACCGTTCGCTGATGACCCTGCGGAACCGGCTGGCGCTACTCGGAGGCGGCGGGCCCACGGACCTCCTGCCGGACAGCGTCGGCACATTGCGCAAGGTGGCCATCGGGATGGGATGCCCGGACCTTCCAGGCACGCCGGCCGGGCAACGGCTTCTTAACCGGGTCCGCGACGAGATGCGCGAGACCCGCGCCATCATAGAGCGAACCTTCTACCAGGATACTCGACAGGAGCTGAATGCCCCATGATCACCGGACCTGCCGCCCTGCTGGGCGGGTACCTGCTGGGCTCTGTACCCTTCGGCCTGCTGATCGCACGGTGGGTGGCGGGCATCGACGTCCGGGAGCACGGTAGCGGCAACATCGGCGCCACCAACGTCTACCGCGTTGTGGGCAAGCCCGCGGGCGTGGCGGTCTGGGTGCTGGACGTGGCCAAGGGCTGCCTGCCTCCAGTGGCCGCCCGACTGCTGGACCTACCCGTTGGCTGGCAGGTGGCGGCAGGCATGGCAGCCGTATTGGGCCACTCCTGCTCCATATTCCTGCGGTTCCGCGGCGGCAAGGGCGCGGCGACCGCGTTCGGGGTAATGGTCGGCACCATGTGGCAGGTGGGCCTCGTGGCGATGGTGCTATGGTTCCCTGTGGTCGGCCTCACAGGCTACGTCTCGGTCGGCACCCTGGTGGGCGCAGCCAGCATGGTCGGCTCGTGCCCCTTCTTCTACCCAGGCGATATGCCGCGCCTGGCCTTCGCGATCTGCGGCGCGGCGCTGACGTTCTGGACGCACCGATCCAACATCCGCCGGCTGATGAACGGCACAGAGAACCGCTTCGGGCGCCGCAAGGTGGAGGAGACGGAGCCGAAGTAGGCCAAGACGCACGAAGGGCCGGCCCCGAAACACTCGGAGCCGGCCCTTCGCCTACGTCACCGCGACAGTGCGCGGGTTTAGTACATGCCGCCGCCCATGCCGCCCATGCCGCCGGGGCCGCCGCCGCCGGGTGCGGGAGCAGGCTTGTCTTCCTTCTTCTCCGCAACGAGGCACTCGGTGGTCAGCACCATGGCGCCGATGGAGGCCGCGTTCTGCAGGGCAGAGCGGGTGACCTTGGCGGGATCGACGATGCCGGCCTTCAGCATGTCCTCGTACTCGCCGGTGACCGCGTTGTAGCCGATGTTGCCTTCGGCGTTCTTGACGTACTCGACGATGACCGAGCCCTCAACGCCGGCGTTGTCGGCGATGCAGCGGGTCGGCTCTTCGAGTGCGCGGCGGATGATGTTGACGCCGATCTTGACGTCGCCTTCGGTCACGAGCTTGTCGACGGCCGCGATGGCGCGGATCAGGGTCACACCGCCGCCGGGCACAATGCCTTCCTCGACCGCTGCGCGTGTGGCGGAGAGTGCATCCTCAAAGCGATGCTTCTTCTCCTTCAGCTCGGTCTCGGTGGCCGCGCCGACCTTAATGACCGCTACGCCGCCGGAGAGCTTGGCCAGTCGCTCCTGCAGCTTCTCGCGATCGTAGTCGCTGTCGGTCTCCTCGATCTGGCGCTTGATCTGGCTGACGCGTCCCTGGATGGCGGCGCCGGCTCCCTTGCCCTCGACGATCGTGGTGTCGTCCTTGGTCACGGTGATGCGCTTGGCGCTGCCCAGCACGGTAAGGTCGACGTTCTCGAGCTTGATGCCGAGATCCTCGGTGATGAACTTGCCATTGGTGAGGATCGCGATGTCCTCCATCATGGCCTTGCGGCGGTCACCGAAGCCGGGCGCCTTGACGGCAACGGCGTTGATGGTGCCGCGAATCTTGTTCAGGACCAGGGTCGCAAGGGCCTCGCCCTCGATGTCCTCGGCGATGATCACCAGCGGGCGGCCCATGCGAGCCACCTTCTCCAGCACGGGGATCAGATCGGCGATGGCGCTGATCTTCTTCTCGTAGAGGAGGATCATGGGCTCGTCGATGACGGCTTCCATGCGCTCGGTGTCGGTGACGAAGTAGGGCGAGATGTAGCCCTTGTCGAACTGCATCCCCTCGACGAGCTCCAGGCTCGTCTGGGTGCCCTTGCTCTCCTCGACGGTGATGACGCCGTCCTTGCCGACCTTGTCCATGGCCTCAGCGATGAGCTCGCCGATGACTGAGTTCTTCGCGGAGTTGGTGG